>JAAZAN010000008.1 GCA_012514315.1 Chloroflexota bacterium
AAGTGAATATCATTCATACCTGTCTTGTATTCACGGGCCAACTGCCCTAGGATCTCGCCTCGAACGGCTCCCATCGCAATGATCGAGATCATATTCGGCGCGCAGCAAACGGCTTAAGCCACCGCTCAGAGGAACGCGAACGCGCCAACCGAGCACTTTTCCAGCCAACTCATTGCAGCCCTGCGAGAATCTCACCTCACCAAGCCGTGCCGGAGCCATCGACGGCCCCAGGTCCAAGCCAAGGCACTCGTTTAACACACCAACCAGATCCAGCACACTGGTCTGCTGGCCACTCGCTACGTTCACAACCTGTCCAACAGCGCGATCATCCTCACACGCTGCCAGGATAGCCTGTACCACGTCCTCCACATACACGAAGTCACGTGTCTGCCGCCCATCTCCATAGATCACCGGAGCCTCACCGCGAACCATACGACTGGCAAAGACACTGATCACGCCCGAATACGGACTATTCGGGTCTTGTCGTGGCCCAAATACATTGAAGAAACGCAGCGCCACAGTGGGCAACCCGTAGCTCGTATGGTAGGCGCGACAGTAAGCTTCACCCAGCAGCTTCTGAGCCGCGTAGGGTGAGAGACAGCGCGGAGCCAACGTCTCGTTCAGCGGCAGTTCGGAGTGATCACCGTATACCGCCGCCGATGAGGCGAAGACAACGCGACGGACACCGGCAATCCGAGCCGCTTCCAACACGTTCAGAGTGCCGTTCACGTTGACGGCATGCGCGAAAAGCGGCGCGTCAACCGATGTCTTCACCGAGGCCACGGCAGCCAGATGAATCACGGTCTCACATCCTCTGACTGCCGTGACGAGGGTCTGTGCATCAGTGATCGAGCCGCTCGTGATTGTGACCTTATCACTGACGCCTGACAGATTCTCCACACGCCCGGTTGAGAAGTCGTCCAGGATGTGAACGCATTTGCCTTCTCGCACCATCGCCTCAGCAACGTGAGAGCCGATGAACCCGGCGCCTCCTGTGATCAGCGCCTTCGTCACAGCCCCTGTTCCTCCAGCATGCCGCGCATACGGGCCGCTACCATCTGAACCGCAACCTCATTGAACCCTCCCTCTGGCACGATGATGTCGGCATAGCGCTTACTCGGCTCGACAAACTCGAGGTGCATCGGCTTGACGGTTGAGAGGTATTGATCGCATACCGACTCGACACTGCGACCGCGTTCTTCGACATCCCGGCGCAGTCGCCGGATGAAGCGCACATCCGCATCCGTGTCGACATAGATCTTGATATCGAACAACACACGCAATCCCGGTTCGGCGAAAATCAGAATGCCCTCCACCAGAATAACTGGCGCTGGTTCGATATGTAGTGTCTGCAGTGTGCGCGTGTGTGTTGTGAAATCATACACCGGGATGTCGACGGGGCGCCCTTGCTTCAGCGCAATCAAGTGCCGGATCATCAGCTCGGTCTCCAACGCATCCGGATGATCGAAGTTCACCCGGATACGCTCACTGAGTGGCAGATGGCTCAAGTCACGATAGTACGCGTCGTGAGGAATGACCGCAATATGCCGGGTCCCCACACGATGCAGTATCTCGTTGGCGATTGTCGTCTTGCCGGACCCCGTCCCGCCGGCCACGCCGATGATGATCGGTTGCATCTACGCGCCTCACTGCCTCCGCGATTGGTGAGATAGGCAGTGCAAGTGCCTATGTGACGCCCCTAGCACAATGACAGTATACCCCACCCTAGCCTCAGCTCAAACCCGTCCGTCTGAGAGTTGCACGGCAGCGTCTCAATGCGTGGATGCATTGAGACACTGCTCAAGTGCTGCTTGTGCTTATTATGCAACGGGCACAGCGTTATGCGCGCACAGTACAGGCGCCTCGTTATGCAGACGCACGGGGGCACTCACCGCCTCCCGGTCGTCACGGCTCCGGTCCATCATCCAGGTAGCTCTGCCCGTGACCCGCCGGACTGCGCGATCTAGACCGAGCCTGACTACGAGCCGCACTCCCCGCCAAACCAAAACTGCCGATCACCACTAGAGCGCCTCCCACAAAGATGGGCCACCGCCCCGGCAAGAACTGCGCACTCACTTGCGCGAACGGCACACTGGTGAACTGCAATGTCACATCCATTCCCATCAGTATCGCATCACCTGTTAGATTCGACTCGACCACCAGTTGGCCCGACGGGCTGCTGAACACCTGAACAAGCACTGGGACGCCGTCATGCACCGCACTGGATGCCAGATTGGCGCTCAAGCGCACGACGAGACCCACATCGGGCACAGCGAAGTATTGGTCTTCCGTCAGCGCCAATGCAAGCTGTTTGACACGGGGCGAAGTGGGACTCTGCTGAAGATACAGGGACTGCCCAGCACCGTCCAGCGCCCGCACCGTGAAGCCTGGCCCGATTGCTTCGATCATCGTTCGGATTCCCGAAGTGCTGGAGATGCGCTCCGTAGCCGGCTCCCAGGCCACCCAACCTGTGCCCTGCGATATCGGCACTAGATCACTTCCCTGCAGCGTGATGCCGTCCTCCCGCCACCCCCATATCGTGTTGAGCAGCAATCCGCCCAGGATGACGAGTCCTCCTACCGCGACACAGACTGCACTGAGGTCAGCCACCCGCAGGCACTGGACCCGCGCAGAGATCCCGGCGCTATCTCCATCATCGTGTGATCGGAACTGAGCCCACAACGACTCAACACCGTCTACAGCACTCAGCAACAGCCACACGCCCAACAGAGTTAGCAGCACACGGAACCCCAGCGACCGGGTGATATTGAACAAGCCCAACCGTCGCAGAGTATCGGCCGCTGCGCCAAAGCGCAGATTGGCCTCGGACACCCGCTGCGCGTACAGGACACCGCTGGAAGAAGGGAGCTGGGGAAGCCAAGCGGCGGCCACGAGACTGACAGCAACGGCTGCCAGCAGGGCGATCAGCGCAGCCTTGCTCGTGGCCAGCCGCCAGACGAATTGCCAGTAATCACGTGGCATGGGATATCATACAGCTTGGCATCGAGTCAGTTTGCTCGTGCGTCATCGGGAGCAATGCCTCAGAGTGGAACACCGTCAAAGCCACCCTTGGGAGTCGAACCCAAAACCTACCGCTTACGAAGCGGTTGCTCTGCCGATTGAGCTAGGGTGGCGTGTTGCATATTATACACAATCGCCGCATGTTGGCAAATGCAGACAGGTTTGACCACGTACGGAACGCGGGCTATAATCCCAGAGTGTGACCTCAGAATGGGAGTATCTGCGATTGAGGTATGTAAGGACATAGCGGGCTGCGTTCTGATCACACGTTATCGGTTGCACTGAATCTCCATACCCGGACGGCATCTTGTACCACAGGGGGATTATATGGCTAGCGCAAATGGCGCAAGCTCTTCGTCGGCCAGCGTAGAGAAGCTTCCGCGCCGCACCAAACTGGCGTATGCGGTGGGTGAGATCGGATACACACTGGGACCGGGAACTGTGATCGCGTTCTGGTACACTTTCTTCCTGACAGATGTCGCGCGGCTCAATCTCGGATTGGTTAGCCTGTTCTGGTTCCTCGTCACGCTCTGGGATGCCGTCAACGATCCGGTGTTCGGGTTTCTCTCCGATCGGACCAGATCTCGCTGGGGCAGGCGTCGGCCCTACCTGCTGTTTGGCGCTCTGCCGCTCGGCGCGATCTTCGTGCTGCTCTGGCTGGTTCCACCGGTCCAGAGCCAGGGACTCCTGTTCGCCTACTACACAGTAGTCTACATCCTGTTTGAGGCAGCCTTTACGGCGGTCAGTTGTCCCTACATCGCGCTCACGCCCGAGCTGACGCTCGACCACGACGAACGCACATCGCTCGTCACCTATCGTATGGCCTTCAACATCGGCGCATCATTGATCGCCCCCGTAGTCTTCAGCCTGCTGGTCTTCCCGATGTTTCCGGCGCGGGACCCGCGAGCGTTCTGGGTGATTGGCCTGATCTGCGGTGCGATCTCCGTACCGCCCTTCCTGATTGCCTTCTTCGCAACCCGCGAACGTCCTGAGTTCCAGGCGCAAGAATCCCCACCACTGACCGAGTCCATCCGTTTCGTCATGAAGAACGTGGTCTTCCGGTACACACTGGCTATCCGTGTACTCAGTTGGATGCCCGTAGTGATCGCGCAGGCTGTATTCGCCTACTTCCTAATCTACTGGACCGGTCTGACGGAGGACGGGACGTCGCTTGTCCAGGGTGTGATACTGGCCGTCGCTTTCGTGTTCTTGCCGGTTGTCTTGTGGCTAGCGCGCCGTTTGGAGAAAAAGACCGCATATATCATCGCGGCGTCGACTTGGGCAGTCGTCATGTTGGGCATTCTGCTGGTCCCGCAGGGCGTCAAATGGGCAGCCTATCTCATCGCCGCATTGGCTGGTTTTGGCGTATCCGCTGCGCATGTGATTCCCCGGGCGATGGATACGGACGTGCTGGAGGTTGACGAACTCCTGAGTGGCAAGCGACAGGAGGGCGCCTACACCGGGGTCACTGTCTTCGTCGACAAGCTTGCACGCTCGGTCATCTTGGCCCTGCTGCCTGCCATACTCCACTGGTCGGGCTATGTGCAACCCTCGACAGCCAATCCGTCGCCCGTTCAGCCGACATCGGCGCTGACCGCTCTGAGAATCCTGATTTCCGTTCTGCCGGCTGTGCTCCTGGTGGCATCCATAGCCGTCGCAGCTAGATACCCAATCACGCGCCAACGGTACGGTCGCATACGAAAACGCCTGGCCGTGCGACGCCTGCGCAGAGAAACAGCTCAGCGGATTAAAGCTTAGCTCTTTCCGTACCATTTCTTTTGACACACTACATTGATGGAATGAGGAACATGACTGACCTAGACGCAACATTCACCGTTGATTTCCAGCCGTTGGGCCGCAGGACACGTGTGGCTCCCGGCACGACGCTTCTTGAGGCAGCCCGTCAAGCTGGTGTCGGCCTGAACGCCATCTGTGGCGGTGGAGGCACCTGCGGCACGTGTCGGGTTCGCATCATGGACGGCGAGGTGTCGCCGCCGTCCAATTCCAGGGCGGAAGACAAGGCAATGGCCGAAGGGTTCCGCCTAGCGTGTATGACTAAGGTCCTTAGCGACGTCCGGGTCGATGTCCCTCCATCGTCTATGACAGCCCAGCAGCGCGCACAGGTTGAGGGTCTCGAGCGTGTCGTCGACGTTGACCCGTTCGTCCGCGCCACAGACGTCGCACCGCAGCCGGCCGATCTACACGATATGCGCGCTGATGTCACACGGGTGAACGATGCGTTGCGTGAGTCACGGGACGTTCTGGTTAAACGGTGGGACGTCCACGCTATGCGACAACTTCCCCAGATGCTGCGTGACCACAACTGGCAACTGCGCGTTGTCGCGAAGGATACCGAGGCAATCGCACTGCTTCCGCCGGGCGTGTCGGCGCTGGGCCTGGCCGTCGACATCGGGACAACAAAGATCGCGGCCTACGTGATTGACCTGGAAAGCGGTATCACATTGGGCTCCGCCGGAACGATGAATCCACAGATTGCGTACGGCGAGGATGTGATGGCGCGCATTGCCTACGCATTGAATGATGACGGACACCTGGCTGAGTTGCAGCGCGTCATCGCCAATGGATTGAATGAACTAACCCGACAGATCTGTGCCAGTATTGAGCGTGATCCTGCGAATATCGTTGAGGCCGTACTGGTAGGCAACACATGCATGCATCACCTCGTCCTGGGGCTACCGGTCAAGCAGATGGGGCTCTCACCATATCTGGCCGCCCTGGCTGATTCGTATGACCTGAAGGCCAGGGACATCGGCCTGCAGTTGGCCCCCGGCGCCAGCGTTCACCTGCTTCCGAACATCGCCGGGTTTGTGGGGGCAGACCACGTCTCGATGGTCCTGGCAGCCGGTCTCCACGATTCAGATCTCATCACGGTCGGCCTCGATGTCGGCACTAACACAGAGATCAGCCTGGCGGGTAACGGTCGTCTCCTGTCCTGCTCTACGGCGTCTGGCCCGGCATTTGAGGGCGCGCACATCCAGGATGGTATGCGTGCAGCGCCCGGTGCGGTTGAGTGGATCCGCGTGATCGACGGGGAAGTGCGGTACCAATCGATTGACGGCGCCCCACCCGTGGGTATTTGCGGCTCCGGCATATTGGACGGCATCGCTGTGTTGCGGCAGATCGGTATCCTGAGAGCCAATGGAGCCATGGTCGCCGACAGTCATCCACGCGTGCGCAAGGGCGATAATGGCCTGGAGTTCGTTCTGGTGTCTGCTGGTGAACGAGGGGCGCCTCGCGATATTGTGATTACACGCCGCGATGTGAACGAGATCCAGTTGGCCAAGGCCGCCATGCGCAGCGGCGTAGAGATCCTGTTGTCTGAGGCTGGGCTGCACTACTCGGATATCCAGCGCGTGATCGTCGCCGGTGCATTCGGCACATACCTGGATGTGGATAGCGGGGTTGCCATTGGCATGTTCCCGCCCTTGCCTCGAGAACGATTTGTCCAGGTCGGTAACGCCGCGGGTACTGGTGCTCGCCTGGCACTTCTGTCGCGCTCGTGTCGCGACAGGGCGATCGAGATCGCTCACCGCATGGAGTACATTGAGTTGACCACCCATCCGCGATTCGTTGAGGTGTACGCTGACGCACTGGCCCTACCGTAACTCCGGAACGCATCGTGCTTCCGGCGGATCCACCGGCGCATCAGCGGACAAGCAGGTTATGATGGGAGTGAAGCAGCGTCTATGTAGGGAGGAGGCCGGCTGTGAACACACCGCTGACGAACGATGGATCCACAGCATCTCGTTCGGATGTCACCCACGGGCTGCGGTCGTACAACCTGGACGGCAACTCGTCGCTGCGAGCAGCCATGGACGCCTTCGAGGCACATATGCAGCAGCAGGGGTTCTCCGAGAACACCGCCAAGGCGTTCATGTCGGATCTGGGTATTCTCACCCAGTTCATCGGCGCGGGTACGGCAGTCCGCCATATCTCAACCAGCGATCTGAACCGCTTCTCTGAATGGCTGGTCGCGGATCGAGGTGTACCATGTAGCCCTAAGTCGCTGGCGCGCCGAGTGACGACGCTCAAAGTCTTCTTTGGTTGGCTATCCGAGTCAGGT
>JAAZAN010000009.1 GCA_012514315.1 Chloroflexota bacterium
ACAAGTCTCTGAATAGGTGAACTGAAAAGGGGGGGGGGCGCACTGTGCGCCCCCCCCCTCTTGCCGTCGCGCACTCCCACAGCGAGATGAGACGATGAAGCGAACGAAGATTGTCTGTACCATAGGCCCGGCATCGAGTTCACCGGAGGTACTACGTGAGCTCATTCGATCTGGCATGAACGTGGCACGCATCAACTTCTCTCACGGAGACTACGACACTCACCGGCGATCGATCGCTGCCGTGCGTAGAGTTGCCGCTGAAGAGCAGCGTCAGATAGCGATCCTGGGTGACCTCCAAGGCCCCAAGCTGCGGATTGGGGACATTGGGCAAAGCGGTCTCTTCCTTCGTGAAGGGGATCGAGTCCGGCTTGTGGCTGGCTCGGACACACTGACTCTGGGCGAGATACCTGTGCCCCATCCAGAACTCCTCTGTGCGCTCCAGATCGGGAACCATGTGCTCTTGGACGATGGGAGTCTGGACCTGCTTGTCGTGGCCAAAGACTCGGATGGTTTGAGTTGCACAGTTATCAACGGGGGCTTGCTCCTGACCAATAAGGGCGTCAATGCGCCTGGAGCGGATCTGGTGTTCTCTGCCTTGACTGCCAAGGATGAGGCCGATGTGCAGTTTGCAGTGGATCAAGGTGTGGATCTGTTGGCCCTATCTTTCGTGCGCCAGTCGTGTGATGTGAAGCGCTTGCGCGCCATACTAGAGACGTACGGCGTTGATATGCCCATCGTAGCCAAGATCGAGAAGCGCGAGGCCCTGGAATTTTTCGACGACATCTTAGCCGAGGTCGATGGAGTCATGGTAGCTCGCGGCGATCTCGGAGTCGAGACGCCTGCTGAGGAGGTCCCTTTCCATCAGAAGCGCATCATTCGTGCCTGCAACAAGGTGGGCAAACCCGTAATCACCGCAACACAGATGCTTCAGAGTATGATCAATGAACCACGTCCCACTCGTGCTGAGGCGTCCGACGTCGCGAATGCTATCCTGGATGGCACCGATGCGGTGATGCTCTCAGGCGAGACAGCAGTGGGTGAGTACCCAGTTGAGGCGACCAGAACGATGGCCGCTATCTGTGCCCATGCCGAAGAGCACCTGGAGACGGAGCATCTCTCGTGGAGTGACCGGGATTGTTCCGAACCGGTCACTGAGGCGATTAGCTACGCGGCCGTGAGGATCGCCAATGATGTAGGGGCAAGAGCGATTGTGAGTGCGACGATGTCCGGTACCACGGCGCGGATGGTGGCGCGCTATCGGCCGTCGATACCCATTGTTGCTATGACGCCGAGCCAGAGCACAGTCTATCAACTACTGCTGACGTGGGGCGTCGAGACGGTCCTCGTTGACACATTCGACACCACGGACGAGATGATGCGGGTTACGGCGCAGACGATCGACAGACTGAGGTTGGGCAACAGAGGTGATCTGGTTATCCTGACTGCTGGGATACCGTTCGGGTTCAGAAAGCGAACCAATATGCTCAGAGTCATCACGGTCGGCGAGGACTGTGGCGGCTGATCACAGGGACTCATCCAGCAAGCTTGGTTCCGTGAACTCCACGTGTTCTCCCGCCGTAATCCCACCTGCTACTCCGGGCCCTGTTCCTCCGATGACATCGCGGCCTGTACGGGTTCCAGTGCCTGCGGTGTGACGCTCGCGCCACAGTACGGACAGATGGACCATCGCAGGTGCATAGGACGTCTGCATGAAGGACATGCCCGTCTCAACTGCGTGTGGCAAGCAGGGCAGTACAGGTAGTCACTACTGCCTCGCTGGCCACAGCCGGGGCAGATATCCGGTTCCTCAATGGCCTGCAGCAGTGCCTCTTGCTCTAGCGATCGCTCGTACGCCTCGGCCAGGGTTTCCTGTGGTCGGAGCATGAAGTACACGATCAGCCCGATGATGGGCAGGACGAGCACCATAATCGTGGCCAGAATCTGAGCCAGAATGTCGCGCGAACGAGAGCGAATATCGCGAAACGTCCAGATCGCCATACCGACGATCAACGCGGCTGACACCCCACCGCATATGGTTGCCAGGATAGTCAGAATGGTGGGGACTTTCGCTAGGATGTCCTCCATGGAATGGTTACTCCCTTGGTGAGTTGGTGCAACACGGTACGTCTCCAGCACCGACGATCCATTATACCATCGGGCCGTCTGAGAGCAAGCGTCGCGGCTGCTCCACTGTGCTGGACTCCGTGTTCCTCGCAAGCCTGCAGGCTGGCATAGCGCATCTGCGCTGCAGTAGATGCGTTGTTGGGTTGATCAAAGTTGCTATAATAAACTGAATCGAGTGGTGAAGGGTGTAGCCTGGCTTGCCCAGGTTGTGGGTGGCGTGTTTCTCTCATTGCACCCGACGCCTCACTGTCGGATAGAGTATCGAGGCTCAAGGAGGTTCGATGGAGGTTAAGGACGTCGCAGATCGATTGGTGACGAATGTAGAGCGCGTCATCGTGGGCAAACGCGAGGTCGTAGAGCTCACGGTAGTAAGCCTGCTGGCGCAAGGACATATTCTGATCGAGGATGTGCCCGGCGTGGGCAAGACGATGCTGGCGCGTACTCTCGCGAAATCCCTTGGCTGCACCTTTCGTCGCATCCAGTTCACACCGGATATGCTGCCTTCAGATGTAACCGGCGTCTCGATATTCAACCAGAAGACACGTGAATTTGAGTTCAGACCTGGGCCGATCATGGCTCAGATTGTGTTGACTGACGAAATCAACCGGGCCACGCCCAAGACACAAGCAGCCCTGCTTGAGGCGATGCAGGAACTGCAAGTCACCGTGGATGGTGTGACTTATGAACTGCCCTCTCCCTTCCTTGTTCTGGCGACTCAGAACCCTATCGAGTACGAGGGGACTTTCCCGCTCCCGGAGGCTCAGCTGGACCGTTTCATAACGCGGATCCGTCTGGGGTATCCCAGCTTGGCTGACGAAATCGCGATTCTGGATTCACAGCAGTTTGTGCACCCACTGGCCAAGATAGGCCAGGTCGTTACGGTCGAGGACTTGGTGAGTGCGCAGGAAGCCCTGAAGGGTGTCTATGTCGATGACTTGGTGAAGCGCTACATTGTCGATATTGTCGCGCAGACGCGCCGTCATACTGAAGTCTATTTGGGCGCCAGTCCAAGGGGCTCGCTCGCCTTGTACCGGACCAGTCAGGCACGTGCATCGATGGCAGGCCGTGACTATGTGCTCCCGGATGACGTGAAAGCGCTAACCATCCCGACTTTGGCTCACCGCCTGATTGTGAGCCCGTCAGCGCGGCTGAAGGATGTCACCGGGGACTCAGTACTGCGCGATATTCTGGGCAGCCTGCCTGTTCCAGGGGCTCACGTTCGACCTGATTAGTGGGTGGGGCATTGTTGGTGCGGCGGGCATGGGGCGTATTGATCGCTGGGCTGCTCGGTCTGACAGCTGCCCTAATCACCGGGCGTGACCTCTACTTCTACATCGCTTATCTCTCTCTTGGCGCCCTGATTGTGTGTGCCCTTTGGGTATGGTCGGCTGTCCGATCTGTCGGGCTCAGCCGGCGGACCAGTTCGACGCACAGTCAGGTCGGCAGACCTTTTGAAGAGTATTTCACGCTGAGGAATTCCTCCTGGTTGCCCAAACTATGGCTGGTTGTACATGACGATTCCGATGTCCCTGGTTACTCGGCCAGCCGAGTCGTGCACAATCTGGGACCTCAGCGTGAGTTCAGTTGGACGGGGCGTGTGATCTGTGAGAAGCGCGGTCGCTTTCGTTTGGGCCCAATGGCCATCAGCAGTTCGGATCCCCTGGGGTTGTTTGAACTCCGACGGGAGCTACCTCGGACGAGCAGCGTCTTGATATATCCTGCAACAGTCCCTCTGCGGCGGCTTCCGCAGTTGCCTGGGTATCTGCCGGGTGGAGACTCCCTGAGACGCAGAACGCATGACGTCACGGCCAATGCTTCCGGAGTCCGCGACTATCTTCCGGGCGACGGCTTCAACCGTGTACACTGGCGCTCAACGGCGCGGAAGGATCGGCTTATCGTGAAGGAGTTTGAGCTCGATCCCATGCTCGATACGTGGATCTTCCTGGATATGCATCATGAGGTCCACGTGCGAGTGAATCTGGATGAATCCGAAGTCGCGCTCAGGCGCCATGCATCGCTATGGCGTCAACTGGCCCGGGTCGATCTTGATCCCAGTACCGAGGAGTATGCGGTGACCGCAGCGGCCTCCCTGGCTCAATTCCTGATCCGCAGTGGAAGATCCGTGGGCATGGTTGCGTATGGACAGGCTCGGGAGATCATCCAACCGGATCGGGGGGAGCGACAACTTGGAAAGATCCTGGAGGCGCTGGCAGCGTTGAGAGCAGTGGGGAAGACACCATTTGAGGATGTGCTGAGTGGTGATGGCAGGAGGCCCAGCCGCGGCTCGACGATTATCGCGATCAGCCCTTCAGTGAGCCTGATGTGGGCACACGCAACGCTCTTTCTGGATCGCTCTGCAATCCGATTCGTGAATGTGTTGGTGGATGCGGCTAGTTTCGGAGGTCGAGGAGACGCGAGCACAGTGAGGGATGCCTTACGGTCAACTGGATGGCCCGTGATTACTCTGCATCGGGACGATTCTCTTGAGGAGGTGTTGAGTGCGAATGCATCTCCGAGTGAGGCCGGGCTAGTGACGGGCCTCCACGCATGTGTACAAGCCTCTGTATGAACCTCACCAACGCGTGCTCGATCGGTGTCCGATAGCGCCAGAGTAGCCAGGCGATGGCTCCCGCGCCAATGCTGAGTGGAATCCACATCCACAGTGGTATGTCCGCGGCGTAGGCGCCTACCCAACACGAGACAAACACACCGGGCAAGCGGCCGACCATAGCCAGCGCAATCATATGACCGATGGGTAGACGGCTGAGTCCAATGACAAAGCAGATTAGATCATCGGGGAGACCGGGGATGAGGTACACGAGAAAAAAGAACCAGGGCCCCTGATGCTCTGTGAGGCGATCCCAGCGTGCCAATAGTCCAGGCTTGACTAGGCGCTCAACAAACGGGCGTCCCAGTTTCCGGGCCAGCCCCATTGCCAGTGCGGTCCCTATGAGCAGGCCGATCATGCTGTAGAATGTGCCCAGCCACAGGCCATACAGATACCCATTCATAACCCCCACGAATTGTCCAGGGATTGGAGCGACGATCACCTGAGCGGTATTGAGGCCAATGCTCACAACAGGGCCCCATGGCCCGAGTCCTCTGACCCAATCTCTCAGTCTGTCCTGATTGCTGATCAGGTCGGATAGCGGCCAGTACCAGCGCCAGATGGCCCACAGGAGCATCGCCCCAGCTAGAACACCCAGAACGATGGCGACGATCGTGCGCCTTGAGTCGAAACGACTCTTCATACTGCGCACTCCACCGTGGTTTCCGAAGGTGATCGGGTGAGACTCAGAGAAACGATGAAACTGATGGCAACCATTGCTGCCGTTGTGGAGAACAGCACAGTGAACGATGTCCGTTCTAGTATCCATCCCCCGATCATTGGGACGACGACCATGGCGCCCAGGATTGTGTTGCCCACGCCCAGGTACAGGGGACGCATACCCTCGGGAGCGATCTCGACAATGTAGTTGTAACACCCAATCATCCACGAACTGTTGGCAAATCCAAGAATGACGAAGACGATCGGATACCCGAGTATCAGAAACGGGCTTCGGATGAGATGGGCGGCCAGTGCGAAGACTGGCCCCACCATCGTCACGAGTGCGGTCGTCTGGATCACGCGACGTGGCCCGCGGCGTTCGCACATAAACCCAAGTGCGATGCCCGAGAGCGCCCCGGCTACCGCTTGCGCGATCACAAACGTGCCGATGATGCTCGTCGGTAGCTGCAGAACCTTCTCAGCGTGGCCAACGTAGAACGGTACGGCCAGGTCCATCGTGCCCAACAGCACACGGCATACCATGAAGCGTACGAATGTCTTGTCGTGAATGAGTAGCTTGAGCCAGCCGGCACGATCTTGAAGGTCAGCCTGTATGTCAGGGTTAATGGCCTGAGGCGCCGGCTCTCTGATCGCGATCAATCCCGCGATAGCTGGGATGTATGCCACGCCTGCCATCGAGAACAGCAGCGCGTAGTTCTGCGGGAATCCCAGAGTGCGCAGGGACCATCCCACAAACACGCCGATCCCAATCCCCGAGATGCCGCTAATGAACTGCGAGAACCCGATGAGGCGACCGCGACGTCGGAGCGGAATAGCTCTGGCCAGTACATCATATCGAGCGACGTTGGTAATGCCGTCACCCATGGTTGACAGGCCCAGACAGGTGAAGAACAGTATCAGCATCGGTGTGGGGTGATTGGTCAGACCCGCCCACAACGAGAGGATGATGAATCCAAGGAAAACCTTGCCGACTGTGCCGGCCAGTAGAAATGGTTTCTTGTAAGGCCTGTCAGCCATCATACGCGCTACGACGATCTGGGGCAACAGTAACCCGGCACGAAAGACAGTGCCCACGAGCCCGATTGTCAAGGCGGAAGTAGTCAACTGTCCAACAAACGCTGGCAACACACTGCTGACGTTGATGAAAGTCAATGCTACCGCGGCGCAGATATCGTTGACCAGCAGTGCAGTGAAGTTCCATCTATAGTCTCTGGGGAGCTGGGCTGCTTCGTATGCCATCGAGCTACATCTCCATTCGGTCACGTCAGGCGGACTGCGTCTCTTGGCTCTCGGTCGACGGGACATGGTCAACATGCCTGACCCTGGCTGCCTGAGGTGGCTCCAATCGGAGGGATATGATGAATCCCAGGAGTACCACGCACGTAGTTGCCGCAAACAGCATCGTATAGGACGTCGTCTGCAATAGCCAGCCGCCGACGAATGGGCCCAGGGCGATGACGCCGAGAAGCGCGTTGCTGACTCCAATGTAGATCGGGCGCAACCCATCCGGAGATACCTCAATGAGATAGTTGAAGAAGCCAATCAACGCCGAATTGCTCGCAATGCCCAGCGCCAGATAGACGAACGGGTAGGCTTGTGTCGTCCAGTTCATGCCTGATAGATGCGCGACGAGAGCAAACGCGGGTGCCAGTACTGCAGCAGCGTTGGTTAGGTGCATGACAGTCTGGGGCCCCGACCGCTCGCTGATCACACCGAGAATCGGGCTGGTAATGACACTCGCGGCAGTCTGCGCGATGACGAAAGCGCCAACCGCGCTGGATGGCATCAGTAGCACGTCCTGCGCGTGTCCTACATAGAATGGAACAGCAATACTCATCAAGCCGACAAGGAGGCGCGACAACACCAGGCGCCGGAGCGTGCCATCCTGGACCATGGATCTCAGATGGCTGGCCCAGCCCTGTACTGCCTGGGCGCCGGGTGTTTGGGATCGCTCTGACTCAGGTTCGCGAATCAGGGCCAGAGCAACCAACGAGGGGATGAAGCAGATGCCGGCAGCTGTGAAGAGAAGGGCGTAGCTTCTCGGAAAGGGTTGTCGCTCGATGATTGCACTGACCAGTACTCCGGCGCCAATTCCGAAAACCCCACTCACAAACTGCGCGGTGCCGAGCAGGCGCCCTCGTTGGCGAAGCGGTACTGCGCGCGCGAATATGTCCAGACCGGCCAGCGATCCGATCCCGTCACCGGCTGCGAACAGGCTCAGGCAGACAAAGAACACGATGAGCATGATGGCGGGGGTCTGACTCAGTCCCAGGTAGAGCGTCAGTGCAATCGCCCAGAATGGAACTCGACTGGCCAGTATGCCCATCACTAGGTAGGGCTTCTTGCGCTGTTTTGAGCTGATCCGACCGGCAACTACGAGCGGCGCCAGAAGCGAGGATGCGTTGTACACTGTTCCAACCAGTCCGATTACTATGTGCGATGAGGTGAGTTGACCGACAAGGGCGGGGAGGATGCTGCTCATACTCACGAATGTCATAGCCACCCAGCAGGTGACCAGATCGATGCTGAACATTGCGACGTTCCAGCGATACGCTGCGGGCGGGGTGAATCTGTCCGTTCGGCGATTAGCGGATGTCATACTTCACGGGCACTCCAGAGATCAGCCGTTGGACACTCACCTGCTCGACGATGCGATGCCTCCAGACGAAGCCATGCCGAGGGTCAAGAGGAATCCCAGCGTCGATAGGATGGCTGTGGCGCTGAACAACACTGTGTACGATGTGATCTGCAGTAGCCAGCCCCCGATCATCGGGGCCAATGTCAAGAGTCCCAGGATCGTATTGCTGAGGCCCACGTATTTGGGCCGGAGATGCTCCGGCGCGATCTCCAACAGATAGTTGGAGAAGCCAAGGAACTTCACGTTTTGTGCGATGCCCAGAGTGACGAAGACGAGGGGATAGACACTTGAAAACGGGGATGGCCCCGCGATGTGGCTTACCAACGCCAGGATCGGGCCGAGTGCTGATAGCGCACTCCCAATCCGTATGGTATAGCGTGGGCCTCGCCGTTCGCTGAGTGGTCCCAGCATGGCGCTTGCGCCAATGCCGCCGATGGTCTGTGCCACCACGAACGCACCGATTATGCGTGGAGGTAGTTGCAGGACACGTTCAGCGTGCCCCACGTAGAACGGCATTGACATCTCGGCCAGTCCGAACAGGATGCTGCACAGGATGAAGTAGCGTAGCGTCGGATCGTTCGTGAGTGGGCTTAGCCAGGCCATCCTGTGGTTGTGCAACTTGGGAAGATCTTCGTTGATTTGTTGTGTCGCTGGCGGTTCCCGAATCAGCAACA
Organism: Chloroflexota bacterium; assembly: GCA_012514315.1. GTDB lineage: Bacteria > Chloroflexota > Anaerolineae > B4-G1 > B4-G1 > JAAZAN01. The sequence continues at coordinate 8,726 of JAAZAN010000009.1, forward strand.
ATGCGACAGTGGATATTGTGATAACGGCACTGGCCAGGGTAAACAATAGGGCAAAGTCATTGGGAAATGGCAGCTCAGGGTGGTCGATGATAACGCTCACGAGAGCGCCTGCGCCGATGCCCAGTACCCCACTCAGCACCTGGGCGCTGCCGATGAGCCTGCCACGTTGCCGGGCGGGAATTGCGCGTGCCAGGACATCGAACCAGGCCAGGGTGGCCAGACCGTCCCCTGCGAAGAACAAAGCCAGGCAGACGAAGAACAGTGTCAGCAACGCCGCAGGATACTCGGTCAGGCCGACCCAGAGTGCGACTGCCAGGATCCAGAACGGCAGACGTCCCGCAATGGCACTGATCAGCATGAAGGGGCGTTTGCGAGGACGCTGCGCGATCCATTCTCCGGCAGGGAGCTGTGGCAGAAGCCAGGCCCCACGGTAGATAGTGCCGATCAAGCCGATGACAGGGGCTGATTCCGTGAGATGGCCGACCAGCGCCGGCATCACACTGCTGATGTTGACGAACACCATGCCGAGAGTGAAGCTGGCGTAATCCACAAGGAACGCAAAGAAGTTCCAGCGAAGATGGGGAGGGGCAGGGGCGTTATCGTTGGTCACAGGGCTCCTCGAACCGGCGTATAGTGGGCGAAGTGTACCATGGAGTGGACACCCGTCAAACGTTCGGAGTGGGCGCCGGTTGCTCCCTGCCCGCCAAGCTCACGCTCAGGCGCGTGTTCTGTCGAGATGACAGCTTTGATTAGTGTCAGCAGGGCTGAGATGTCGGGACGTCGGCGATCGCGCTCTCTGTGGGTTCCAGCTTGAGTGTTAAGAAGAACCCCAGAACCAGGAGCGCGGCTGTTATGATGAACAGTGCGCTATAGGATGTTACCTCCAGTAGCCAACCGCCCAGCGTCGGCACAACCATGAGCAGGCCAAGGATTGTATTGCTCAGGCCAGCGTATGCTGGCCGTGTTCGCTCCGGAGCGATTTCCATCAGGTAGTTGAAGAAGCCCAGAGTGGTAGCACTGTGCGTGATACCGATCACAGCGAACACCAGCGGGTAAAGCTGGATCAGGACCGGGCTGCGTGTAACCTGAATCGCGAGCGCCATTGCCGGGGCGATGACGGCTACTGCGCTGCCCAGCCGCGCGACACGGTGCGGCCTCCAGTGTCGGCTTGTCAGGCTGACCATTGCACTGACACCCACGCTCCCGACAGTCTGAGCAGTGACAAACGCGCCTACAATGGTGGCCGGCAGTTCTAGTACGCTTGTAGCGTGTCTCACATAGAACGGTACAGCGAGGCTTCCCATGCCAAAGAGGATGCGGCTCAGAACAAAGAGCTGGAATGTCTTGTCTGAGGTCAACGTCTTCAGCCACTGCCCACGAGGTGGTGTCTCTCCCGCCAGATCGCGCACAATGCCCGGCGGCTCCCTCAGAGCGATCAGCGCAACCGTCGAGGGGATGATTACGATATTGGCCAAAGTGAACACCAGCGCATAGTTGGACGGGAACGGTAGCTTGGGGTGAGACAGAATTAAGCCCAACAGTGCACCGATGCCAATTCCCCCCAGACCGCTGACGACCTGTGCCCAACCGAACAGCCGTCCGCGCAACCGAGATGGAATCGTTTTGGCGACGATGTCGAACCAGGCCAGGCTTCCCGTGCCATCGCCTGCGGCGAAGCATCCTAGACAGACGAAGAACAGGACCAGCGTAGCTGTCGAGTAGCGGCCCAGGCCGGCCCACAGAGCGACAGGCAATGCCAGGAGGATGACCCTGCCCGTGAAGGAGACGGTGAGCATAAAAGGCTTCTTCAGCGGCTTGTCATTGATTAGATGGGCGACCGGCAGTTGCGGCAGCAGCCAGCATCCTTGCCACACGGTACTCACCAACCCCATCAGCGGGGCAGAATCACTGAACCTCTGAACAAACGCGGGCAACACGCTGTTGAGATTGAGGAATGCCAGTCCCAGCATAAAGGAGGCATAGTCCACGAGCAGCGCGATGAAGTTCCAGCGCAGGTTGGGAGGTCTCGAAGATGGGTTCTCGCTCAAAGTGGGATCCTCTTGACTATCGGGTGTGGGGTCTTTAGCCGGCTCGCTCAGGTTGCGGCAGGCCGAGTGTATAGACGAAGCCGGCACACACTAGCGCCGCTGTCAGGCCAAACAGCAGGCCGTACGACGTCAACTCGAGCAACCACCCGCCCAGGGTCGGGATCAGCGTCGTGATACCCAAGATGGTGTTACAGAGACCCAGATAGGCAGGACGGTGCGTATCCGGTGCGATCTCCAGCACATAGTTCGAGAACCCAAGCATCTGCGCACTGTTTGCCGCACCCAGCGCGACGAAGATAAGTGGGTAAACCCACATCGCCGAATTGGTGCCCGTAAGATGGATCGATAGAGCCAGGATCGGGGCGCTTGCGGCCACAGCGCTCCCGATCTGGGCTACTCGTCTGGGCCCTCGCCGCTCGGCGATGATGCTGAGCAGAACGCTGGAGAGCATGCCCCCGACGGTCTGCGCGACGATAAAGGCGCCGAGAATGGCTCGAGGCAGGTGTAGTACGTCACTGGCGTGGCCAACATAGAATGGGATTGCCAGACTGGCCATGCTCACGAGTACTCGACACACAATCATCCGACGGTAACCCGGGTCATCCTGCAGAAATTGCAGCCAGTTCTCCCTTGACGACTTGTGTTGGCTGGAATCTGGGGATTGAGGCGGCGGCGGTTCCCTGATGAGTATCAGTGCGATCGTCGATGGGATGAAAAGAACGCTGGCCAACGCGAAGAACAAGGCGTAATTCCTTGGATAGGGAAAGCGAGGGTCGCTCATCACTCGCCCGATGAATGCGCCAGCGCCGATCCCGGCCAGGCCGGTGACGATCTGACCGGCGCCAATCAGGCGGCCGCGCCGTTTGAGCGGGACGGCCCGTGCCAGGATGTCGTACCATGCCACGCCGCTGAACCCATCTCCCGCAGCGAACAACGCCAGACAGACGAAGAACAAGGCCAGAGTGATCCCTGGATACCGGGCAAGCCCCAGGACCAGGGCAAGCGCAACTGGTAAGAAGAGCCCTCGTCCTGACATACCGATCAGCATGTAGGGACGCTTGTATAGCTTGTCGTTCATCAGGCGGGCCGCTGGTAGTTGGGGCAGTAGCCAGCCCGCGCTGAACAACGTGCCTCCGAGTCCGATCAGTGGCGCTGAATCGGTCAGTGAGCGGACAAACGCTGGAACGACGGTGTTGGCATTGATGAAGTTCATGCCAACCATGAAGCATATGAAGTCGGTCAGGAACAGACCAAAGTTTCGATGGTAATGGGGTGGCAACGATGTGACGTGCTGGGTCATAGTGATCGCTCACGGTCTAGGGTGTGCGGTCAGTGTAGCACGGGGTAACAGGACGTCAAATCGCGTCGTCCGCCGCGAGATGTGTCTCACTACTGCTGCGATGAATCTGAGGCTACGTCTTGTCGTAAGGGCCTTTCCACTCAGGTCCACACTGGGAAGCCAGGGCGCTTGGTCAACTCGCGCCGCCCTGCATTCACATTACCTGCGAGGAGGCTAGTCTACCACGTAGCGCATGTTTGTGAACCAGGTCGTGTTCTATCCCTGGCTACCTTGAGCGCTTTCCCCTGCTTTTCTGGGAGGTCATAGGGTGCTAGAATGCTGACGCAGCGATCTTCGGAGGGAGTGATATGGGCGCAGTGATCGATGAGGTTCTGGATCTGCTGAAGGATACGGCGCCGGAGTTTCGAGGCGGGTTGTCCAATCACGGACCGATGGCGGCCGAGGCTCTATTCGCCCTCGATCGTGGAGAACAGGCCCTGAGCTGGGCCGAAGGCTACATGACCCGCCTGGAGCCGAGGCTACCTCACCGTGCAGTGATATCGGAGACCAACTGGCTCGAAGCCTTGGGGGATTACGGCCGTGTGTCGGATTGGATCGCATTCTTTGACCGTCAGTTGGCCGATGTAGCTTGGCGGACTGTGGTGGCGAAGTGGGTGCCACGGCTCGTGCCAGGCATCTTTGCGGGCGCCATGCACGGCGTGATCCGCTCGGGACATGCGGTGCGGAGTTTGTCCGCGGAAGAGACATCCGTCCGCCTGCATGAGCTGGCACAGGGTCTGGGATATTGGGCGTCTCGCTATCAGACCCTTCCAGGCGAGCTGGCTGGCGGTGGAGAGTGGTGGCCATCCCAGGCGATACAACACGTCGGAATGCTGCCTGCCAGTCTTCAGCCGCATTCCGGTCTGATCACGCATCGAGTGCGCGCACTCGACCGATTTCCGCCATTTTCCGACGTGATTAATCTGGTGGATATTCATATCCACTCATCGGATTTCATCTCCGACTTGACTGTGACTGCGGCCAGGGCCTGCCTATTCAGTGTGCCACACTTCGGCAACGCGATAGCTTATGTGCATGCGCTGACAGGACCTAGGATGTTGCGGATTATTGCCCCTTATCTCGCGGACGAGGACGTAGGATTGGCGCTTGCCTACGGATGGCAGGCTGCTGCGGGCATCTGGGCGACCTATGGGTACGAATCGGACGACACTGTGCCTCCAGATCTGAACGATGCGAACACAGAGGACCTGATTGACCAGGCAGTCGCAACCGCCGATGAACACGCCATCAAATTCACAGAGGCCTGTCTGTCGGAAGGGGATCTGACTCCCTCATCTCTCTACCTTGCGTCGGCCTGGGACGTGGCACGACGCCTGAAATAGCGAACGGGATCTTTGCTGGCTAACCTCACTGGCTCGTGGAACGAGTCCTTCGCAGAGCGAGGGCTTCGTTCTGCGCGACTGTGTGGCCGCAGAGCTGCGTGCGTGCCCAGACAGAACTAGATTTCCTACACGATCATGGCCCCATCGAGCACATAGCTACCTGGTCAGCAGGCAAACTCATCACCCGGCTAGTAGTACAATCGGCCTCCTGACCGATGCGTCTGCGGTCGGTCTGTGGCACAATGAGAGCAGCAATGGGGATAGTCCCTGCCAATGCTACTGGTGTTCGCAGTTCTGGGTGATTGGATTGAGGAGCACCACTTTCTGGAGGATCGGAGATGAGGTAGAACGATGATTAAGCGCAGTTTGATTCTTGCAACGATGCTTCTGGTTGCCGTAATCTCGAGTGGGTGTGGGATTGCACGCACGCTGGCTCTCGAGAGCTCCGGAATACCGGAGCCTGCGGGCAGCGGCGCTGTTGGAATGGCTAATCCGGCATCCGTGCATTGCACAGAACTAGGCTATGCCCTGGAGATCCGGTCCGATGAAGCCGGGAACCAGTATGGTGTGTGCGTCTTCCCGAACGGCAGTGAATGCGATGAATGGGCTTTCTACCGTGGGGAGTGTGGGCCCGACGGCGAGGCCGCGCCCGAGAGCTAACCGCCTCTTCACGTGGAGGAATACGAAGTCGTCGGATGGCTGGGCAGCGTGAACAGCCTGCCGAATGGGAGCCAGTATGATGACTACGTGATTCTCCAGCCGAACGGGGCAGGGGAGGTAGGGGTGACAGGAGCCGATGCCGATATCGAGGCGGAGATCGTTGCGTTGTGTGACCGACAAGAGCCCGGCAAGTATGCCCATTTCTGGGGCAAGTTGACCTGCGGTGTGCCCGACTACAACGGTTGCCAGTTGGTGGTCACTCAACTGCGGCACGGGACGATGCAACCCATCGAGTCAGGACCCGTAGCGGGGTGGCAAGGGATTGTGGCGGGTAACCCAGAAGGTGCACAGTTTGACGACTACTTCGTGTTAGCCGGTGCGTTCCCGGTGGCTTTCGGTATTGAGGGCTACGGTGACGATGGAGTGAGTGCGGACATCCATGCTCGCCTGGAACAGCTGCGCGATACCGGTGTGGGCCTGCGTGTTTGGGGCAATCTCGTTGCCGGCATCCCGGATGCCTTTGGCTCTCAGATCATGGTCACTCGCCTGGAGGTTGAGGGGACGCTGACTGAACCCACCGGCGTGGTGGAAGAGCCGGTCGAAGGTTGGGTTGGCACGGTCGTCGGCAATCCAGAAGGCGCGCAGTTCGACGACTATTTCCAGATGTTGGATCAAGACGGCACGCGTCACGGTATCGATTCGCAGGATGATAGTATCGGTCAACAGCTTGTCGCGTTGCGCGATACGGGACGGCTGGTCCGCGTGTGGGGCGTGTTGCGACGGGGTGTTCCGGATGCGTACGAGGCGCAGATCGAGGTGAGGCGTATCGAGGATTTTGATTAGGCGTTATCGTCGCCAGGGTGCAGTCCTGGCAGAATCCCCGGAGTGGCCAGCCGGCTGGCCAGGGCTCGATCTGGGGATGAGGGGGTTCGCATCCGTGCACGACCTGGGGGGACTCAGTTGAGTCCCCCCAGTTGTGTCTAGTGTGTGAGCGGTCGTCGTGCCGTTCAGATGCTGTGGTTCATCGGACGACGATGTTGACCAACCGGCCCGGCACGTAGATGATCTGTCGGATGGTCTTGCCCTCCACGTTCCGCTGAATGTTGCCTTCGGCCAGCGCGGCCTCGCGAGCGGCCTCCTCGGTGATGTCGACCGGCACTTCGAGCCGCGCTCGCACCTTGCCGTTCACCTGGACAACCAGTGTGATCACCTCAGCAGCCGCCAGTTCTGGATTGAACTCCGGCCAGGATTGCTGGTGGACGCTGTATGAGCGGCCCGTTCTGGCCCAGAGCTCCTCGGCCATATGGGGAGCCATCGGCGCCAGCAGGAGCAGCAGTGTCTCGGCCGCTTCGTTCCAGGCGGGCGTCCCGTAGAGCGAAGTCTCCTTCGCTTTCTGCAGCGTGTTCGTGAACTCCATGAGGCCTGCGATAATCGTGTTGAACGCGAAGTCCTCCAGGTCTCTTGTCACCCGTTGGATCGTTCGATGGGTCCAGCGCCGTAGATCGGCGGTCTGCTGAGTCGTCGGCGTCCCTGAACACTTCCTGGGTTCCAGGATCAGTAGCCATACCCGGTTCATCCACCGGTGCACGCCTTCGATCCCATTGGGATCCCAGGGCCCGCCCTGCTCCCAACGCCAGCCGAACATCAGATACCCTCGCACGGTATCAGCGCCGTAGCGCTGGACCAGGTCATCGGGCGCGATGACGTTTCCCCGGCTCTTGGACATTTTCTCACCGTCTTCACCGAGAATGAGACCCTGGTTGCGCAGCATCAGCATGGGTTCGTCGAAGTTCACCAGTCCCATATCACGCATCGCTTTCGTGAAGAAGCGTGTGTAGATCAAATGCATTGTTGCATGCTCGATCCCACCTGTGTACAGATCGACAGGCGTCCAGTACCTGGCTTCCTCTGGGTCGAACGGCTTCGAGTCGGCGTGAGCGGGCTCCCCTTCTTTGTAGTAAGGGCTGAGGTAGGCGTAGTGATACCATGAAGAGCACACGAAGGTGTCCATGGTGTCGGTCTCACGCTTGGCCGGACCGCCACACTTGGGACAGGTGGTGTTCAGGAACGCTGGATGGTACTTGAGTGGGCTCTCTCCCGTAGGCAGGAACTCAGCGTCCTCCGGTAGCAGTACCGGCAGATCGTCGTATGGAACCGGCACTGTACCGCATCTATCGCAGTAGATGATGGGGATTGGGGCTCCCCAGTACCGCTGACGACTGATCAGCCAGTCACGCAGGCGATAGTTCACTGCGAACTCACCAATGCCTCGCGATTCCAGCCACTCGGTGACCTTCTGAGTCGCGACATCCCCAGGGGTTCCCGTGAATGGCCCCGAATTGATCATCGTCCCGTGTTCGGCGTGGAACAGGATGTCGCGGTAGAACTCCACGTTCCACAGGAGTTCCATCACCGTGCGAATTTCGCGATGAGTCGAGGGCGTCGTTTCCCGACAACGGGACAGGATGGTGGACTCGGACGCGATCCCATCAAACGGTACAATCGCGTCTGAGTATATGAAGAGCCAGCGACTGCCGGCGATCGACACCCAAGCGCTCGGCCTGAGTTGGGCCTGGATGACTGCTGCGAACTCGTCAACCTGACTGCGGCTCAGTATCACGTACAGGTTGTTGTTCTCCTCCTCGTAGGCGATTCCAGCGTTCGTCAGAGTTTCCCTCACGTCCGCTCGCACCCGATCCAATGGCACGACGGACTTCGCTACATCGTCTGGTCGATCGATGACTGGGATGATGGGCAGCCCGAACTTCAGCGCGAACGCAAAGTCACGCTCATCGTGAGATGGTACTCCCATGATCGCCCCGGTGCCGTAGGTCATCATGACGTAGTCTGATATCCAGATGGGTACGCGGTCTCCGTTGACCGGATTGATGGCGTAGGCGCCAATGAAGACACCCGTCTTCTCCTTATCCGTCGCCAGACGCTCGATCTCGCTCTGACGGGATGCTTGAAGCTTGTAGGCCCTAACCCTCTCGACGCACTCGGGCGCGACCAGCTTGTCAGTCAGCGGGTGCTCCGGGGCGAGCACCATGAAGGTGACCCCCCACAGCGTGTCCGGACGCGTTGTGAAGATGACGATTGGGTCACCTTGCTCCGAATGGAATGTCACGTCTGCACCTTCGCTGCGACCAATCCAGTTGGTCTGCATTGCTGCAACCCGGTCAGGCCAGTCGATCTTCGAGAAGTCGAGCAGTTCATCTGCGTAGTTCGTGATGCGCCAGAACCACTGGGCCAGTTCCTTTTTAACGACGGGGGTCTCGCACCGTTCGCAGTGACGGTCCTCTCCCCAAACCTGCTCTCGGGCCAGCGTTGTGTTGCAGTTTGGACAGAAATCGACCGCCGCCTTACTGCGATAGGCCAGTCCCATATCATAGAGCTTCAGGAAGAACCATTGGCTCCATCGGTAGTAGCCCGGCAGGCATGAGATGGCCTCCCGCTCCCAATCGAACATGGCTCCCATCGTCTTCAGCTGCCGTCTCATATTGTCGATGTTGGACATCGTCCAGTCGTGGGGGTGGATGCCTCGCTGAATGGCGGCGTTCTCTGCCGGCAAGCCGAACGCATCGTAGCCCATCGGGAAGAGGACGTTGTAGCCGCGCATCCGCATATAGCGAGCGCGCACATCACTGGGAGCCATCGCGTACCAGTGGCCGATGTGCAGATTCCCACTGGGGTAGGGGAGCATAGTCAGCGCGTAATACTTGGGCCTGGAATGATCGATGACGGAGCGGTAGAGCTCATCCGCTTCCCATCGCTTCTGCCATTTCGGTTCAATCTCGCGGGGTACGTATGGGGCGGTCATTTCTCCCTCCTGCTATCCATGGCATTGTGATTCCCTGAGCCAAAGGATCGTGAGCTCAGGCCCGCTGCCAGAGCAAGCGATTGTCAGAAAGTAAGGGTTGTACAGTCCCGGCTTTCTCCAGCGACGAGATAGCGGCCAACACAGTCGTGCGCACCAGGAAATAGGACGTCGCACTGGTGATCTGAAGCGCAAAATCCCCCGCCACGCTCTGGAGCAGACTGGCCGTGTCCTGGGGCTCACACAGATGGTCGAAGACGCACGTTCGGATCCGTGTGAGCCGCTGTCGATTCGAGGTACACGCACGACGAATCGCCTCTCCGGCCTCAAGAGCCTCACCGTGCCCTGGCGCGAAGCGAGCGTATGGCATCTCCGGAAGTTGGTCGAGAGTGCCCAGTGTCTGGTCCATATCGACACAGAACGGCACTTTGTGCTTCGTCAGCGTCTCATCAGGGAAGATGGCGTCGGCGCAGAAGATCGTCTCCCCGATAGCCAATCCCATCTGATCCGGTGCGTGGCCTGGCAGTGCCACCGCTTCCACGCAGAACCCCTCAATCTGGCACGGCCCCGACGCAATAACCGCCCGGACCTGGATGGGTTCGGCCAATGTGAACTTATGGCGCAGCTCCTGGATGGGGGCGGCGCCGCTGAACAGGTAGATGGGCTCGATCAGTGGATGAGCGGCAATCGCTGCCTCCAGCCCTGGCGCGTATGCGGGGATGCCCAGCCTTCGTTGAAGATAGGCGACACCACCATAGTGGTCTGCGTGAGCGTGGGTGACGAATACTGCAGCGATGGAGACGTTCAGCTCCTCCGCCGCGCGCAGCGCCTCCCGTGCAGCGCTCTTGTCCAGCCCGGCATCGACCAGCAGGGCTCGGTCGCCCTGGACGATGAGCCCGATGTTGGAGCCGCTTCTTAGCTGGAATACCCCTTTGGCGATCTCGACCCGTTCCATACCCTTATCTACCCGACCGTGTCCAAGGTGAATGCTATCTGTCCTATGCAACGACAAAGCCCCTTCGTCTCAGGGACGAAGGGGCGCTCCGTGGTACCACCCTGCATTGGAGATTCCCACACAGGACGGGTATCTCCCACTCTGACCCGATAACGGTGGCAAGCCGTCGCTGACTACGTGCGCATAATCAGCGCAACTCACAGGCGAGTTCGACCTTTGTGGCGTTCCCTGATGACGCCGATCGCTGGGCTTTCACCTGGTCTTTCCCAGCTCGCTGCGGGGATGGCCTACTACTCCTGCTCACAGTCTTCTCAGTCTGTCAATTAGGTGGACCTGGAGGGATTCGAACCCTCGACCCCCACAATGCCATTGTGATGCGCTCCCAGCTGCGCTACAGGCCCGTCTTCTGTTGATGCTGCTGCCTGGGGCAACAACGCTGGTGGAGCTGAGGGGATTCGAACCCCTGGCCTCTACAGTGCGATTGTAGCGCTCTCCCAGCTGAGCTACAGCCCCGCGATGACTTACATTGTACCTCAGATCGTCCGGTTGTCAAGGTCGGTTGACAGGCGTTTGTGAGATGCTATACTCACTTTCCCTGTTCTGATGTGAACTACGCTACTGCAACGAGTCGTGTTCAGCCTCTGCTCTGGATACAGGATCTGTGCCATCTGGCAAAGCCAATGTCTATTGAGTTCGAGTGGCGATTGCAGGATGAGCTGTTGCCCGAGTCATCCGAACCCGCTGCGCCAACGCCTGGCCGGTGGCGCCGGATGGCACGGGCGGCCGTAGCCTTGGGACTGATCCTGGCCCTGCTCGGCGTAGGGTGGCACATCAGTCGCGAGAGAAACGCCCAGACAGAGCTGCAGGTTGAGGCGCTTGCCCGTCTTGAGCTCGAAGCAATCACAGCTCGCGATCACGAGCTATTCCTGAGCCTGCAGGATCCAGCGACGCCTACATGGTTGGCCACTCAGGATGCGTTGTTCTGGGAAGGCCAGATACTGCCTCCACCATTGCCTGGGCTGGCGGCCGTGACAGATGCCACGGTTGGGAGTGGACGGGTGGTCGGCGACAGGGCTCGTGTGGAACTGCTGCGCACTGCCGGGCCACCCAGTTCTCCGTCCGGCGCCTTTCGCGTCGCACGTTTCTATCGCCGTGATGCTGGTGGGCGTTGGCTGCACACACAACTTGACCCAGCCTACGCCGGGCACGTGATGGTCTGGGTGGGCGATCACGTTGAGATCACTGGCTATGCTGCCGATGCCGTGACGATTGCGCCAGCGGCAGCCGACCTCGAACGTGTGGCGGCGGGCCTCTGCGTCCATGTAGCGTGCCGCACTGCGCTCCCGGTACATCTGGTCTTCACAGGCACGTTGGATGTGGACGTGACTGGATCCGTCCTGCCGGCGCCGCTCCTGGTGGGTGTCCCTGTGGACCAACGAGCCCAGGAGATCTGGCAGGCTGCGTTGCGTGACATATTCCTGGAGAAGCTGCTCGATCCGGCTAGTCCATCGCAGATTGGGCAATGAGTGTCTGCAGTTCTTCCAGTGTCGTAATCCGAGCCAGGTCGCGGACAAAGCTCGCCAGGTCCGGGCTTATAGAGCGATATGTCTGTACGGCTGGGCCAACCGGGTCTTCGCCGGCTGCCCCGGGTTCGTCGGCATAGGCTCCGTGGAAGGCGAAGTAGGCCTGATTGAGTTTGCGGATCCAGTAGCCGTTGGCAATGAACTTCTGTCGCCGCTCTTCCATATAGACCTCAGCCTCTGTGATCAGGCCCTCAGCCAGCAAACGGTCGACCTCCACGCGCGTCCTTCGCATCTCGGCTCGGAAGTCGAAGGTAGGCTGTTCCTCGATCTCCACCGGCTCTTCCACAGACGACTCGGGAGTTGGCTCCGGTTCAGGCGGCAGTAACTCGGGGTAATAGCGTGCGATGACCGCGCGTCCGACCTCCTTACCTACAATGGAGGCAACCGTCTCATTGATGGTCCGTGCCTCAGAGGACGTATCGTAGTTCAGGCCCAGAGGACGGAAGGCCAGGTAGTGATGGGTCCACTCGTGGGCGCTGACCTCAGTGATCCACTCGAGGGAGCTGCTCTCCAGCAGCATGGCAGGATAGGCTGAGAGCCCGCCAATGGGGGTCACCAGCGATGAGATACTGAACGATCCGTCGAGATCCTTCTCAATGGCCTCGATTTGAGCTGCATCCAGGCCATGTCTCAGGCTCAGGCTGTAGATACGTTCGATACGATCCCTTGGGGATACGACGAGCAGCAATGGCAGGGGGGTGAAGTGCGATGCCACCGGTGGCTGAGGGCTACCCAGAGTGTCAAAGCCCTCGCTGGTGAGCACTGAAGCTACCTGTTCTTCAATAATGGATTCGACAACCGGCTGGCGATAGTCTTCTTCTTGCCGTAGAGCTGTCAAGGTCGCCCGTTTCTCTGCGGTGACGGCGTCTGGATCTACCACGTTGGGATCGGTGTAGACTCGGTCGATCTCCCGGTCCAGCCTCTGGATCTCGGCAACAAGATCCAGGTAATGAAGGACGAATGCCTGACGGCTTGCATCATCCATGTAGCGCTGGGGTGTGATGAGTGCCTGTCCCAGCTTCTGTAGAAGCGCGTTGGTTTCCCACACGACGAAATCGAATCTTTCGCTGATCAAGATGCGGTCGAGATGTGTATCCAGCTTGTTGGGGAAGGGCCCCTCAAACCGAATGAGGAGAACCACGATCCATAGAAGCAGCCAGAGCAGGAAACGCTGGGCAATCCACCGCAGAATGGGGCGCTGGATGTGTACATCGGTCGATGTAGCCCGATGACTTCTGTTGGGTTGGCGCACATGATGCGTCGGCGTGATGCTACCCTCACTATGACGGAACTTCCACAGATGGGCCCATTCTACCAGACTCGGACGGCCCGACAACTGGAACCAGAATGCTGGGGCGGATGCGCTCAGGTGACGGGACAGAGCGCTGAATTGTGTTTGCGGAAAACGGGAGCAGTGAGTATAATCGCCCGAAGAGTGCTTGAGAGTCCACTGTGGGTGGGCATTTGATGCATCTTCGCGATGAATAGCCCGTAAGGAGGCTGCTGCAACTATGAAGCATTATACGATGGCTGGTGTGCTGGCGGTCCTGCTGGTGGGGTTGGCTGCCTGTGCGCCCACAGTGACATTGGCGCCGACCATAGCGCCCCCATCATCAGCGCCAACCGACCCACAAGAGACGGCGGCTGTGGCCGTGCCCACTGTAGTCGACGAGGCCCCGGCGGTCGAGCAACCCTCCGCGACACCAGAGCCCCCGGTGGCAGCTCGCGTGAATGGTCAGCCCATATACCTGGCATACTACGAGCGCGCTGTAGCACAGTACGAGGCCGACCTCAGTGCTCGGGGTGTCGATGTCGCCAGTGAGGAGGGCCAGGCCGAGATGTCTATGGCCAGGGCCTGGATCCTCGATGTGATGATTGAGCAGGTGCTTGCGGAACAGGCGGCAGCGGAGGCCGGTGTGGCCGTCTTGGATGCCGAAGTCGATGCCTATATGCAGGCGCTTGTGGATGAGAACGGAGGTCAGGACGAGTTCTTGGCCAAGCTCAGCGAGCGCGGTGAGACGTACGAGAGCGCCCGTGAAGAGGTCCGTAAGGGACTCTTGGGTATGGCCATAACTCAGCTTGTCAGCGAACAGGTGCCTACTGTGACTGAACAGGTTCATGCCCGGCATATTCTCGTGGACACCCAGGAAGAGGCGGAGCGCATTCTGCATGAGTTGCAGGCTAGCGCTGACTTTGCCTCATTGGCGAAGGCCCACTCCCAGGATGCCAGCACAAAGGAGAACGGTGGGGATCTGGGATTCTTTCCGCGAGGTATTCTGGTGGCGCCTGAGGTCGAGCAAGTTGCCTTCGCCCTGCAGCCCGGTCAGTTCAGTGGAGTGATATCCAGCACGCTCGGGTACCATATCGTACAGGTCGTCGAGCGGGATCCACAACGGGAGGTTAGTGCGGATAACCTTCTCCTGTTACAGGATCAAGCTGTCCAACAATGGATTGAGAGTATGTGGGCTTCAGCCTTCATCGAACGGTACGTTGACGTTGGCCCCTGACGTAGAGAAGCGTGTGGAGGTCCAAAGATGGGAGATAGTAAGGGCGCGAGGATCTTCAATGTTCTCACGGTGGCGACGCTCATTGCGACGGTCATCTTGATCGGCTTCTATGGGCTCGTCGGCGTGCGGGCGATCGACCTGACCTATGAGCGTCCCTTGCCTACCCTGGCAGTGTTGCCCGACACTCCAACGGCAGCGCCGACGGAGATAGCCACCTGGACGCCGACGCCCACAGGGACAACGACTTCGACGCCAGGACCCACGCGAACTAGAACGCCCACACGTACTCGTATGCCCACACTGACGCCTTCGGTCACGCCAACTTTCCCGCCTACTGCCAGTCCGACCCCTCGTGTGACTCGTTCGGCTTGGCCATTCACAGCCGAAGTGCGTATGATCACGCCCCAGTACGGCTGTAACTGGACTGGAGTCGCGGGGTACGTTCAGGACCTCGATGGCAATCCTCTTCAAGGATATCCGGTTCATATCTGGGGGGCCGGGCTGGATGTTGTCGTGACCTCAGGATCCGATGCTCGCTTCAACACGATCTACGGCAGTCAGGCGGCGTTTGAGCAGTTCTTCGATGGGGCCCCCAAGTCGATGGAGGTTAGAGTGCAGTTGCACGATCCATACCGTTCCGATCACCCACCGATTTCGGAGGAGCTCGTGGTCAATTTCCTGGGATTCTGTGGCGCCGCTCTGGGTCAGGTCGTATTCACTCAGAACCACTAGACCTGCAGGTCTGAGGTGAGCTCAGGCTGGGTGCGCGCGAACATAGACGAAGTGTGGCGGAGGTAGAATATGGCGGCTGCGAGGGTAACCACCGGGATCAAGGGGGTCGACGAGATGTTGGGCGGCGGGTTCCTGCCAGGTACCATGATCCTGGTGCGCGGCGCCCCGGGCGTTGGCAAGACGTCATTGGCACTGCAATTCCTGGTGCACGGTGTAAGAAAATGCAACGACCCAGGACTCCTCATCACGTTTGAGGAGTTTCCCCGGTCGCTATACCGCGACGCGGAGGGGTTGGGGTGGGATCTGCAGGAGATGGAAGCCAATGACCAGTTGCACCTGATGTTCACTTCCCCGGAAGTCTTTCTGGCTAGCCTGCAGTCCCCGGGGAGTCGTCTCAATCAGTTGATAGCCGAGAAGAATATCCGTCGTCTGGTGCTCGATAGCGCCTCGCATTTCGGCCGCCTCACGAGCAACACTCAGGAGTTGCGCCACATCTATACGTCGGTTTCGAATGGCCTGCGGCGTGAGGGCGTCACCGCAATGCTTCTGGGTGAGGAGGGGCGATCGGAGTACCGACGTACGGATAAGGGCGGACTCTCATTTGTGGTCGATACGGTCATCCTGATGCGGTACGTCGAGATCGAGAGCGCCATCCAGCGGGCGATAGTGGTGCTCAAGATGCGGGGTTCCGCACACTCCAAGGCGATCCGACGCTATGAGATCGGAGCGGGTGGACTCAACATCCTGGAGCCGTTTGAGGGACGCGAGGGACTGCTGAGCGGGATCACTCAGAGGTCGTTGTCGTAGTGTGTGGGGTAGGCATCCCTGTCCCGATTTGTACCCACGACACGAAGCCTCGACGATGCTAGCCCTGACCTCTGAAGAGCAGGCCCTGTTGGCCGGTGAAGCCGGGGTTGGTGTGCGCAAGGCGGCTGAGATCGTCGTCGCCCTGGGGCAGATCTATGGCGCACGATGCCTCGTGCCGGTGGTCTCTGTCCAGGTGGCTGGCGTCAGCTACCGCAATCTGGGCGAGGCTGGGCTGCAGTTCCTAAGCGAATGGGCCGAACATGGTGCCCGAGTGCGTGTTCCCACGACGCTCAATCCGGCTGGAATCGACCTGGATGCCTGGCAGGAGCTTGGCTTCTCTAGCGGGTTTGCGCGGCAACAGGAGGCGGTGATTGAGGCCTATCGTCGATTGGGCATCCTCGCAACGTGCACGTGCACCCCGTACCTCGTTGGAAATGTGCCTGCCCCCGGTGACCACGTGGCGTGGGCCGAATCCTCCGCCGTAAGCTATGCCAATTCGGTGTTAGGTGCGCGGACCAATCGTGAAGGCGGCCCAGGCGCACTTGCGGCGGCTATCATCGGTCGCACAGCAGCCTACGGGCTGCATCTGGACGAGAATCGCCGCGCGACGCTG
Organism: Chloroflexota bacterium; assembly: GCA_012514315.1. Lineage (GTDB taxonomy): Bacteria > Chloroflexota > Anaerolineae > B4-G1 > B4-G1 > JAAZAN01. The sequence goes on from JAAZAN010000009.1 coordinate 25,130, forward strand.
AGGGTAGACGTACGCTGCCGGGTGAAGACACAGGCGGACTTCGGCGCGCTTGGAACTCTCGTGGGTAAGGCAGCGCGCAATCGTGTGCCGTACTTCACTGGGCTGGACGAGGCCTGTTCGTCGGAGGCGCTGAAGGCGTTAGGTGCAGCGATGGCGGCCAGCGGCGCGGTCGCGCTGTACCACGTAGCTGGCGCAACACCCGAGGCACGCACTCCTGGTATTCTGGCAGATGGGTACGACACGCTGGTGATCGACGATCTCGGGCCGGCCTATGCGGCGCTCAATCAAGATGTCAGACAGATCGACCTGGTGTGGATTGGCTGCCCACATGCAGGGTTGTCGGAGATTGCCGAAGTCGTCCGATTGCTGGGAGGGCGCCATACCCGCGCAGCGCTTTGGATCACGACGGCGCGGGCGATGCGGGCGCAGGCAGTCGCCGAGGGGCTGGTCGCCGCAGTCGAAGCGTGTGGGGGGCGGGTCGTAGCAGATATGTGCGTCGTCGTGGCGCCGATGTACGAATTGGGATATCGTACGTTGGCGACTCCATCTGCGAAGGGAGCGAGCTACGTCCCATCCCATGCTGGGCTGCAGGTGCGCTATGGATCGCTTGAGGCATGCATCGAGTCAGCCGTGACCGGTATCTGGCCCATCGAGTTCGGTGTCTGAGGACAGAGGTAACCTGTCACGGCAGCTGCCTGATATGGCTGATTCTCCCCGGGGTGTGCCGATGTCTGCCTCCGTGTGTTGCTGCACCAGCCGGATCACGGCGGCGCCGTAGCGTTCGAGTCGCTTGGGACCGAATCCCTTCACTTTGGCCAGGGCCTCACGTGTTGTGGGGCGAACTACTGCGAGATCGCGTAGCTGGCTGTCATGGAGGACTACATAGGGTGGCACTTTCTGAGATCGAGCCTCGTGACTCCGCCAACTACGCAGTGCGTTCAGGAGAGTTTCGTTCGCGGTAGCATCGCCTTGGGATTCCGGGCCTGGCGCCGGTGTCCGGGGCGCTGTCTCTGTCTGCACCGTAGTGTCCAATACTGAATGATCGCGAAGGGCGCGCCTCCCGAGTTCGGTGAGTTCCAGTACCTCGCCTCCGTTGCCGATCGAACGTGCAGCCAGGAGGCCGGTTGTTCTTAGCGCATCGAGCATCTGCGCGATGGCGGTTCGTGAGCAGAAGGCCAATGCCCCGAACTGCGGGTTGCTCAGTGCCGCAGGGTGCAGCGAGCGGCGGTAGCGGGGGGTCTGTCCTTCTCCTCTCAAGATGCTCGTCAGTGTAGATCGGCCCCAGCCCCATTGTGATGCTGCCAGACACTCGAGCACGAGTGTCAGCTGCTGCCATTCGTCGGGTAGATCGGAGTCATCGGGTGCAGCAGCCTCCACGCAATTGTCGCATGAGGAGCAACGGTCCAGTCTCCGACTCCCCAGATAGGTACTGATGTACCCGTGTCGACATCTACGGGTCTTGGCGTACGCCAGGATGTCGTCAGCGCGCGATGCCTGAATCGTCGCGTACCGTTCGAGCATCGTGTTGATCTGGTCAGCAACCCTGTGGGGCGCAGGGGGCAGTTCTAGCAGCAGGTCGCGCCCAGCTGGGCGATAGCCGATCAAGCCACGGTCGGCCCACTGCAGTATGGATGTCTCAATCTCGCTGGGCGGCACGCCAGCCTGACGCGCCGCCTCGCTCAGGTCCACGTCGAGCCACTGGTCCGGGCGGAGGTGGCTGTGCCGGTAGATCGCTAGAAGAGGTTCCGGTAGCGCGGTCTCCGGCACAGCGCTGTTGATACAGATGGAAGCGCTGCGTGGCAAGTCAGGCCCTCGACGGATCAGGTCGACCTCCTCCAATAGACTGATCGCGACTCTGACGCGTGTATCGTTGGCCATCACATCTCTCTCGATGTCCCCGATGGCGATGTGGCCCCAATCCGCCGTGCCCAGCCGTCGCTTGATTGTGGCATACACCTGCCTCAGGAAGTCAACCGAGATAGTGTCCAGTTTTTGCCGCCGGGTCAGCGTGCTCCTGTCGGCTGATGACCACATGAGCAGACATCGAGCCGGCTCTCCATCGCGTCCAGCGCGCCCAGCTTCCTGGTAGTAGGTCTCCACTGACGGCGGTGGTGCATAGTGCACGATGAACCGGATGTCGGGCTTGTCAATGCCCAGTCCAAATGCCACAGTGGCCACGACGACACGTACACGGCCGTCCATGAACGCATCCTGGACTGCTGCGCGATCCTGAATCCCAGCATGGTAGTGTTCTGCCTCCACGCCATACCGGCGTAGCATTGCGGCGATCTCCTCGCAGCGCGCTCGTGTTCCGGCGTAGACGATCCCGCTGCCTGTCTCAGAGCGGCAGAACGATACCAGATAACGCAGCTTGTCATTCACATTGCTGGCGTTGAAGACTTGCAGATGCAGATTGGGGCGGACCGCATCCCCGATGATGACGTGCACACGCTTTTCCCTGTCCTCTCCCGCTGCGTAGATGTGGCGGAGAATATCTTGTCGGATCTGCGTTGGTGCTGTGGCCGTCATCGCCAACACGGGTGGGCTTCCGAGCACTTCTCGTGTCTGCGCGATGGTCAGGTAGTCTGGACGAAAGTCGTGCCCCCACGCACTGACACAATGCGCCTCGTCGATGACCAATCGGCTGACGCCGGCGGAACGCAGCGCGTGCAGAAATGGGGGTTGCCGCAGCCGTTCGGGAGCAGCATATGCCAGGCGGTATGCGCCTTCGGCTAGCTGCTCCTGTCGCCATCGCAGCTCATCTCCGTCGAGACTACTATTGATTGTTACCGCTTTACCACGCAGCCCGGGCGGCAGCGAATCCACCTGATCCTTCATCAGCGCGATCAGCGGTGATATGACCAGGGTGACACCGCTGGAATCAAGGAATGCCGGCAACTGATAGCACAATGACTTGCCGCCTCCGGTAGGCAGTATCGCGAGCGCATCCTCGCCTCGCAGAACGCAGGCAATTGTCTCCAGCTGACCTGGCAGCATGGATTCGAAACCGAAGGTCCTTCGTACTGCATGTTCAATGTGTATCCGTTCGCCTTCAGATATCGTGATGGGGGACGACCGTGCTGGAACGCCTGCCCGCAACTGCGGTTCTGCGCGTCCAGCCACCTCCCCCGGCACTGGGGTTCCGTTCCGGCTTACTCCCACGCGAGCCCGCATGTCTGTCAGTTCTGCCTGGTAGAGGGCGCTCAATCGCTCATCAAGTTCCATCAGGTGGATCGTGTCACCGCTCCGTCTGAAGTACTCCCGAAGCCGCTGAAGCACGCTCACCGACAGCGGTCGCTGATCCGTGCCGCTTTCGAGCACCTCCACGGCGTAAGCATTGGCGCTCACCAGATCGGATTGATCTTCATACCAGGCGAGCATGCCCAGCATAGCCCCTTGGTTCCCTGGACGCAGCTCTCCCGACCGCCGATAATCCGCCAGCGCATTCTCGCGCTGCCCACGTGCTAGCTCGATCTCACCGAGTAGGTTCCATACCATCGCGCTATCCGGTCGTTTCTGAACCAGATCATCGGCCAGCTCATAGGCCGCGGTCAGCTCTCGGCACGCCAGGTGGACGCGGGCGAGCAGCGCTTGGGCGCTGGATGAGGACTTGATGTCCAAGCGCTTCTTCATCAGTGGCCGGGCTTGCTCGGGGCGCCCACCGGCCAGTAACATCTGCACGTACAGATCCAGCAACGAGACGAGGGCCGGATACAGCGTGATGAGCGTGTCCAGGCATCGTTGCAGCGTGTTCAGGTGGGTCCAGCGCAGGAGAAAATGCAGTAAGGCGCTTCTTTGGCTTGCTGAGAGGCGACGAACTCGGTGGGGATCCTGGCAGAACTCCAGCAGATCTTGGGGCGGGTCAGGCTGAAAGGCCATCGTTGGGCTCCCATGTGTAGTCGGGCACGGTATGTACGCCGATGACGAGCGGCCAGTGTTTCCCCTGCCAGGGTCGGCTCAGCCCGACCGCCAGGTAGATAGCGTCAGCCTCCAGCCGTGCGAGGAGCTGTCCGTGGTCCAGTGTCAGTGCCCGTTCTCGTCCCTCCAACCAGATCCTTCCCTTCGCCCGCCATTTCAGGTCGGTCACGGTCACGCCCCGTGGCGAGTTGATGTAAGGGATGTTGGCATCGCCTGTGAGCTCAAAACCCATTCGCGATTGGTACTTGCCAGAGTAGCGATCTAGGGTGAAGAGGGCCCAGACTCGCTGTGGCTCAACGAGACACAGTGAGCGCTTATGGTTGATCAGGACATCCTCTGGACGGCGGTCCAGATGGTTGGCGAAAAACCGTGCGCGTCGCTCGCCTTCCAGACGTCGCACCACCCTGGGTCGACTGTGGACAAAGTCCACGACCCAGTCCTCGACATGCGGAGGGTTCGGTCTTGGCTGCGTCAGATTCAGCGACACAACGTCGCTACACTGAATGGGCGCCCCTTCAACGGTGGTCATATCGCCGGGTAAGAGCGTATCGAATTCGCGAACAGGGCGGACCCACTGGAGCACGCTGGCGGGGTCGCGATCTCGGGTGACACCTGCTGTACAGATGCCAGTGTGCATCTCGGTCATAGCCAGTATGAGGACTTCCTTGTTGGGCATGAGTCTCCTCCCGGGAGCGGTTGGCCGGTCCGCCGGAGGTGAACCGCGTTGGCCCCCGTCAGAGCCCCGCTGGCATCGGGGGATACAACATCACAGATGAACGATCTCCAGGTCCGGTATGTGGGTAGCCCAATACTCCGCCACCAGGCGACGATGGCAATGATCGGCCGTTTCCTCGGCGCACAACAGGCAGGGCGCTCGGTATCTTGACAGGATCTGACGACCGATCTGCTCTGCGTTGGAGTCTTGCAGTCCTGGTATGAAGGCAGCCTGGTATGTGTCCCAATCACCGTCGGATCGATAGGCGTCCAGGACTTCCGGTGCGGGGGCAAGTTCGGGGTGATGCTCGTACGCGATGTCGAACCCCTCTGTCAGGAGAAAGGCCAGATCGTCGCGTTTGGTGTATCCAGCCAGGTGGGACGTGTTGCGTAACCGGACATCGATCACGGCATCGATACCCGCCGCCCGGAGCTGCCCGATGAATGCACTCAATGGCTTGCGATGGTAACCGATGGTGTAGATAGTCGTCACAGGCTTTCACCCTCCGAGTCGTGCTCGGTCAGAACAACGTGAGCTGTTGGGCAATGTACTCGCCGGCAAGGAGTCCACCGTCCGATTCGATATGCCACACGACAGCATCCCGGGCTAACAAAGTCTGGCTAATGAGCAGGTGACGATGACACATGCGGTGATCCCCTTCGCTGCACATGATAGCCACCCGCTCGTTTGTCGCCAGCGCCAGGAGCCGGGCGATGGCCTCTTGGTACGAGGCCATCGCCTCCATCCGTCTATAGTCTGGCCGCTCCTCCCCCGGCACGTACAACGCCGGGTCATCTGGACGGCCACCCAACACGTCCCCCATGTACAAGTAGCGTATTCCGGCTGCGTCCAGGTCTTGTGCTAACGTCTCGCGGTTGAACTGTGGAACCCAACGGCTATGTGGCTGGCTGCGCACGTCAACGATGGTGGCGATCTCATAGCGCACTAGCAGGTCGAGAAAAGCGGTCGTCGTGTGATTGCTGTGCCCGATCGTGTATACGACGGAATGCGGTTCGGCGGAGTGTGTCAAGACGTTCTCCATTGCCTGTAGGTGATGCCGCAGTCATTGCCGCGGATCCGATGCCTGAGGCCCCTTCTTCTACGGCGGCGCCCGGCGTGAGATGGATCGCGCCCCTATTGTACCGAAGGGCGCAGTGTGCAGCAAGTCAGCCTGTCAGGTCAAATGATATGATCTTACCCAACTGTCGGCCGGGCACAGATCGAGTATAATCACAGTGTTAGTCCTTAGCGGTGAGTATGTCCTGTCGTCAACACAACCTGGAGGGAACATGGCGAAGAAAGCTGCCAAGAAGGACAAGAAGAAGGACAAGGGCAAGAAGAAGAACAAGAAGGACGGCGGAAAGAAGAAAGACAAGTAGACGCATCTATCTGGTATAATCCTGGACCTCCAGGTAGATGACAAGAGGCTCGAAGTCCGGCGTCACGAAGGCGTAGTAGTCCTGGTAGTTGCGTGTCGAGCTGGGATAGCGGAACGCCCACATAGCGACCGACCGGCACCAGGGCCAGTTATTGCGCGCCCACTGGTAAGCGCCGATTGTGTACTCGATGCGTTGAGCCGGGCGCACGGCGTGGATCCATCGGGGATGATCGTTCCACCCAGCCTCTGTCACGTAGATCGGCTTGTCCGAATCGCCGTATGCGGCCATCACCTCGCGCAGTAGCTCCGTTCGCCGGAAGTTGATGATGCCTGGATCCGGTGGGTCGTCGGGTGGGCGGGTGAGGCCATACGCGTGGACGGCGAGTGCGTCGAAGCTGGCCTCGGCGCCAGCCCGGTACATGCGCTCGAGGTAGGCGAGATCGTTCAGCCCCGCTGCGCTTCCTTCGCCCTCTAGCGTGGGCGCCAGTGCACCGGCTAGGACGACCACGTCTGGGTTGGCCGCGTGTGCGCGCCCGTAGACGGCATGCAGCAGCTCAGTGTACCCTTCCGGGTCGACGGGCCGGTAGCCCCACTCGAAGCTGAGGTTGGGCTCGTTCCAGATGATGATGTGGTCAATCTCGTCGTGATACCGGGCCACGAAAGCCGCGACGAACTCCGCGAACGCGTCATATTGCTCGGTGTCCAGGTAGCTGAGCGTCGTCTCCTGCATGGCTGGGTTGGGGCGGGCCCATGCCGGCACCCAACCGAGACGGGCAATCACAGTGAGTCCCTGGTTTGTGGCGTGCTCGATGACCATATCGCTGTGGCCCCATGAGTACCTTCCCTCGTTGGGCTCGATGTAGGGCCAGGGGAAAAACTCAACGATCCATGGCGCCCCCATCTCCCGCACCATGCGCATTGTGCTCTGAATCTTCCATTCCTCGACCTCATCGGTGAGACGTGTGTGTACGCCGACGAGAGGATTCGACGTGACTACCTGTTGCGGGACATCCTGTATCACCGGGATCGGGACCGGCCCAGTGATCCACGCGATGAAGACAAACAGGGCTGCGAGGGCCAGGTGGAACAGCTTGATTTGAGCGGTGGACTGAACGTCTGTCGACATCAGGACGGCGTGATCAGCCGTTCCGCCAGTTGAAGCGCGTCCGCCGGCCAGAAGCGCTTGGGGCGTGGTCGGTGCACGCGCGGGTTGCCCGCTGCCGGGCGGCAGTTCAGGATCGTCTCCACCCATTGCTCGGGTACCGCGTCGCGCCCATAGACGGCGCCCAGCAGCGCGCCACAGATACAAGCGTTGGTATCCGTGTCGCCACCGCGCATGACTGTGTCCACCACGCCCTCCTCCAGGTTTGGCGCGTGGAGTAGCTGCCATAGGGCGTTGCCGAATGCGATCAGGACCCAACCCTGCTGGTGGACGTACTCGGTGGGCGGGGCGTTGGCAGCGCCGTGGATGACCTTCAGAAGTTTCGGCGCCACGCTCGTGTCCTGGGCCCAGGCGACGATCTGGTGGTACAGGTCCTGGGTTCCGCATCCCGTGCGGATGGCGTGGGCGATGGCCATGGCGAACAGGGTGTTGGCTTGCTTGCAGACCCAGTTTGGATGGGTCAATGCAGCGTCCTGACATGCCCATTCTGCCACCTGCTCCAGGTCGTAGTTGGCGCCGAAGATGCCCAGCGGACTGATGCGCATCATCGCGCCGTTGGCCTGACTCTTCGGATTAGGATGACCCCGAAGACCGCTGCGCACAGTCCCACCGCAATCGAATGGGTCCGAATCCAGCCAGGAGACGTAGCCCTTGAAAATCACCTCACGATCGTACTTGCTCTGATCGACCAGCAGCCGGGCGAGGGTCAGCGCCATCTCGGAATCGTCTGTCGGCTGCCCGGCAATCGTGTCCCAGTGACCGCCATCGACCAGCTTGCGCAGGCCGGCGGGGTGTTCGCGTCGGATCTGTTCCGGTCCCTCGAACTCCACCATGCCGCCGAGGGCGTCGCCCGCCAGCTGCCCGAGCAGGCACCCCTGCGCGCGGGAGATCACATTCTCGTCAGTGGGCCTGTGCTCTGTCATCTGCTACCTCCATGAGACTGTGACCCAGGGGGTCGAACGTTACTTGATCTCGGCTCGTATGGAATCCCTGTATCTCATCAACTGAGGACTTTACTGGCATCAATGGTTGATGTCAAGCGGTCTTCGGAAGTGTTGCGGGAGAGAAAGGTGTCTCGCCTGCAAGTGCTCGCTGTGCCTTGCGCTGGTCGTGCCACAAGACAGCGGAGAGCCGCGTACCCAGTACGATATCCGCGTAACAACAGAAGACCTTCCCGTTAGTATGGGAAGGTCTGGCCACACTCAAGACAAGGCTCCTCGGGTAGGACTCGAACCTACAACCAACCGGTTAACAGCCGGCCGCTCTGCCGATTGAGCTACCGAGGAACATCCACGCCCGCTATTATACCCGGCGTCGAGGACTTGTCAAGCTGGGTCACGCGGCGACACCGGCTGGACAGTCACAGCCTGCGTCGCCGTACGACCTTCCTCACACACGAGCGCGATAGCGCCGCTTGTCAATGGTCGCTCGGTGTCGGTGTACTCCAGTACAACACGACCATCGACCTCACCGCGAATGGTGTTGCCCACCACCCTCAACGTCAGATCGAAGGTCGTCCCAAACTCCCAAGCCAGCTCGCCTTCGGCGAGCACTGTGATCCCGTCGAGCGCCTTAACCAGCCGGACTCGCTGGTCGCGGCAGAGCAGCAGCGCGTAATAGCGCTGCAAGCCCTGCACCCGGGCCGCGATGCCGCAGGATTCCACCAGGTGCGGTGTGACGTCAGCGCGGAGCTGGTAATCCATCCACTCGCGCGTGCCCAGGACCACAAGCCCAACCCCCTCGTTCTGGATCACTCGGAACGGTTCGGGATATCGTGCGGCCACGGGGTGATCCAGGGCTGAGACCCACGCCCGACGCCACATCGTGTTGTTGCCTTCCCGCTGGGTCGAGACCATATCCGGCGCGCCCTTCCACGTGAGATAGTCGAGGTAGACCGTCCCGTCGGCCCGTGTATCGCTGCTCAACTCCACCCCGGCTGCCGCAATGGGCGCGGAGTGCGTCTCAGGAACCCGCCACGCGAACTCCTGGCTGTCACCGGGCGCCAGATCGATGGCCGGGCTGTAGAGCTTGATGAGCTGATCGTCGTCTCCATACACGCTCACGTACAGGCGACTGGTGACCACCCTGATATTTGCCGCGTCGGCTTCGAGCGCGGCCTGTATAGTCTGACCTGGATAGAGACTGGGCGAGGCCAGCAGCGCGTAACCGCGGGTCTCGAAGTAGGTGGCCACATCGAGCGATGGGATGAACGTGGACGTCGCGGCGCGAGCCACGCGCCCCGGCGCCAGACGGTGGTAGTGAAATGCCAGGCTGCGTTCACCCTCCTGACTGTGTCCGACGGTATTCTCGAGGTACAGAGTCCCCTCGCTCTCGATGCTTCCCTCCGGCATGAAGCCCTGCACGGCGCCGGGCAGCTCAAAATGGTAGCGTGCGCCGTTCTTGGGAGCTTCTGGACCCTCACCGGCCAGCGCGCGTCCCACGTTGACGATATGGTACGCCTCGGTGACCGCGTCGGTGATCGCGCGACCGCCGTCGGCCGTCGGAATGTAGAGCCGATCTGCCACGGGCCCACGCCAGTCCGGCCCGGTCTCCAGTCCCTCCAGGCCGTTCTTGATCCCCATCAGGCAGCCTACGTTGCCGGAATTGCAGTCGGTATCCCAGCCCGATGTGTTCACAATCATCAGCGTCCGCTGAAAGTCATCGTCGCCGTAGAGCAGACTGAGGATCATCAGGCCGTGATTGGGCGCCATATGGCAGTTGCCGCCATACTTGTCGTAGCCGTAATGGCTTGCCAGTAGTTCACGCCCTCGCCGCCAGTCGGGCTCGCCGACGCGCCACTCTCGGATGTCGGCGATCATGCGCGCGATCACCGAATCCCGTGGAATCAGTGCGACCGCGACATCGATCAGCCTGTTGACGTCTGGCTCGACAAATGCCAGGGCTTCCATAGCGGCCCAGACCTGAGCGCCGTAGATGGCCTCGCCGTCGTGACTGACGCTCGCGGCGCGTCGGGCCAGGTCGGCTGCCAGCTCCGGGTCCCCTGGCGCGACCATTGCCCATCCATCGATGAAGATCTGTGCCCCGATCTGCTCAGCGACCACTTGGCCGTTCAGCGCGATAGACCCACTCTGTGGGGCCTGGACCCCGTGCTTCAGCCGCAGGTAGGCCGTGTGCTCCGTCGAGTTTCCCAGGCCGCCCCACCAGAGGATGGTTCGTTTCTCGATCAGGTAGTTGAGCCACGTCTGTCCGATCTGAGCAGGGGTGAGCTCTAGTGTATTGCCGTAGTCCGGCAGAGCGCGGAGAAACGTGAACGTTCCCGAGATATCGTCGTCAGTCACGATGAGGGGCACGTTCAGTTTCTCATGGACATAGTAGGTGATCTCCCCCAGACGCTGCGTGATCTGTTCGTAGGACCATCCCTCGAATGGGCGTCCCAGGTAGACGCCGATGAGCTTGCCGAGCACACCGGCGTAGACACGCTCTGTGTAGTCTTGTAGCAATGGCATAATCCTCTCCTTTGGCGGCTGGGCCTGAGCGAGCCTCAGGCTCAGGCTATTCATGTGCGTGGTCTCACGGAGCGCGGGTGTCACTCTTGGGCCGTACGTGCTCCCATCGGACTAGCCGGTTGTTGTGTGCATGCGCAGAATCGCCGCGATGCGCTCGGCCACAATGCGCTCCTCTCCAGCAGTCAGCACCTGCGGGTTGAACACCAGCGCGCGCATATGAGTGCATGTCTCAGCCGCGTGGTGTTCGTCGGTTGTGTTGCCGATGGCGATTGCCGGGCGGCCTGTCCACAGGTGATGCACGACGTCCTCGACGGTGATCCTGATAACGTTCGGATCCCAGCACACGTATCCACGGGGGACGATGGTAGGTCGGACTCCAGGGCCGGTAGGTACCACTCGCCGTGCGGTCACGCCTGGAATCTCCTGTAGTACATCGAGTAGATGGGCAACCTGCCTCTCCCAGCGGGCATCCTCGTCCTGCCTATCCTGTCCAAGGTATCGTTCTAGAGCGACAACCAGCCCGACGATTTCCTCCTTACCGACCTTCATCGGTCGGCCGATGCCCTGGTTGGGGTTGGCATTCAGTGCACATGCCTGGACGAGATCGTGGCGCCCCACGATCAGACCGGTGCACTGTGGCCCCTCAATATCCTTGCCGCCACTGAAGATCACCAGATCGGCCCCGAGATCGGTGAAGGCGCTGAGATTGGTCAGCGGGGGTAGCTCCGCTGCAGCGTCCACGATCACTGGGATACCTTGGGCGTGGGCGGTCTCCAGAACGGCCTCGAGCGATGGCGAATTGGCGCCGGCGTAGCAGACAAAGTAGACCACGGCGGCTGTTCTGTCGTCCAGGACGGCCGCCAGTTCCTGCGTTTGGGTTGGCTCGGTTCCACCGAACTCGACCAGTTCGATCCCCGCCTGGCGCACAGCCTGATCGAAACCGTTGCGATGGTCGCGATGTATGGCCACGCGGTTGGGCATACCGGTGGTGTCCGGCAGGCGTTCGATACGCGCGCGATCACTTCCGGCTACGCACGCCGCCGTGGCCAGTGCGAGGCCTGCGGCGGCCCCGGACGTGATACAGGCCGCCTCGACCCCAATCAACCGCGCAATGTGAGCCCCGCTGAGGGTCAACAACTCGGAGAGGTCCACAAAGTGACGGCTTGCCTCTGCCATCGCATCGACCACCTCAGACGCCATCAGACTACCGCCTAGTGTTGTCAGTGTACCGTATGCGTTGATAATCTTGCGTACGCCGAGCCGTTCATAGATATCTGCAGTCATAACCTCTTCTCTTCTTCGCTGACATTCTGCTGCCCCAGAGTCCGTCTATCGATCTGGAAGTGTCGCGATACAATCGATCTCGATCGCGATCTCGCTCAGTCCCGCCTGCACCGTCGTGCGCGCTGGATAGGGTTCGTGGAAGAACTCTCGGTAGATCGTGTTGAACTCACCGAAGTCGGCCAGGTCTGCAAGGTAGGCGTTGACTTTGACCACGTGGTCGAACGACGTGCCCGCCGCCTCCAACAAAGCGCCGACGTTGCGCAGAGTCAGCTCGGCTTGCTCCCGGAAGCTGCCCAAGCGCTTATCTCCGGTCTCCGGATCGATCGGTCCCTGGCCGGAGACATAGACGACTGGCCCCCCTGCCACGATGGCCTGGGAGTAGGGTCCTTGGGGGCGGGCTCCCGCGCCGCTGGATACAGGTTGCTTCATATGGATAACCTCCTCATTCAGTTACTGCTCGGGATCAGGTGGTATGAGCGGATACGACCCATGTCGTTCGATGGCTTCATACAAAGCATTCAGATGGGCTTGAGGATAGGGTAGACTCTGGTCGGGTCCACAGAAGTATCCGCCTTCCTGTCCCAGTTGCCAGATTCTGTGGTGCACCTCCGCGTCGATACGTTCGACGGGACCGTTCATCACGATGGCCGAGCTGATGCCACCTCGTAGGGCCATTCTTCGCTGGGTACGATGCCTGATTCTGCTCAGATCGTTGGCGGTGGCCTGTAGCGGGTTCAGGATGTCTACTCCGAGCTCTATGAACATGTCGATGAACGGCTCGATGTGCCCGCACGAATGGAAGTCGATCAAGACACCGTATCGCTTGTACAGGTTGAACAGGCGTCTGTACTCCGGAACCAGGAACTCATTCACGGTTCGCGGATTGAGCAGCGGGGCGTTCTGAATACCCAGGTCGTCACTCAGTTTCACGAAGTCAACTCCGGCGTTCAGATAGTGCTCGGCGACGCCCATCTGAAAGTCCATAATGCCGTGGAGCACATCACGTGCGAACGCAGGCTCGGTATAGAAGTACACCATCAGGTTCTCCATACCGACCAGCATGTAGGCCTTCTCCCACAACGTGTCTCGGTGGTGACCGGTCAGGAATCTGTCCTCGGCAAGTTGCTGGGCCGCCGTCTGGTAGATGGCGCCGCAGATACGTTCGTCATCGGGGTCGGGCCATTGATAGGTGTTCAGATTCGAAGTGTCGGCCAGAGGGTAGATCTTAGGGAGCCCCATCACGCCTTCGTGAATCTTGTGCCATCCAGTTCCCCAGATATCGAACCAACGAGCGCCCACGGGGCTATCGTGAGCGTGGTCGTCGCCGAAGCCATGGTGATTGCATCCATGATAGTATATGTGGTGGATCGGCGGCTCCACCATGACACACTCTGGGTGGTCGAATCGGATGATTCTGAGAGCGTTCTCCCTGGCGTTCAATGGGCCCGCCCGCGTGCGACTTCCTCAATGAACCGGCGTGCCCGAGAGGTCAGCGCGGCGAAGTCGTGCGACTCCAGGATTGCCTGGTTGATCAGCGAACTGCCCACGCCAACAGCCGTGGCGCCGGCCCGGATGAACTCAGCCGTGTTATCAATCTCGACACCGCCCACCGGCGCCAGATCGATCTGTGGCAACGGAGCCTTGATGGCGCGAATGAACTCGGGGCCACCGATACTGGCTGGAAAGACCTTCACCATATCGGCGCCCGCTTCCCACGCTGTCAGGATCTCCGTCGGCGTATAGGCTCCTGGCATCACGGGCACACTGTACCGGCGGCATAACTCGATCAGCGCCGGGTCTAGTGTGGGTGCGACAATGAATTGCGCGCCGGCCAGGATCGCGGCCCGGGCGCTTTCGGCATCCAGCACCGTTCCAGCCCCGAAGAGCATCTCTTCCTCACGATCTGCATGGCGCGTCCGGGCTTTCTCAATCACGGCCAGTGCGCCAGGTGTCGTCATCGTCACCTCGATCGCCTGGACACCGCCCGATTGGATTGCGTCAGCAGCGTGCAGCAGTTGGTCGGAGCTCCTGGCGCGCATGATGGCAATCACCCCAGTTGTACGGATCAGGTCGAGTCTGTTCGTAGTACTCATGTGTGCCGACTCCTGAATGCTATCTGGCCGTGCGCCGATCGCCACCGGTCGCGTCGGCGTTTAGTCGGGCCTGGATTTCGGACTTGGTGAGGATAGGCAGGTCATACATCAGCGTCTGCTTCAGGCGTGTGGCCGCGTCACCGACCAGTACCCCCTTCTGTATCGCGCGTGCCGGGTCCGCCTCCGTCAACAGCCCATAGTAGAACCCGCCATTCCACGTGTCGCCTCCGCCCAGGCGATCGGTCAGTACAATGGGACGCACCTGGGCAGAACGGAAGAAGGTCCCCTCGTTCTCCATTGCCGCGCTCTCCCAACGGTGCTGCTCGTGTGAGTCCGGGTAGCGGATTGTCACTCCGACGATACGAAGGTGAAATCTGTCGATCAACTGCCGCATCATTGCCCGGATATCCGTGTCCTCCAGTTGACCGAAGTCGCCTTCGACGATCCGGTCAGCGCTGATGCGTCCGCAGTCCAGCCCGTAGATACGCGCCATATCCTCGATCGTCGTGTTGAGTACGTCCACGTGCTCTGTGACCAGGGGCGTCATCACATCCCGACACTGTGCCGGACTCCACAGTGTTCCCCGGTAGTTGAAGTCCAGGCCGACGAGGCAATCCGCAGGCTTCAACTGGAGTGCTTCCTCAAACGCCCCCAGAATATGGTTGCGTTCATACCCACTATGCGTACTCAAGCCAAAGCTAATCCCGGAGATGTGAAACAGTCGGACGCCCCTCAGCGCTTTGGACCAGTCAACCATGCCGGCATCGAGCCGGCTGGCTGCTGAGTACTTCCGCTGGTACCAGACCACGCTGCGACGCGGGGTGCGTCCGAGCTCGTACAGAAACCGCCCGAATGGCTCCGTTGCCTCGGCCCATACGAAGTGATTCGCGTCGATGCCCTGCTCGTGCGCCAGATTGCGCAACATCCAACCGTATGGGTTGTCCGGTACCCGGGTGATGAAGGTCGAAGGGACGCCCAGACGGCTGAGCATCATGGCGAGTGTGAGCTCACTGCCGGCCATAGAGATCCAGACCTGGCGCGTTCGTTCGAGACGCTCATGATCAGCCGGCATATCGCGTACCATCACCTCACCCATTGTTGCGAAGACCGGACCATGTTCGGTGAGTGCGGTGAGGTCATCATTCATAATGTTGAAGATATCCACAGGTCGCTGCTCCCTACCAGTTGGTCACCGACCCGTCGAGTCGGTGCAGATGGGGCAGCTCCTCCATCCGAAACGGATGCTTTCTCGCTGCTTCCCGGTCGAACACAATGCCGAGCCCGGGCTGATCGGGCGGTAATAGATGCCCATCCTTCCATTCGGGTTGAACCGGGACGACGTCCGTCAAAGTGGTTCCCGGACGTCGGGGCTGCTCCTGCACACCGAAGTTGGGACTGGCCAGGTTCAAGTGCAGGCAGGTCGCAGTGGAGACAGGCCCCAACGGATTGTGTACGGCCAGTTTGATGTAGTGCGTCTCACACCAGCCCGCGATCTTCTTTGCCTCGGTGAACCCGCCGACAATGCACAGGTCGATACGGGCGTAATCGATCCATTCCTCCTCAATCAGCTGACGAAACTCCCATTTCGAGCTGAACTGCTCGCCCGCGGCCAGCGGCACGCGCGTTCGCTGGCGCAGTGTCTTGAATGAATCGGGATTCTCTGAACGCAGAGGATCTTCGATGAAGAAGGGATGGAAAGTCTCAACTTCCTGGCACAACCACAGCGTGTCGGGGAGATCGAGGCGCGTATGCACGTCAAACGTGATCTCTATGTCGTCTCCGACTGCCTCCCGGACTGCCCGGAATTGTTCGATGCTCGTCAGAACAGCACGGCGAGGCTCCAGAATATCGTCCTCCTGAGGCAGCCCCCAACGGACGAACTTCCAGCCTTCTTCCTTGCTCTGCAGACACGACTCGACCAGCGGCCCAATCTCCGATCCGTGGCCCACGTTGTGTGGGTAGCACACGACGCGATCACGGACACGCCCGCCGAGTAGCTCGTAGATTGGGACGTTAAGAGCTTTCCCCTTGATGTCCCACAGTGCAACATCGATCGCCGAGATGGCCGAGGTCAGGATTCGTTGGGCGGGGAAGAATCCGCCGCGGAAAAGCATCTGCCAGATGTGTTCGGTACGGAACGGGTCTTGCCCGATCAGCAGTGGCTTGAAGTGCTCGATCGCGCCGATCACAGCGAGCTCGCGCCCGGTGATGCCGGCCTCGCCGACACCGGAGACCCCCTCATCGGTGTCCACGGTGACGAACAGGAAGTTGCGGGCGCCCCCCCAGACGGGGAATGTCTCGATATGTGTGATCTTCATTACCTGATCCTCCTGGTGTGCTGCCTTGATGATCGATTCGTCTGTGTCTCGGGGTTGGTTAGCTTCTCTCGACGATGGGGCTCCGGTCTGTCTCCTAGCATATTAGGATTCTCTGGTCTTGCCGTGGCGCAGTAGATGCTCCAGCTCCTCGCGGCTGGGCAAGGATGGCTGTGCACCCATCCGGGTGGTGGCGAGTGCGCCAGCCGCATTGCCCCAGCGAATGGCTTCGGGCAGAGGCTGGCCCTCGCCAAGCGCGACGGCCAGTCCCCCCATGAAGGCATCGCCTGCCGCCGTCGTGTCGACGGGCGTCACGTCGAACGCCGAGAAGATCTCCGTACCGTCCGCCTCGGCTAGCAGTGCGCCGCGTTCGCCCAACGTGAGGATGGCCATCCTTGCGCCCATTCGCCGCAGTTTGTATGCGGCGGCCTCGATCTCACTTGGGGTCTGGATCTGATCTCCGGTCAATAGTGCAGTCTCTGACTCGTTTGGCGTGAGGATGTCGATCAGTGTCAGTAAGTCAGCCGGCAACGGCTGGGCTGGCGCCGGGTTGAGGATGACGGTCACGTTGTGCGCTCGGGCGATCTCAGCGGCCCGGCGCACAGTCTCGAGCGGGCTCTCCAGTTGCAGCAGCACGACCTGAGCCGATGCAATGGCTGACTCAGCGGCCGCGACGTCGTTGGGAGATAGGCGCATGTTGGCCCCTGAGGCGACGACGATGCTGTTCTGACCCGAATCCTCTACCACGATCAGCGCGACGCCAGTGGCAGCGTCAGCGTCCTCCACGACCAACCGGTGATCTACGCCAGCGGCTGCGAGGTTAGCGAGAAGCTGCTGCCCGAACCCGTCAGTTCCGACCCGTCCGACCATAGCGACCGAGGCGCCTAGGCGAGCGGCAGCAACGGCCTGATTGGCTCCCTTGCCTCCGGGCATCGTGAGGAAGTCGCCGCCGATCACCGTCTCGCCGGGCCGCGGTATGTGCGGTGCGCGAACAACCAGGTCCGTGTTCAGGCTGCCCACAACGGCTATTTGAGCTCTCACCGTGGTCTCTCTTT
Source organism: Chloroflexota bacterium (assembly GCA_012514315.1). Lineage (GTDB taxonomy): Bacteria > Chloroflexota > Anaerolineae > B4-G1 > B4-G1 > JAAZAN01. Next base: position 42,517 of record JAAZAN010000009.1, read on the forward strand.
CGTATTGGGGTGGGTATTCGAGATTCGTACGCTGAAGACGCCTCAGTGTGTCAGAATATGCAGCATCAATGATACACACAATTCACTGATCAAACAAGGATCGATTACGATTATGCCCGCTTTCGCGTCAGCCTTTGCGGGATCGGCAACAGTCTCTATAATCCTTGTTCGATGGGGAATGTACTCTCTTTGGATCGCCAGGAGAAATACCGTCGGCGCTACGCCTCGATGCATCCAGGGTGGAAGCCCAGTAGCCAGGTATATGAGGATACCGTTGCGGCTCATCTGAATCCTGAGGTACGCGTTCTCGACCTTGGCTGTGGGCGGGGTGGCGTTCTGGAGCGGCTACACGCACGTGCAGCATTCGCTGCGGGGATCGACCCGGACTGGCTATCTTTGGTAGAGCATCGCGTTCCGGCCCTGCCACTCACGTGCGGAGTGGCGGATGCACTTCCCTACCGGAACGAGTGTTTCGATCTGGTCTGCTGCTCATGGGTCCTCGAACACGTATCTGATCCTGGCTTGCTTTTCAACGAAGTGAGACGGGTGCTTGCTGCTGGTGGGCGCTTCGTATTCCTGACACCGAACGCGCACCATCCGTTGCTACGTCTCAACCGCGCGCTCGGGTGGACCAGGGGGTACTTCGTCAGGCAGCTCTACGGTCGCGAGGAAACAGATACCTTCCCGGCTCTCTATCGGGTGAACGCGATCTCCTCCATTCGCCAGTTCGCAGCCGCTGCGGGGCTGGAAGAGCGGATGCTTGAGCCAGTGGCCGACCCAACCTATCTTGCCTTCAGCGATCTACTGTTCCGTCTGGCCACACTCCTCGAGCGGGTGACGCCAGTTGGACTACGCATCCACCTGGTGGGGGATTTCGCGGTCCCGCAATCCCCCACCAGCGCGTGTCGATCTTAGGAGCTGGCGACTTTCTCCCAGTCGGCAAGGAACCTCTGCAAACCCGCGTCGGTGAACGGACTTCGGCTCATCTTCTGCAGCACATCGAATGGTAGCGTGATGATGTCCGCGCCTGCCAGCAGAGACTGCGTGACGTGCTGGGTATGTCGAATGCTCGCTGCCAGTACCTGGCAGTCAAACCCGTAGATATCGAAGATCTCCCGTGTCTGACGCACAACCTCCATGCCATCCAGACCGGCGTCGTCGAGCCGTCCGATGAAGATCGATGCGAAACTCGCGCCGGCCCTCGCGACCATATACGCCTGAACCGGCGAGAAGATGAGTGTGGCATTGATTCGCCGCCCGTTGGGCCATGAAGAGATCTCTTTCATCGCCTTGAGACCGCTCGGAATTGTGGGGATCTTCACATAGACGTTCGGCGCCCACGATAGGATATCACGGGCCTCGGCGATCATACCATCTGTGTCGGTGCTGACCACCTCTGCGCTCACAGGGCCATCGACCATCTCAATGATCTTGAGTGTGTTGGCCTTCAGGTCGGCGGTTCCAGCTCGCATCATCAGTGTTGGGTTCGTTGTCACGCCATCCAGTAAGCCCATATCCCGCGCCTCACGGATTTCGTCGAGGTTCGCTGTGTCCAGAAATATCTTCGCCATAGTATTGCCTCCAGGTGTTCAGTAACTTGTGTGTTCCGCACATAGCCAGTGACATGCTGATGGTTGCCCCGATGATGGGGCCTGTCCCGTGCGGGTGGATGTGCGTGGACCATTCTATCATGAGGCGATGTTGCTGCAAGCGCAGTCGCGGCATATGGGCTCTAGTCTGGTGAGACGCAGTGTGGAAATGTCCTTGACCCGAACTGCCGCAGCAGATATAATGCGGACGAATGGAGCGACGCGGCGTGCAGTGTGCTCCAGGCACTGGATCCTTCGCACGGACTGAGGGTATGGTGATGGACGCGATCAGAGCAGGCGTGGTAACAGTCAGTGATCAAGGGTATGCCGGGCAACGCGAGGATGTCAGCGGGCCGCTCCTCGTCCGTCTGCTCGATCAGATGGGCGCGAGCGTGGCTGGCTGCACGATCGTCCCGGATGAGCAGGCGATGATTGAGCGTGAGCTGGTGAGGCTCGCCGATGAAGACTACGTCGAACTGGTGGTCACAACGGGTGGCACGGGCCCGGCGCCGAGAGATGTGACTCCGGAGGCGACACTGGCTGTCATCGAACGGCAGATGCCAGGGCTGGTCGAACTACTGCGTTCTCAGGGCTACGCCAATACGCCCCTGGCTGTGCTCTCACGAGGGGTCGCCGGTATCCGCGGGCGGACCCTGATCATCAACCTGCCCGGCAGCCCGAAGGCGGTCCGTGAGGGGATGGACACACTGCGGCCCATCCTGCCTCACGCGATCAGGATGTTGCGAGGAGCAGATACCGAGCATCGAACCGAAGAAGAGTCCCATGGCTGATCGCGATCGCCCTGAACTCACAGTGGAGCAGGCCCTGGAGCACATCCTGGCCAACGTAGCAGTCCTAAGTTCCGAGAGAGTCTCTGCGCTGGATGCGATTGGACGCGTGTTGGCTGAGCCTGTTGAGGCCGATCGAGATATTCCTCCCCTGGCCAACTCAGCAATGGATGGCTATGCGATTCGGAGCGCGGACCTCTCGTCGCTCCCTGCGCGTCTGCAGGTGATTGGAGAGGTCGCCGCAGGCTACGTGGCCGATATCGTGGTTGAAGAGGGACAGGCGGTGCGGATTATGACGGGTGCTTCCGTGCCTGCAGGCGCGGACACGGTCGTGCGCTTTGAGGATGTCCGTGTCGTCAGTGAGGACGTTGAGGTGCTCAGAGCGCCCGCTGCAGGCGCCAACGTGCGCGCGGCAGGTGAGGATGTCCGGGCTGGTCAGGTTGTTCTGCGCCCAGGTGTCTTGCTGCGGCCTCAGGAGATTGGTATGTTGGCCGCTGTCGGGAAGATGACGGTCGGTGTAGTGCGCCGACCGCGGGTAGCGGTGTTGGCCACGGGTGATGAGATTGTCGCACCGGATGAGCTGCCGGGACCGGGCCAGATCCGTGATGCGAACTCGTACACAGTTGCGGCCGAGGTGCGACTCGCCGGCGGCGTGCCGATGATTCTGGACATTGCCCGCGACCGTGAGGACCTGGTTCGTCGCAGTCTGCGCGTGGCGCTGGAGCAAGGCGCCGACTTCATTGTCACGTCTGGCGGAGTCTCCGTCGGGGACTTCGATCTGGTCAAACAGGTGCTGGCGGCTGAAGGGGAGATGGTCTTCTGGTCGGTCAAGATCAAACCCGCGCGTCCGTTGGCGTTTGGCGTTATCCGTGCTCGGCCCGGTCTGCTTGCCCAGGCTATTCCCCTGCTAGGACTGCCCGGCAATCCTGTGGCGGCGCTCTTGAGCATGAAGCTCTTCGGACGCCCTGCGCTTCTGAAGATGCAGGGCGTGACTGACTGGGCTCCACCCTTGCTGCGGGCTCGTCTGGAACAACCTGTGCTGCGGAAGGACGGCCGGCGTCATTTCCTCCGAGTTCGGCTGCGGCGTGAGGGCTCCGACTACGCTGCATCCCTGACGGGTGATCAAGGATCGGGTATTCTGAATTCGATGGTTCAAGCGGATGGACTGGCGATTATCCCGGAGTCGATCGGTCATCTGCCGGCAGGGAGCGAGGTGGACGTCATCCCGATGTCGTTCCGGATGATCTAGGTGAGAGGGCTCTGTTGGACAGATGATTCGAGAGCGGTCTGTCCGCTGAGGCGGTGGGTTGAGGCCACGACAGCGTTCGGAGAACATGCGAGGAGGATGGTTGGTGAACCCGGATAGAATATTGGCTATCGACGTGGGAGCGGGTACTCAGGACATCCTGCTCTGGGAAGCCGACCAGCCTGTGGAGAACAGCGTCAAGATAGTGTTACCTTCGTGGACGACGATTCTCTCCAGACAGGTACAGGAGGCGACCCGGGCGGGTCAGCCACTCTTTGTCACGGGAAATCTGATGGGCGGTGGTCCGCTGGTCAGCGCGATGAAGCGGCACCTGCAAGCGGGATATCCTGTCTTTATTACACCGCGCGCTGCGTTGACGGTGCGGGACAACCTGGAGCAGGTACGCGAGCGCGGTTATGTGATTGTTGAGGAAGCCCCCGATCTCCCGAGTCTGGTCTCGCTGGTCACGCGTGATGTTGACCTGGACGCGCTGGAGGCTGCACTCGCACCGTTCGGGGTGAGCCTGCCCGATGCCGTCGCTGTCGCCGTTCAGGATCACGGCGAGTGTCTTCATGGTTCCAATCGCCAGTTCCGATTCCAGCTATGGCGCGAGTTTCTGGAGCAGGGCGGTGATATGGTGGATCTTGCGTATCAACAGCCGCCCGCGTGCTATACGCGGATGCGGGCCGTTCAGCATGATGCACCTGGGGCAATCTTGATGGACACGGGCCCCGCTGCGCTATGGGGAATCCTTGAGGATGATCGTGTGAGCGATGCAAGCCGTGAAGGCGTTGTGGCGGTCAATGTGGGTAACCAGCATACCCTGGGTGTGTTACTGCGCGGCAGGCGTATCTTGGGCCTGTTTGAGCATCACACAGTACTTATGACGGCCGACAAATTGGTCCAGCTTGTGGATCGACTGCGGGCGGGCACGCTGACCGATGCCGAGGTCTACGATGATCACGGGCATGGGGCGTTCATCCATCCGGATTACTCCCCCGGATCGGGCTTTGATCTGGTGGCGGTCACTGGCCCTCAGCGGCACATGGTTGCTGGGCTCGGGTACCATCTGGCGGCGCCCTATGGGGATATGATGTTGACGGGTTGTTTTGGCCTTGTGAAGGCAACGTTGGAGTTGTCGAGTAGGTGACGCGGTTCGGCGAAAGGTCAAGCGCGCAGTTCTCGGCGGCCGGCGAACGCTTGCCGGGTCTGGGATATTCTGGTGTAAGAGTGCCGTGGCGCTGAGGTATTGCGTCCGCGTATGGTTGCTAGCGCTCGGCCTCTGCACGATCACTCTGGTCAGTTGCGGCCGATCGGACGAGACCTGGGATCGTGTGAGACAGTCGGGTGTCCTGCGCGTCGGTATGGACGCGAGCTTCCCTCCTTTCGAATGGATCTCCCCCGATGGCGAGCCCGCCGGTCTGGATGTCGCTCTGGCGCGTGAGCTGGGCCGACGCCTGGGAGCAGAGGTTCAATTCGTTGCTAACCTTCCGTATGATGGCCTGTATGATGCGCTGGCGGTGTGCCAGGTTGACGTCATCATCTCGTCGCTGGTGATAGACTCTGATCGAACGGCCGACGTCATCTACTCGCAGCCGTATTTCGACGCCGGGCAGGTTCTGGTTGTGCCCTGTACTGAATGGGAGATCCGTGAACTGGCCGATCTGCAGGGCCAGAGTGTGGCGGTAGAGCTTGGGTCCCCGGGTGACCTTGCTCTGCGACGGTCGGGGCGACGTCTACAGGATGTGACCATGCTGCATTGCCAGACCGCTGCCGAGGCACTTGACGCGGTGGTCACTGGGGTGACCACCGCGGCGTTGAGCGATCGTGTGTCGGCGCTGCAGCACACTGGCGCCTGTCTGAAGATCACGGGGAACCCGGTTGTGAGCGAACCCTATGCCATTGCAGGGCGACAGGATAGTGCGCGCCTGATGCGCGCGGTCGACGAAGCGCTCGCTGAAATGGCGGTGGACGGCACATTGACGGCGCTGATTGGCGAGTACATCGGTGTGCGCTAGATGCGACCACCGACGACATCGCTCTACCGTGCAGAACTGGCAGCGACCTGGTCTCTGGGGTCACTGCTAGCACTGCTCGTGCCGGACTTCAGTCTAGTTCCACATCGACCCCTACGTCTTCCTCCTCGTCGTGCCCCACGAGGCAGAACTCTCGCTCCTCCAGGACGATGGAGGTGCTCATCTTGACAACACCAGGAATGGCCCCGAATTCGTCGTAGATGATCTCCTTCAGATGCTCCACATTGCGAGCATAGAATGTGATCAATTCATCGACCTCACCGGTGAGCACCTGAATCCGTGTGATCTCCGGTAGGCGCCTCGGCTCGGATGTGATGTCAGCAAGCGATACCGTCTGATCCCGCGTGATGTGAGCGATCGCCTTTATGTTCAGTCCGAGTTGTTCGGGGTTGATGATCGCTCGATATCCTTGGATGACGCCGCCTTTCTCCATCTTGCGCACGCGGTCCCTGATTGTCGTATGCGGTGTGTCGAGACGCCTGGAGAGTTCGGAGAAGGAGATGCGAGCATCGCGCTCCAATTCGTGCAGAATAGCTCTATCGAGATCGTCGAACTTGTACATAGCAGGATTCTCCTAAATCGCGAAATACGCGGACCAAGGACAACGGAGCCGTTGCACCGGTGTTGACATGGCGATCTGGCCGTGATATAATGTCGTCAGGTTCTGTTGACATACCCATCTGGATTCTTACATTCTACAATGTATTGACGCCGAGCACAACTGGTCGGGTGTTCTGTCGTGTGGGAGGTGGGGAGAGGACAAAACGCTCGCTAGTCGGTGCGTACAGCGCGTGTTTGACAATGAGGAGGTGTCTGAGACGTGAACAAGGGAACGGAAGAGATACTCGCGGGCATTAGGGCAGGCCTGAAGCCTCCAACGCAGGCTGAGATTGATGAGGCGATGGCCCGATGGATGTTCGGCAAGAACGCTGAGAGAATCATGGCCCATGCTCCTTGGAGTCTAGCTCTGATCAAACTGATGTGGAAGAAAAGAGAGGAGCCATGGGAGAGCTAAGTGACACAATGGCGGCCCTGGATCACGATGCGGTGCTGTCGCTCGTGAAAACAGGCCTGGAAGCGGGACATGACCCGCTTCAGTTGGTGGAAGAAGCGCGTAAGGGCATGGAACTCGTTGGGGAGGAGTTTGACAAGGGCAACTACTTCCTCATGGAGTTGATGTGGGCCGCCGAGATCTTCAAGGATGCCATGGCTCTGATCAGCCCCAGAATCAGAGAGCTCTACGGGGCATCCGAGGCCAAGGGGACCATTGTAATGGGTACGGTCAAGGGTGATGTTCACGAGTTGGGGAAGAACATCGTGAAGAACCTCCTCGAGTGCGCCGGTTACGAGGTGATTGACCTGGGCGTTGATGTGCCGAAGGCAGCTTTCGTTGAGAGCATCAAGCAACATGCCCCTCAGGTTGTCGGAATGTCTGCACTTCTTACCGCGGCTATCGATGAAGTCAACAGAACGGTGGAGGCAATTGAGGAAGCTGGCTTGAGGGATGGCGTCAAGATCATCGTCGGCGGCGGTATTGTGGGTGAGGTGAAGAGATCGAATCTAAATGTAGACCATGCCACCGCGAATGCCAATGAGGGTGTGCGGATCATTGAGGAATGGATCGGAGCCGGAGCCTAGGAGGCGAGACGATGAAAGAGACAATGACCAGTTTCGAGCGCCTCGAGAAGGCCTGGAATCTTGAGGAGGCCGATCGGGTGCCGGTCGCGCCCATCAACTGTTATATCATTCCATACCTGGGCAATATCTCCATTCGAGAGATGTTCTTTGAGCCTGAGAAGTTGATCCAGGCCACGATCGATACACGTGAACTCCTGGGCGTGGGTGATTTCATCGATCCCAATATCACAACACTGAACCACTTGAGCATGTTTGGTCGCGCCGGCTGGGATCAGGCGACGCTTGACTGGCGCCTGTGGGATGACTTTCCACCGGAGGGCAACTTGCCCAGTCTGTACGAGAAGCCGATCATCGAGGACTACGACGATGTGATGGAGCGCGGTTTCGCCCCCATTCTCTATAGCAAAGGCGTGGGGCCAGATATCTTCACTCGTAGCATTGATGACTTCCTGTACTATGAATACGATTACCCGCAGGTGTACGCGGCGGCGTGGCGCAAGTACGTGTTCGAATATGATGTGCCGCTGTTGATGGGGGGACGGGCGTGTCATCCGCTGGACATGCTCCAGTACTATCGTGGTATCTCCAACCTGACGCGTGACATCTTCCAGCGTCCCGAGAAAGTCAAGGAGATCTGCGAGTGGTTCACAGAATACGAGTGTGCGTTGGCTATGCGTGACGCGATCGTGATGGGCGCAGGTGAGGTCCCTGGGGCCGAGATCATCTTCTTCGTCAACGGTGGCCCTCCTGGTATGACACCAAGGATCTTCAATGAGTTCTTCTGGCCATACGCCAAGAAGATGATTGATACCTTTGTAAATCGAGGCTTCAAAGTCTACTGTCATTGGGACAATGACCTGACGCCTCACCTGGATACGATCAGCCATATGGCCGATGGCCTGCCCAAGGGCAAGTTGCTCCTCGACCTGGAAAAGACGAATATGAAGAAGGCCAAGGAGGTGCTGGGCGGCAAGATTTGCATCTACGGCAATGTGCCTTCGGCTCTTCTGTGCTATGGCACGCCTGATGAAGTCGACGCCTACTGCAAGCAGTTGATTGACGACTGTGCGCCAGGCGGTGGTTACGTACTGGGAACGGAATGTGAAGTGCCCTGGAATGCCAAGCCAGAGAACGTGAGAGCGGTTGTTGATGCAGCCAGCAAGTATGGCTGGTATTGATCACAACAAACCTGTAGTGCCGCGTGGGGTAACAGGGCTTGCGGGTGTCACCAGCGCCCCGCAAGCCCTGTTGTTGCGGTGGATCCTTGGTGATCAGACGGTGTGCGGTTCGAGTGCTTCTGTGTCATTGACGCGCCAGCATAGCGGGCCGTGGCGGCTTGTGTTAGCATCGTTGTTCATGTTATAATGCTGAAATCGGTACCGTCCAAAGATATATTTCGCAGAGAGGGGAGGAGTCAGGTAGATGGCGAAGACAGTGTGGGGAGTCATAGTAGTTCTGGTGGTGTTGAGCCTGGTGGCAACCGGCTGCGCTGCTGTTCCAGCAGAGGTGCCGGCGCCAGGTGGAGCGCAGCAGGATGTCACCGACCTGGGAGGACGCAAGCTAATCTGGGCCGTGGACAATGCCTATCCACCGTTTAGCTTCTTGGATGAGGAGGGTAACGGGATCGGATTCGACTACGACCTGGCCGAGGAGGTCTGCAAGCACGCCAATTGCACACTGGAGTTCAAGGAATTTGCCTGGGACGGCATCTTTGAGGCGGCCCAAGCCGGTGAATTCGATATCAATATGGGTGGGTGTACTGTCTCTGTGGACCGCGCGAAGGTAGTCGATTTCTCCGATCCATTCTACGAATACGGACAGGTCATCCTCGTTCGGGCCGACGATACGGCGATTACGGATGAGGCTGCGTTGGCAGCCGGCAGTCAGAAGATCGGCACGCAAGCCGGCACGACCAATGAGATTACCGCGATCGAGAAGTTTGGTGAGGACCGAGTCACTCTCTTCGACACCTTTGAGATGCCCGTGGTGGCGCTCCTGTCAGGTGATGTCGATGCCGTTGTGATTGATGAGGTGGCTGCGATTGGCTTTATGTCGGAGGACCCTGGCAAGCTTAAGATCGCCTTCAGCATCACTGGTGGTGAAGTGCTGGCTCTCTTCATGCCCCCTGGCAGTGAGATTCAGCCGGCGGTTGATCAGGCCCTCAACGAAATGTGGGACGATGGGACAATGCAGGCGCTGATCGACAAGTGGTTCTCGCGCAGCCAGTAAGTCTGGTGTTGTGCAGGAGGTTGAGAGGCTCGCTTCCTGCTGAATGATCCAGACAAGATAGGCGGGGTTGCAGACAACGGTGACGCGATATCTGCAACCCCGCTCCGTGATTGCCCTCAGACTCAATTCTCCAGCATTGTGATACTGCGAGGTTGTTCCTGTTCATCCTGCAAAGGACACATGACGGTATGGACGGACAAAACGATAGAGGACGACTGTGGCCGGTCTCGTGGACCCAGGGATTGCGCAGACTGCCCTGGTGGCTGTTGATTCTGCTTCTGACCGGTCTGATAATCGTCTACTCATTTATCAGTTCAGAGAAATACCAGGATGCGCTAGAGTTTCTCATACCCGGCATACGCCTGACGGTCACGTTGGCTTTGGTCTCATTTGCTATATCCCTCATTTTTGGGCTCATTGCTGGGCTTGGCCGTGTCTCCAAGAACCCGATCGCGTTCACGTTGGCGACGCTGTATGTAGAGATCATTCGTGGTGTGCCGCTGCTTGTGCAGATCCTTTACGTCGCGTTTGTGATTGTGCCGGGTATCGTTACGTTGCTGAACTGGACGGGGCGTCTGATCTATGGTTTTGGATTCGCGCCTCTGTTTGGCTTCGCCTACTACCTTGCACAGCTCAGTATTCAGGATATGGACATGACGGTCCGTGGAGTGGCCGCTCTGGCCTTTGGCTACGGTGCGTACGAGGCCGAGGTGTTCCGCGCGGGGATAGAAGCCATCTCCAAGGGACAGATGGAGGCAGCCCGCTCTCTGGGCATGAGCTACATTCAGGCGATGCGACACATCATTCTTCCTCAGGCTGTGCGCGTGATTCTGCCTCCTTTGGGCAATGACTTCATCTCTATGCTGAAGGACACATCGCTCGTGTCAGCATTGGCAATTCGCGAGCTCACCCAACTGGGCCGGCTGTACCGTGGGCGCACCTACCGTACTTTCGAGACATGGAACACCGTCGCTTTCCTGTATTTGAGTATGACGTTGATCCTCTCGCTGCTGGTCAGAGGACTTGAGAAGAAGATGACGGTGGACTAAGTTGGCGCTACAGCATCCAGGCCCGTTGATCGGGCCCGGATGTCTGCCGTCGGAAGGGGTGCGAGATGGAAGATCACTGCGTTGAGGTCAACGACGACATCATCATACGGATTCAGGATATCTATAAGAGCTTCAACCGCGAGCGAATCAAGGCGGTTCGCGGTGTCAGTCTGGACGTCCGTCGCGGAGAGGTTGTGGTGATTGTGGGGCCGAGTGGCTCTGGGAAGAGTACCCTGCTACGCTGTATCAACCATCTGGAACCGATCGACCGGGGCAGCATTGCTGTGGATGGCATCCCGGTTACCGGCGACAAAGCGACCATCAACAAGATCCGTGAGGAAGTCGGGATGGTGTTCCAGCAGTTCAATCTGTTCCCTCACCTCACTGTATTGAGGAACATCACTCTGGCTCAACGGGTTGTGCGTAAGAAATCCGTGGACGAGGCAGAGGCCATTGCCATGGATCTTCTCGCCAAAGTAGGCATCTCAGACAAGGCACAGGCCTATCCCGCCCAGCTCTCAGGCGGGCAACAGCAGCGCGTGGCCATCGCTCGAGCCTTGGCGATGCAGCCCAAGATCATGATGTTTGACGAACCGACGTCCGCGCTGGATCCGGAGATGATCAAAGAGGTACTGGACGTGATGCTCAGCCTGGCGCGCGAGGGGATGACTATGCTGGTCGTCTCCCACGAGATGGGGTTTGCTCGCGAGGCTGCCGACCGTATCATCTTCATGGATGAGGGCAGGATTGTCGAGATTCTCACCCCGATCGAGATGAGGGCGGCCTGTCAGAATCCGGAGCTGGCCAAGGAAGAGCGGACGCGTCGGTTCTTGAGCAAGATACTGTAGAAGGTCGGTTCGTGTGCGGTCTGACCGTGGGCGTAGGCAGACAATATGGCCAGGAGCTGGAGTAATGAGGATTGAGGTGGATTGCACTCGTATCAAGCGCAACACCGAGACTGTGGTACGGATGTGCGCGAAACACGGCATTGATTTGGTCGGGGTGACAAAGGCTTGCTGTGGGCATCCTGACGTCGCGCGTGCGATCCTCGCGGGTGGTGTCCGG
>JAAZAN010000066.1 GCA_012514315.1 Chloroflexota bacterium
CGAACCAGTATATGTTGAGTAATTCGGTAAGATAGTCTCTGTCCATCACTTTGGCGCACAGCGAGTCGACCGCACAACGGGCCGAGTATACCGCGCCTGCCGTCGCGTGTCAAAACCGGTTGCCTGGAGAGTGAGCCGACCTCTTCTGCGCCCAGGGCTTTCGCTTAGGCTGCGTTCCAGGTATAATCGATTGTTGTTGCTTGGTTGCACCCGTCTGCCGAGAGCGCCAACAGTCTGTGCTATGGGTTATATCTTCCGATCTCGGAACGCGATGGTCGACCAATCGCAGTGAGTCGCTAATCTCTCTGCGCGCTCACATCGTGCAGTAGCGTGGGTCTTGAAAGGAGTAACGTGTGCGCTGTTTGATCACGGGTGGAGCGGGATTCATCGGGTCGGCTCTGGCCAATCGTCTGGCCAAGGACGGTCATAGGGTACGCGTGGTCGATGATCTCAGTGTCGGAGATGCCGGTCGGCTTGATCGACGCGTTCTGTTCACTCGCGGAAATGTGATGGACCGCCCCAAACTCTGGACCCTGCTCCAGGATGTGGACTGCGTCTATCACCTGGCTGCGCGCGTCCAGGTTGCCGAATCAATTCTCTATCCACGTGAGTACAACGATGTCAACGTGGGAGGGACTGTCAGTGTCATGGAGGCTATGCGAGACGCTGGTGTTCAGCGTGTCGTGTTCACCTCCTCCGGTGCGGTCTATGGCGAGCAAGCGGAGCAACCTGTTCGGGAGGACGCTCAACCCAATCCCCAGTCTCCGTATGCGGTGAGCAAGCTCGCGGCTGAGTACTACGTGCGGACTATTGGGGCGCTCTGGGGCATCCAGACTGTTGTGCTGCGCGTGTTTAATGCATATGGACCCGGTCAGATTCTGCCCGCTTCCCACCCACCCGTTGTGCCCCGGTGCCTGCAGCAGGCGTTATCGGGCGGCTCGCTGATCGTGTTTGGAGGTGGTGGTCAGACACGCGATTTCGTCTACGTCGATGACGTCGTCGACGCGCTCATCGCGGCAGCCACGGTGGCCGATGTGGATCGCCGGACGATCAATGTGGGCAGCGGCAGCGAGACCAGCATCAACTGTTTGATCGATCTGGTCGCACGTGTCACCGGGAGGGAGCTCGAAGTGCTGCACAGCCCAGCGGAGAGCGGCGGTGTATCGCGCCTGTGCGCCGACACAGGCCTGGCCCAGAGACTCCTCGGCTATGTCGCGCACGTCGATCTGTTGCGGGGCCTCCAGTCCACACTGAGACTCGATCCACGATTCTCGGAGCTCAGCCAGTAGGATGTTGACGCGCGCCTTCTTTGATCGAGATACACTCACAGTGACCCGCGAGCTACTGGGGCAGAGGCTTGTCAGGGAACTAGATGGCGTCCGCATAGCGGGGCGTATTGTTGAGGTGGAGGCCTACATCGGTCAGGGTGATGCAGCATGTCACGCGCGATCTGGCCGTACAAAGCGCAACGCATCCATGTTTGGCCCGCCGGGCCACGCCTACGTGTATTTCATCTATGGCATGCACCATTGCCTCAATATCGTCACCGAGCTCGATGGGCAGGCCGCTGCGGTGCTGATCCGGGCGTTGGAACCGGTGGAGGGCCTGGGTGCGATGCGCGCGCACCGTGGTGGTGTATCCGATCGACGCCTGACCACCGGCCCGGGCTGCCTGTGTCAGGCGCTCGCCATCGACCGCTCGCTGGATGGCGTCGATCTCTGCGCGCCAGGCGCCGCGCTGTTCATCGAGATCGCGCCACGGATTCCGGACTCTGAGGTCGCGGTTTCGCCAAGAATCGGTATCCGCGGTGACACTGCGGCTCTCAGTGCTCCCTGGCGTATGTATCTCCGTGGTAGCGAGTATGTGTCACATCGATCGCGTCGGCAGGCGGCCGCGGCGGCCGCTGCCTCGAACGCACGACCGTCGTGCAAGGAGCGATAAATATGTTGCAGGGGAAAGGGCTGTGGGCCTATCGGAGCGCGGAGCTGGATCGGGCGCTGGAGTTGGCGCCTCGGATGGGGGCGACCCACATTCTGTACAAAGTGGGGCAGGGGACTAGCTACTACTCAGGTATGCGACAGATTGCCGACAAGATCCACGCTGCTGGCCTGATTCCCTTTGCTTGGGTGTGGCTTCTGCTGGACGCGCCTATCGATGAAGCACAGCTCGTGCCGCGTGCCTTCGAGGATGGATTCCGGGGGTTTGTGTTCGATACAGAGGCGGCCAGGTGCCGCAACCGTTTTGAGGAAGCAGCGCAGTTGGGACGTGCGGTGCGGCTTACGGGTGTGGACCTCAATGCGCTGTACAATTGCTCCTTTCCAAATATCAGCCATCATCGGGATCTGCCCTATGATCAGATGAACGAGTTCTGCTTAGGCGGGCTGATGCCCATGTCCTACGGTACCTTCTTCGCACCCGATAGCACGGTTCCCTTTGAGCAGCAAGCCCGCCGCGTGATTGATGAGTGGACCTACGGGCACTACGAGTACTGGTGTCGTCGATGGGGCTATCGTCCGCCAATCTATCCGATCCTGGGCCCGTACCACGGTGAGTACGCTCAGAAGCGGATGAGTCCAGAGGAGTTCCAGATCTGGCTTGATCGTCTCGCTGTGTATCAACCGACGTTCTTCAGCGTGTTCACCGCGGCCGTTCTCAACGAGAACCTGTTACCTCTCATCAAGTCATTCGCCCTGGGCGACGCACCCGACGTCCCGGCGCCGGGAGGTGTGCGGGTCGAAGTCGTCAGCCCCGAGGTAGGCTACCTCAACGTGCGGCAGACCCCCTCAACTGAATTGGCTCCTATTGCACGTGTGGACCACGGCGCGGTGCTGGAGACGTTGGAACCTGTTGAGGATGTTCGGAATAAGGTGGGCCAGGATGGGCAGTGGCTGCGCGTGCGCACGCCGGACGCTATCCTGGGCTACATCGCGGCGTGGTATGTGCGGCTCTATGAGGACGTTCCCCGTGTGACTGAGGGGATCAAGCTGGAGGTAGTCAGTTCGAGTGTGGGGTTTGTCAACATCCGGCCCACCCCGTCGCTAGACCTTCCTCCTGTCAGCCAGGTCGACGACGGAGTGTTGCTGGAGACTCTTGACCCCCTCGACGAGGTTCGCTCCAAGCTGGGCAACGCCACGGCATGGATTCACGTCAGGACCGCCGATGGGGTGGAGGGATACGTCTCGGCGGCCTATGTTGTGCTCGCGGGTGGCCCGGCGCCATACATCACCGTGCGCAGTGCCGTTGGGCTCAACGTGCGCCAGTCTCCCAGCGCGGGAAGCTCCATCAGATGGCGCGTGGTCGACGGGACAGTGTTGGAGGTGCTCGAGGATCCCGATGGTGTCGGGGACAAGTTGAGCAAGGACACCTGGGTCAAGGTGCGTACGCCCAGCCTGCGCTCCGGGTATGTGAATGGTCTCTACGTGCGGGCAAAGCGGGCTGCTGACAAGCGTCTGCCGGTCGCCGATGTGAGCCTGCCTTATGGGGAATGTGCGTGGGTCTTCGGCATTCACGCGGCTGGAGCCACGAGTCCCGCTGATTTTCGTTTCCTGTTCGATGGGAAAGGTAAGACCGGATGGGTTCTCTTCTCGGCATCGATTGGTTCCGATCCCAATCACGGTGATGGACATGATTTCACACCCTGGTCTTACGACGGCTATGGCGTCATTGTCCGGCTCAACCATCGCTATCATTCAGATGGGACGCTGCCTGTACGGTCCGAGTACCCGGACTTCGCCCTCTCGTGCGCCAATTTCGTACGCAACTCGCGTGGCTGCCATATCTGGATCATAGGCAATGAACAAAACAATGTGCGGGAGCACCCTGGGGGCGCAGCGCGACCGGTTCAGCACATCACGCCGCAGTTGTATGCCGAGGCGTTCAACCTGACGCGCCGGCGGATCAAGGAAGTGCAGCCAGAGGCCATTGTTGTGCCCGGCGCGGTTGATCCATACAATACGAGCCCGTGGACGCTGGCTGCTGGACAGCGCTACCGGCCGCTTGATTACTTCAAGGAGATGCTCGACGCGATCGACGACTTGGACGGTATCGCACTGCATACTTATACACACTGGATGGACCCGAACCTGGTCACGGCGCAGACCGTGTTTCAGGATGCTTTCCTGCCGCCAGGCACGCCCGATGAGCATTACTATGACTTCCTGGCGTATCGCGCGTTTGCTGAAGCGATACCTCTCAAGTGGCGCGAGCGGCCGATCTACATCACCGAGACCAACCACTGGTTGGCGTTGGAGCATCAGCCGCGGGATCCTCGGGAGGAGGGGAAGATCGGATGGGTCAATGCGGACAAAGGCTGGGTACAGGCTGCATATGCTGAGATCGAGAGATGGAATCGAACGCCGCACGCTCAACAGATCCACTGCCTGCTGCTCTACCGCTGGGCTGGTGACGAGTGGGCGATTGAGGGGTTGGGCGAGCTCCACAACGATATCCGGAAGGCTCTCGATCACGATTATCGGTGGCGCCGATAAGGGGTGTGTGTCGAACCTTGACCCCCGCGCCGAATATGGTATAATCTCAATCGCGCCGACGTAGCTCAATCGGCAGAGCAACTGACTTGTAATCAGTAGGTTATGGGTTCGATTCCCATCGTCGGCTCAGCGAGTGGCTGGCCACCGGAAGCAGGCCAGTGGGTTCTCCCGGCCTGTTTCCGGCAGCAAGTGACTTGTTGATTCACGGGTCGGTGTCCCGAGCGGCAAAGGGGGCGGACTGTAAATCCGCTGGCGCAGCCTTCGTAGGTTCGAGTCCTACCCGGCCCACCTGTCAGAAGGCCTCAGCATATCGCTGAGGCCTTCTGTGTTTTGTCGAGTCTCATCGGGCGAGACTCTGCAGCAGCTCCATGGTCGTCTCTATAAGCACGTGGCCACTGGCGGGTGGGAACAGCCCATTGGATGCCTCGTAGCCGCCCTCGGCAGCAGCTTCCTCAGTCACGATGTATCCCTGCAGCTCACCATTGGCCATCGAGACGATGAACGCGTGATCGAAGCGAGTCTTCACCTTGAGGGCGTACTCGACGAAGATCTCCCCGGGCCACCCAACGAACATCCAGTCGCCGACACCCAGTACCTGGATTTCGGCGGGGAGGCACGCCTGGTACTGCGTGTCAACCCGGCCATCGAGCGCTGCGCGGGCCAGCGTCAAAGTCTCCTCGGCTCCGAACCAGTCGACTTCAGCCGTTCGAACATCCTGGCGCGCCGCACCAGCGCTGCGCAATGACTCTAGCCGCTGCCTCGTGTGCGCCAGGGTGCGTTCCGCTTCCTCTACCGTTGGGAAGGTCTTGCGCGGCAGATCGACCAGGCGTCGCGCTGTTCTCAGCGACATATGGCTGGAGTATTTCAGTGATGGCAGGACTGCGCCGATTCGTTCGCCCAGCATCACGCCCAGCCGTTCCGCTTCCTCGAATGTGTTGCTGTGCGTCACGTGGCGTGGGCTCTGATTGCCGGCCGGCCCCGTGTGGTACAACACTGGGCAATCCTGGCCCAACAACTGCTGCTGGATGTAGCGACGCGTGAAACCGGGGAAGTCGGCACTGACGAGCGTGGAATCCTCGTGCAGTACGGTGGGATGCATTGAGTAGGCCACCATGCAGGCGATGGGATTCCGCGCGGCTGTGTCACGCACCATCAGAACGGGCACTTGGGGATCGGCCGGACCGGTCGGGTCGCGACGGTTGGTTCCGATTCCTGTGCCATCGGCCACCGCCAGACCGATCTCAGCGGGCCTCACACCGTCGAAGGCTGCAGTGGCCGCGGAAACGATCCCATCCTCGAGCAGACGGACATAGGCGGGATCCCGCTTCGGCACGATCGGGTCGTCGGCATTGCTCAGATAGTCGACCGTGATGGGGCCCGAATGTGTGTGTGTCGCGGTGATCATGATGTGTTCTGATCGAACGCCTGTCTCCTGCTCGATCCGGGCCCGTGCGCGCTGTGCCGAGTCCTTACCGACAAAGATGATGTCGTTGGCGATGAACATCAAGTCGGTTGTGCTGTCGGACAGATACAGACACGAGCTGAACAGAGGATCGTGTATGCCTGTGCTGTACCGCTCTACGTGCGGGTACCCAAACAGGAATTGGGAATCGTGTGGAGAAATGTTGACCGCTGCTGCACCGGCTCTCAGTGATTGCATATCTCGTCTCCTGTCAGCTGATCTCTAGCCTGATCTGCAGATCTGCCGCAGTCTATCAGTTCACCGGTATTTCGTCAAGGCACGCAATGAGAGCTGGAAATGTTAGATTTCTAACACGACGAACTGTCAAGTGGTAAGTACTTGACACTCACACCTCCCTGTGATATACTCTGGTCGTTAGTTCCGATTCACTCTTTCCGCGGGGACAGACCTGCGATAGCGGTTTACACCATATTGCCGCAACTCTGCAGACCGATTGAGATCTGGCTGCGTCGTACACCCACATTCATCAGGAGCCTGGCCTGTGCCTCATCCCATCACCCATGGAGGTTGTGATCTGTGACAATCAGCGTCTCGGAAGCCCGCCAGGACTTGACGGGCAAATCTGTCTGGCTTTGGCACTACATGCACTCAGACTGGCAGTGGGAGCAGAGCCGTCATTGGCACGAGGAGCGATATGCACAGGCCGTTCGCGAAGCTCTCGATCTGATGCAACAGGACCCCGAGTTCTGTTACCTATTTGACAATGTAAGCGAGATGTACGAAGCGGTCGCCAGGCATCTGGGGCCGCGGTGTGATGAGCTGAAGCAGCGGGTGCAAGAAGGGCGCGTGCGGTTTGCCAGCGCTCAGATCGCGAACTGCCGCCCAACCCAGGTGGGGGATGAGACCTACATCCGCAACATCCAGTTGGGGCGTGAGTTCCTTGAGGCAAACCTCCCGCCGACCGATCTCTCCCTATTCCACAGTGTGGATATCGCGATCGGCGGATCGCAGATGCCGCAGATCTTGAAGCAGTTGGGTTTCAAGTACTATCGCGCTTGGCGGCCTCACGGGCCGATGAACGTGCTCGGTATCCCGCACCAGTTCATCTGGCAGGGCGCCGACGGGTCAGCGATCCTAGTGACCCGGGGTGGCTACGGGATGACGTGGGGGCCGGGAACGGCGCCATTGGCGTTCAGGGAGGATTGGGAGTCGGCGTTCACCTGGTTGGTGGAGCACCACTGGCACGATCAGCTGATTGGCGATCGATCGCCCAGTGGGCAGCTATGGATGATTCAAGGGTACGATGATGCCCGTCCGAACACGACCTTTCTGGGTGATGCCCCGTTTGATGTGGTGGAGTTCGTTGCTGAATGGCGCCGACGGGAGGATATCCCGATTCACTGGTGCACGCCGCTGGAATACAGTCAGGCCGTCGCTGAGCATATCGATCAACTGGAGACGGTAGAGGGCGTTTTGGATGGCGCCGACGTAGCCTACAACATGGCCAACCACGGCGCCAACGGCCTCTGGGTGTGGCGTCAGATGAATGACCGACGGCTGGTGCTTGCAGAGCTGCTGGTCGCAGCGGCCGGAAGCGCCGGGTATGATTCGCCATACGATGAGTTGAAGCGGCTGTGGTGGCAACACTGTACATACCAGGCTCACGCTCAAGACGCCGCGTTTGATGAGGACTTCGCCTACCTGGTGGATCGGGCGCGCGATGTCCGGTATCGGGCTGAGCGGATTCAGGAGGAAGCGGTCGCCGCGATCGTCAGAGCTGCAGGCGGCGGCACGCGCACGACTCGCGTGATTGTCAACCCATTGCCCTGGCCCATCGAGGCCGATGTGGAGGTCTACCACCCGTGCGTGGAGGCGGGTGTGGAGTCACTGCAGGTGGTGGATGAACGCGGTGAGCCGTTGCCTCAGCAGCAGCTTGCGGAGTTCCGTCATCCCCGGTTCGCCGGCAGTATCAATGATGAACGTCGGTTGATCCGGCTGCAGTTACCGCCCACCGGCTACCGACGCATCGAGATTGTGGAGAGTAGAGAGGCGGCGTCGGATCAGGTGAGCCTCCCGGATGATGACGTGCTCGTCACTGATGACCTGTGCCTGACCTACCGCAATCACGCGTTGCGCGAGGTACAGGATCTGTCGACGGGATACCGTTACAGTTCGCGCGATGGATCCCCCTGGCCGTGTCTCTTCTTCCACGTGCTTGACAATCAGGACTGGGTTTTCGGGGGGCCTGAACTGCGGCGGGAACGCTTTGTTCCGGAGTCAAGTGAATGGCTGCAGGCCGGTCCACTCCTCTGGCGCCATCGCAGCGCGGGCAAGCTGGGCCCGTACGATGCCTCGATCGATACTCTCGTTGCGGATCGCGGCCGCGAGCTGCAGGTCAAGGTGCGCCTGGAGGGCCACTGGGAGCAACCGCCGCTCACCGGTTTCGTCACGCTGTTGGCCGAGATCGAGGCAGGGGGTGACATGACGGTCGATGTGCCGTTCACGGTCGAGCCCCGGGATCCGGATCATGACATCTACGTCGACAATGTGCCCCAGGGTGTGGACTACGGTATCGATGCGATGTTCGAGCGCCTGCGCCCCGGTGTCTTCTGGGCTCGTTCCTGGGTGGATTGGTCCGGCGACGATCAGGGCGTCACGCTCATCAGCGAGGATGGCTGCTACTACTGGTTCAAGGAACCCCATCAGTTTGGGCACATTCTATCGCGCTGTGTGATGGCCAATCCTGGAACCTGGGAGGAGTTCTGCCCCGCGTCGTGGACCGGTACAGGAACGCACCACTTCAGCTATGCGCTGCGGTTCCATGATGGGGAGTGGCGCGCGGCAGACCCTCAGCGTCGGTCGCTGGAGCTGCGCTATCCCGCGATTGTGGGACGGACAGACTGCCCGGTGGAGCCCACACTGCCTGCGACAGGGCACAGCTTCCTGAGTATCGATGGCCCCGCGATTCTCTCAGCGTATTATGGCGATGGCGCCAAGACCTACGTCCGATTCTACGAGAGCGAAGGGGCAGGCGGAAGTGTCACGGTGTCACTGGATTGGGAACCACAGAGTGCACAGACGATCACCCTCCAGGGCGAGACTGGAGACACCCCGGTGGAGATCGCTGGTCGCACTGTGCGACTGAGCCTTGGCCCCTGGCAGATCGCCACGCTTGAGCTAACGCGTGGCTAACCCTGCGGTGGTGGGCAGGCGCTTGGATTCAAGGCGGTCGCGGATACCTCTTGTGTTGATCGGGTAGTCGTCGACTTGTGGTCCGGTACGGTGCGGCAGACCCTAAGGAGCAGCGAACGTGACAACTGATCCAACCGAAGCGCGACAGCGACTGACGGGTAAGACGATCTGGCTCTGGCACTATATGCATTCTGACTGGCAGTGGACGCACAGCCGGCAGTGGCATGAAGAGCGCTACGCCCTTTCGGTCAACGAAGCCCTCGACCTGATGGTCGATGATCCGGAGTTTGTCTATTTCATCGACAACATCAGTGAGTTCTATAACCCGGTCGCTCAGCGGCTGGGCCCGCGAGTCGAAGAGCTGAAGGCGCGTATCCGCGAAGGACGCGTCCGCTTCGCCAGCGGTCAGATCGCCAACTGTCGGCCGACTCAGGTGGGTGACGAGACGTTCATTCGCAACATCCAACTGGGACTGGAGTTCGTCGAGGAGAATCTGCCACCGACCGATCTCTCGCTGTTCCACAGCGTAGACATCGCGATCGGTGGAACGCAGATGCCGCAGCTCCTGAATCAGCTCGGGTTCAAGTACTACCGGGCCTGGCGACCCCACGGTCCGATGAATGTGCTGGGCATTCCACACCAGTTCATCTGGCAGGGCGCGGATGGTTCCCGCATTCTCGTGACCCGGGGGTGCTACGGAATGGTCTGGAGCGGCGGTGTCTGGGGGCCGGAAACGCCCCCCGTGCGGTTCAGCGAGGACTGGGGTGCAGTCGTGCCATGGCTGGTCGAGAACCTATGGCACGATCAGCTTATCGACGACCGCTCGCCCAGCGACCATCTCTGGATGACGATTGGTTTTGACGACTCGCGCCCTATGGTCGCGCAGGGCGATGCCCCCTTTGACGTGACGGGTTTCGTGAATGAGTGGCGCAAGCGTGAAGACGTGCCGATTCGCGTGTGCACCCCCCTGGAATACAGTCAGGCGGTTGCTGAACACGCCGATCGGCTTCAGGTCGTCGAGGGGGTACTGGACGGGGCGGACGTGGGATACAATATGGCTAACCACGGCGCGAACGGCCTGTGGATGTGGCGGCAGATGAATGACCGCAGGCTGGTGCTGGCCGAGATTCTGGCCGCGGCTGCGGCCAGCGCCGGCTTCGATTCGCCTCGCGAGGAGCTGAAACGGCTGTGGTGGGAGCACTGTACCTATCAGGCTCACGCTCAGGACGACGGATTCCAGGCCGACTGGGACTTTCTGGTCGATCGAGCTCGGAGTGTTCAGTATGGGGCCGAGCGGATCCAGGAGCGCGCGCTTTCCGCGGTTGTGAAAGCCGCCGGAGGCGGCACACGGACAACACGCCTCGTCCTTAATCCCTTGCCCTGGCCTGTGGAAGCGGACGTCGAGATCTACCACCCATGTGTGGAGGCTGGAGTCGAGTCACTGCAGATTGTGGATGATGCAGCGAATCCCCTGCCCCAGCAGCAGCTTGCCGAGTTCCGCCATCCACGGTTCGCGGGCAGCATCAACGATGAGCGCCGACTGGTGCGCCTGCAGTTGCCGGCGATGGGCTACAGACGGGTTGAGATCGTCGAGAGCGCTGAGACAGCATCGATGGGCCGGACGCTTCCTCAGGACGGGATCGTGGAGACCGCCGACCTGCAATTGGTCTATCGCGACCATGCGCTGCGTCAGGTGCGCGACCGGGCCAGCGGGCGCGCTTACAGTTCGCGCGATGGAGCGCCATGGCCGAATCTGGCGTTCCACGTTCTTGACAATCAGAACTGGCTGGCGGGAGGGCCAGAACTGCGTCGCGAGTATTTCCAGCCTGAGTCTGGTGAGTGGTTGCACGTCGGCCCGATGCGTTGGCAGTATCGCAGCACCGGGATGGTCGGACCCTATCGCGCCTGGGTCGATACGAGTGTGGCCGACCGGGGCCGCGAACTCCAGGTCGCTTTGCGGTTGGAGGGCCATTGGGATGAACCTCCTGTAACTGGCCACGTGATCCTCCTGGCTGAGATCGAGGCAGGCGGGGTGATCCGGGTGGATGAGCCGTTCACTGTGGAAGAACGCGACCCCGATCACGATATCTACGTTGACAATGTGCCCACAGATCGGGATTACGGCATCACCGACATGTTCGAGAGATTGCGTCCGGGCGTGTTCTGGGGTCGCTCGTGGGCTGATTGGTCCGGTAATGGGCAGGGCCTCACGCTTATCAGCGTGAATGGCTGCTACTACTGGCTCAAGGAGCCGCATCAGATGGGACACGTGGCGCTGCGTTGTGTAGCGGCTACGCCTGGAACGTGGGAGGCGCTCGGACCGGCCGAATGGAGTGGGTCAGGCACGCACCATTTCAGTTACGTAGTGCGTTTCCACGACGGTGAATGGCGTGTCGCTGAGCCGCAGCGACGCTCGATGGAGTTGCGTTACCCTCCAATCGTGGGGCGCGCTGACTGTCCCGGCGATCCCGTATTGCCTGCGACAGGGCATAGCTTCCTCGATATCGACGGTCCGGTGCTCCTGTCAGCGTACTACAATGAGGGGCGTGATTCGTTTATTCGAGTGTACGAGGCTGATGGGACCGGTGGGACGGTGACGGTGTCACTGGATTGGCAGCCGTCCAATGCGCAGGTGGTCGACCTCAGGGGGCGTGCGATGGATGTCCCGCTCGATGTTCTGGATCATACGGTGCGGCTGAACGTCGGACCGCGGCAGATCGCTACGCTCAAGGTATCACGAGGATAGAACGGACTATGAAGGTTGGTGTCTACATTCACGACGGGTTCACGTTCGAGCCACGCGAAGAGTGTCCGTACTACTGGGGCCTGGACGAATACGAGCGTTACCTGGACTGGCTGCGATATGCTGGCGTCGAAATTGTGGAGGCCTGTCAGCAGTTGGGGTGGTATCGTTATCCAACACTGCCTCAGGAACTGGACCGGCTGCGCGCCCGACAGAGTCTGGTCGGTGCATCCCACGCCCGGGATATGGCGTACTGGCAGATACTGGGCGCCAATCTGAACTCTCGTCTACCGGTCGATCAGGCGCCGCCTGGGCAGCTCGACATCCGCGAGAGTGACTGCACTGAGTGTCCATTGGAGGACGGAGGCTTCCTCCGTACCGCCGAACTGGGCCGCTACTTCGCCCGGTGCTTCCGCGGCGCCGATGCGTTTGAGGTCTTCGCCGGTGACTGGGGTGGTTGTGGTTGTGGGCGCTGTGGCGTGGATCAGTATGCTCGCTATGTACAGTATCACGCCGAACACCTGGCCCAGGAGCAGCCAGCGGCCCAGGTATGGGCTAACGTCTGGTCCATCAGCTCCTGGCAGAAGCGCAGCGAGGGCAGTGCGCAGAGTTTCGGCGACGATCGCTGGCGCAAGATGTGGGACGATGAGATCGCTTTCTCGCAGCAGTTCCTGGCTGCACTGGATGAGGCGCCGCCCAACGTGGGGGTTGCGTTCCCACTTCACCACTGGTATCGTGGATTCTGTCAGCGCTGGTATCGAGAGGACGAGTTGCCGTTCTGGCCTACCATCGAGCTTCTCGAAGATCTCCACCGGCGGGGGAGACCGCTATTGGCGTGGACCCACTTCATCGTCGAGAACGACCCATACCACGGACGGTTGTGGGGAACCTTGAGTGTGCGCCTGCGTTATCTCCGGCAGCTCTGCCAGATGCTGGCGCAAGCTCCCTTCGCGGCTGTTATGGGGAACGTGTACTCGGCGCGTCAGGCGCTCAATCTCTATGCGTTCACGCGGTTCGTTCGACAGCCGGAATCATCTGTCGAGCAGGTTCTGTCCGGTTTTGTCGATGAGGTTGCGTTGCCTGCGGGGCGGGCGTTGCTCTTCGACCTGCTCGTCTATCTTGAGAATCGCGATCCGTGGCACGACGATATGCCAGAATATCGTCGTCTGCCGGCGCTACCTGAGGCTGGCCTGCGCGTTGACCAGTTAAGACAGGGTCTGGACGGGCTGGCGACACAGATCAGGCGGGACAGCCCACTGCTCCTAAACGGGCCCGATAACTTTGTTCGAACCCTGTCGGAAGCGCTCGCCCTGAGTGAGTCAGGTTGAGCGCATGAGGCCGCATTCCGATGATCGTTGAGTACCGGGGGGGTATAGCCTGTGATGTTGGAGTCGCTGCTTAGCTTGTTCAATGGAGGTCAGGCCGATCAGGTGGTGTGGACGGCCGACATTAGCTATTGGATCTTCGGTGAGAAGGAGTCGGGCCGTGCTGACCCGGCTTGGGATACCGAGGAAGGTTATTTGCGCCTTCACCGTGATCTCGGCATTATGCCCTACTACTGGTACAATGACTTCTGGTTGGGCAAGCCCGTATACGCGCCCGAGATCGAATGGCAGACCGATCATGACGGATATCGGACGACGACAGTGATCCGGACGCCGGTGGGAGATCTGACAAGTGAGATGGTCTATCTCCCGACGAGTCGCAGTACCGGAACCACCAAGCACTTCGTCCAATCGGAGGCAGATTTCGATATCCTACGCTACGTGATCGACCGACGGCGTCTGGCGCCTGCAGGACTCGGGGATTACGTAGAGAGAAGGAAACGATGGGCGGAGTGGGATGGGTTGCCCTCCATCGCGCTGCCGCGCTCGCCGCTGTCGGCGCTGGCTTACGAATGGGTCGGCATTGAGCACCTGATCTACCTGTTGTTCGATTCTCGGTCCAAGGTTGAGGGCCTGATGCAGCAGATGGAGGAGCAGGAGGAGCCCATTCTGGACGCTGTGTGCGAGGCGGCGCCTCCCCTGGTTCACTTCGCGGACAATCTATCCAGCGACACACTGACGAGCCTCTACGATGAGTACCTGGCGCCTGTGCACCGCAAGCGATTGGAGCGGTTGCACGCTGTGGGCACGCGGTGCGCTGTCCATCTGGATGGCGTAGTGCGCGGCCTGCTGCCCAAGCTGGCGGCGGTGGGTATGGATGCGGTCGAAGCGCTTACACCACAACCCGCTGGCGACCTGAGCGCGGCTGAGATGCGGACCGTAGCAGGTAGCGATCGGCTGATTCTGTGGGGGGGTGTGCCGGGAGTGATGTTCGCGCCGCCCTACACGTGGGAGGCGATGGAGCAGCATGTCCGCAGCGTGTTGGATGCCTGGAGTGGACAGCGCTTCATACTCGGCGTTGCCGACCAGGTTCCGCCCGACGGGGACATCTCGTTCTGTCGACGCATCGCCGAGATGCTCGCGTGATCGCGCGGAGTAACGGGCGCAGTGTCTGCGCACCTGAGGTCAGAGGATGGTCGTGATGAATTCTGCGAGCAGATTGTACGCCGAAGCACAGCAGGTCATTCCGGGTGGGGTCTGTGCCTCCTACCGGACGAACCGCGCGCTGGGCCACCCGTTCTTCGTGTCGCGCGGCGCCGGAGCGTACGTCTATGACCTGGATGGTCACGAATATGTGGATATGTGCATGTCGCACGGTGCATCCCTCTTGGGACACAACCACCCAGCCATCAAGGCTGCGGTGGCCCGGGCGCTGGATCTTGGGATTATCTGCTCGTACGACACGGAGTACCACACCGCGCTGGCCAGGAAGATCATCGAGCTCGTTCCCGGAGCGGAGATGGTGCGGTTTGCCGGGTCGGGCACTGAGACGGTGATGCACGCGGTGCGGCTGGCGCGGGCTGTCACCGGTCGCGATGTGATTATCAAGTTCGAGGGGCACTTTCACGGCTACTCGGATCAGGTATACTTCAGTTCTGCGCCGCCCCTCACTGCCGCCGGACCGGCGGCTGAGCCAACGCCCTTTGCCCAGTCGAGCGGCATGCCGGCCGACCTGGGGGATCTGGTTGTTGTTGTGCCATTCAACGACCCGGCGGCGCTGGAGGCTGCCTTCGCCAGGCGCGGCCACGAGGCGGCCGCACTCATCATGGAGCCGATCAACTATGATGCGGGCTGCATCGTGCCCCAGCCCGGGTTCGTGGAGTTGTGTCGGGACCTGTGCGATCGGTACGGCGTGCTCTTGTTCTTCGACGAGGTATTAACAGCCTTTCGCATGGCGCCAGGGGGAGCGCAGCAGGTCTTGGGAGTCACGCCGGACCTGTGTGTGTTGGGCAAAGCGTTGGGCGGAGGAATGCCGATCAGCGCGATCGCGGGACGACGGGACGTAATGATGGCGTTTCGTCCAGTGGGGGACTGCGAGCATAGCGGTACATACCTGGCGCACCTCACGACGGTGCTCGCCGCGCTCGCTGCTTTGGAGGAGTACGCTCGACCGGGGTTCTACGCGCGTTTGGAGGTGGTGGGGCGACGCTTCTACGACGGTTTCCAGGAGATCGCTGAACGGAAGGGCATCCCCGTGCATCTCCAACACGTCGGACCGCGGTTCGGGATGTACTTTGGGCTGACGGAGGAGGTGACCAACTACCGCCAGGCTGCGCAACAGGACATGGATATGCTGGCCCGATTCACGGGAGGGTGTACGGTCCGCGGCGCGTACTTCCACATATCTGCCCACCACGGTTTCTCCGCGGCTCACTCCGAGGCCGATATGGATCGGGTGTTGGAGGCTGTCGAGGGCGCGATGTCGGATCTTGGCGCCGGGTAGCGCTGTGCACCATTGGAGGATATGGTCTCTGTGAGGATTGCGGTTGGCGGTTTCGCTCAGGAATCGAATAGTTTCTCGCCAGTGCCGGGCTCCTGGGATCACTTCGGGCCTCAGGAGGTGCTGGTGGGCGATGACCTGCTCGCGCGTCTGTCCGGCACACAACTGGAACTCGGTGCGGCCATAGACCGCGCGCAGAGCGATGGGATTGACCTGGCTCCGCTGGTATATGCCAGCGCGTCGTCGTCAGCCGGCCACGTTCGGGCGGACGTGTTCAGAACGATCCTCGCTAACCTCACGGATCGGCTGGCGCAGACCGGGCCAATCGATGGGGTCCTGCTTGCCCTGCACGGCGCGATGGTCGTTGAGGACTGTGATGACGGTACGGGCGAGGTCCTCCGCGCTGTCCGTGCTGTTGTGGGACCTCACATCCCCGTCGTGGGAACGCTCGATCTGCACGCCAATGTGACTGCCCGCATGGTGTCGAACGCGACTGCACTCGTGGGCTATCACACCGCGCCACACGTCGATCAGGCGCAGACCGGCCTGCGAGGCTTGCGCTTGCTCTGTGACACGATTGCCGGTCGGGCCAATCCAGTGTGTGCGTTGCGCAGGTTGCCCATGCTGCTGCCCGGTGAGACGGCGCGCACTACGGATGGACCTTACGCTGAAGTGATGCGGCGGGCAGAGGCGTCGATGATGCGCGACGGTATTCTGGATGCGTCGGTCTTCTCGGTGCAGCCATGGCTCGATGTCGAGGATGTGGGCTGCAGCGTCCTGGTGGTGAGCGACAGCGACCCGGAGCTTGCCGGGACGGTGGCCGATCAGCTGGGCGATGAGTTCTGGCAGCGCCGGCGGGACTTCGGCGTGGATCTGGTTCCCACAGCCGATGCCATCCGTCGGGCCCTGATCAGCGAGCGACATCCATTCGTCCTGGCCGATTCGGCTGATGCGCCCAGTTCCGGCGCACCGGGTGACAGCACAATTGTGCTGCGCGCGCTTCTCGAGGCGAACCCGTCGCGTGACTGCTATCACAACATCGTCGATGGCCCAGTGGCGCGTGCTATGGCCGAAGCGGGCGTCGGGCAGACTGTCACGGTCTCGGTAGGCGCCAGGCTGGCGCCGGCCCTGTACGAACCTGTTGAGGTCACCGGGCGGGTCAGCCTGATCGCTGATGGAGACTTCGTTCAGAAGTGGCTGGGCGGTGGGGAGGTCCTCCATCGGGGATTGACTGGCGTGCTGCAGATTGGCCGTGTCCACCTGGTGGTGATGGAGCGAGCTGTCCGTCAGTGGGACCCTGAGATGTACCGTTCGGTGGGACTGGAGCCGCGCGATGCGCAGATCGTGATTGTCAAGTCTCCGGCCGGCTTTCGTGCAGCGTACGAGCCGTTCGCTGCGGAGGTCGCTGTTCTCGATGCTGCCGGCGTGTGCAGTCCTAACCTACGGGCGCTACCGTTCAGGCGAGTTCGCCGACCGCTGTATCCGTTGGACGACTTCTAGATGAGTCTGGCCCCGGTGCTTACCATCGGCCCGTGTGGGTGGCTGTATAGGGGAGCAGGATACCTTGTCCGGCCCCTTGAATAGCGAATGGCAATCAGGTAGACAGAGTGTTGAGGAGTTGACAATGACGCAGAGAGGACACACAAGCGAGAGCGACGAGGCGATCCCTTTCCAGCTCGCTGGCGAGGCTCGCGAGCGAGCGCTCGAACGGTGTCGAGAAGTGATTGACGGTTGGGGGCTGACCATGCCGGATGTGGAGCCTCTCGTGCTGGACTTCGGGCTGGGCCGCTTCGATCAGATCGGCGAGATCGAGTTCTGGATTGCCAATGAGGAGGAGGCCGGGTACTGCGGGAAGTTCCTCTTCCTTGATGATGGGCAAACCTGCCCCGGGCACAAACACGCGCTGAAGCACGAAACGTTCTACATTGTGAAGGGGCGGGTTCGTATGGTTGTGGACGACAGTGAGATCATCCTGGACCAGGGGGATGTCCTGACGATGCCGACCGGCGCGCGCC
Organism: Chloroflexota bacterium; assembly: GCA_012514315.1. Taxonomy (GTDB): domain Bacteria; phylum Chloroflexota; class Anaerolineae; order B4-G1; family B4-G1; genus JAAZAN01. The sequence goes on from JAAZAN010000066.1 coordinate 17,686, forward strand.
ATCAGTTCTCGGGGGTCGGGCCCGCACTGGTGTTGGAGGTTTCAATGCCCAGCATCCGCCAGGACAGCTTCTTCGACGATCGGCGCATCGCCGATGATGGCGTGCTCTAGTTGAGAGACCAGGCAGGGAGTTGATCCGCGTGGATGCTTTGCTGAGCGTCGATCTCGGGACCACAGGGTGCAAGGCCGCTGTATGCACTGTCACAGGGCGCATTCTCGGGGCCAACACCATTGAGTACCCGCTGATCTATCCCGCGCCGGGGTTCGTGGAGCAGGACACGAATCTGTGGTGGGCGCTGTCGCTACAGGCGATGCGAGCCGCGTTGGATGTCTCCGAGATCCCTGCCGAAACGATTCGGGCGGTGAGCGTCAGTACCCAGGGAATCTCATTCGCGCCCGTTGACCGATCAGGTTTGGTCCTGCGCAACGCAATCAACTGGCTGGATACGCGAGCCGTCGAGCAGGCGGCGCGGATCAAGGCCCGGATCGGTGACACTGGATTGTTCCAGATCACCGGCAAACTGCCCAGCGCTGCTTACGTGCTGCCCAAACTGATGTGGCTTCGAGAGCACGAGCCGCGGTTGGTCGATCGAACGGCCAAGTTCCTGATGGCACATGACTTTCTGATCTACCGGTTGTGCGGCGCAGTGGTCACTGACTACTCCATGGCAGGCGGAAGCGCCCTTCTTGATGTGCGGTCCCTCGCATGGAGTGAGGTTCTGCTGTCGGAGTTTGGCGTGGACCGGGACCAGTTGCCGGAGTTGGCGTGGTCGGGGACTGTCGCGGGCAAACTGACGAGGCAGGTCGCTGAAGAGGTTGGGCTGGTTCCCGGAATTCCGGTCGTCGTTGGAGGGCAAGATCAGAAATGCGCTGCGCTGGGGGCCGCCATTCGTCCTGGCGTCTCGACCGTGTCGTTGGGCACGGCTTCCGCGATCACGAGCCTGACTGAGGCGCCGATTCTGGATCCGCACAGACGGATCCCGACGTTCCCGTTCGTTATGGCCGGGCTGTGGGATTTGGAGGGAGTGATCAGTACGGCAGGCGCGGCGATGAAATGGGCGCGCGATACGCTGTGCGCTGGTCGGGACTACACCGCCCTGGATGATCTGGCTGCGACGTCTCCACCTGGAGCCCACGGTGTGCGCTTCTACCCGCATCTGGCCGGGGCAACCAGCCCGGTCTGGCAGAGCGAAGCGCGCGGAGCCTTTCTGGGGCTCAGTCTGGCGACGGATCAGGCGGATATCGTTCGGAGCGTCCTTGAGGGGGTCGCGTTCCAGATTCGGTCCAACCTGGACGTGATGGAGGAACTGACTCGGGTCGAGAGGCTCGTTCTGTTCGGAGGCGGCGCAAGGAGTCGCTTGTGGGCAAGCATCATCGCAGCAGTCAGCGGCAAGCCCGTCCAGGTGGCGCAGGTCGTGGATGTCGCCAATTGGGGCGCATGCATTCTGGCTGGAGTAGGCTGCGGGCTGATTGGGCGCGACGAAGTGGGTCGCTCTGCTGGTGCGCTGGAGGCGGAGTTCTGTGCAGCCGAGGCAGAGGTTGAGCAGTACGATGCGCTGTATGAAGGGTATCTGGCTGTGCAACAGCAGGTTCTGCCAGGAGTGTAGAATAATCGTCTCAGGGATGGGTGTGTGGGGTAGACTCAACGACTGTTGAGTTGAGGCGGCGTTGGCTGCGAGCACTCAACAGATGAGTCGTTGGCTATTTGATCGAGGCGTGGCTGGGTCGGCGGACCGCCGTCCCAGGTGCGGAGCCATCGCCGGTGGTGGGAGGAGGTGATTCAATATCGAAGATGCAATGGGTCAGGTCGTTCGTTTGAGGCGTGTAGCCGAACCTCAGAGGGGACGCTGCAGCCGTTCAGGGATTCCCACGGGTATCCCTGACACTGAGTGGGGTCACGCGTGTGACCGGATAGATGGATCTAAGAAGGAGATGAATAGATGGCAAAGCTGAATGGATTGAGTCGTCGGGACTTCCTGAAGGCGATGGGTGCGGTCGCGGCGGGCAGTGCGCTCGCAGCATGTGCGCCCCAGACGCCCGCGACGCAGGCGCCAGCGGCAGAGACGACGCCTGAGGCAGCCCCCATGACGGGTGAAATCGTGCTCTGGATCCGCGACTTCTGGGGCGGCGACATGCCCGATGATATGGTGGCTATGTTCAATGACCGCGATCTCGGGTTCACCGCCAAATGGGAGCTGGGCGACTTCGACGAGAACACCAAGATCATGTCGGCGCTGGCAGCTGGCAACCCGCCCCCTGTGGCGCACCTGGGTCGTTGGCAGGTCGGCGACATGGCTGTGCGGAATGCTGTCGTACCGCTCGATGAGTACATTGCCCAGTCCGAGACGTTCAAATGGGACAATGTGTGGGACCGGATGCAGGTCGACTGCACGATGTTCGGCAAGAAGTGGACTGTGCCTTTGTCGACCGATACGCGCGCGTTCTTCTGGAACAAGCGGCTGATGGAAGAGGCTGGCCTGGATCCCGAGGCGCCGCCCACGACGTGGGAACAGGTCCTCGATGTGGCGCCCAAGCTCACCGTTCGTGACGAGGGCGGCCGACTGGATCAGATCGGCTTCACTCCGAGCTTCGCTAACCCACCGGTCTACCTCATGTTCTGCAGTGTGCTCTGGTGCAAGGGCGGCGCAATCGTTGATGATGCCTACACCCAGATCTCTATCGCCGACCAAGAGGGCATCGAGGCGATGCAGTATCTGAAGGACCTCATGGATGCACAGGGCGGCTACGAGGATGCAGTGGCCTTCACGACGGCCCTGACCCCCGGTGAGAACCTGGACGCCTTCACCATCGAGAAGGTCGCGATGATGATGAACGGCCAGTGGGTGTTCACAGACTACGACAAGTACGCGCCTGATCTGGAGTACGGCATCATGCCTGGTCCAGTCTTCGAAGGCATGGACGAGCACTGCAACTACGATGGCGGCGGCTCCTTCTTCATCTTCAAGGAGGGCGGCAAGCCCGAAATGGCCTGGAAGTTCATCGAGACCATGATGGAGGACGATATCCTGGTCCCGCTGAGCGACACGTACAACCTGCTGCCAGGCACGAAGAGCGCCTCGGCCGAGTACGAGAAGATGGACGAGCGACGCCCAGTCTTCGTCGAGACAGCCAATGAGGTGAAGTGGATCCCCGTCTTCTCTGGCACGCTGGAGACGCTGGGAGCTATGGCGACCATGTTCGACAACGTCCTGATCGGCGGAGCCGACATCGCGTCCGAGCTCGCGGCTGCGCAGGACAAGATGCAGGTCATTCTGGACCGGCACAACTCGTTCCCACCGCCAGTCTAAGTCTCTGTAGGTATCACGGGCACGAGGACCCCCGGGTCCTCGTGCCCCTCTCACCGGCTAGACCGGTATCGTTTTCCAGTGGTTACAGGAGGTTGCATAGTGTTCAGCAATCCGAAGGTACTTAAGTTTATGCGCAAAGCGGGCTATCAGGTGTTGGTCTACCTGCTCCTGATTCCTCTTGCGGTCATATTCTCAACACCCCTGCTGTGGCTCGTGTCCACCGCGCTGAAGCCCGACACGCAGATGAGTGCGTGGCCGCCCGTGTGGATCCCTCGCCCACCGCAGTGGGGCAATTTCACGCTGGTTTTCACAGATGCTAACTTCGGACTCTATCTCAAGAACACACTGATTATCGCGGTGCTCTCGACCATCGGGTCTGTTGTGACCTCCTCAATGACCGCCTTCGGATTTTCGCGTCTACGCTTCCCGGGCCGGGACATCCTGTTCAGTGTGCTGCTGGCGACGATGATGCTGCCCTACGTCGTGACGCTGGTGCCGACCTTCATTCTCTTCCGACGGTTGGGCTGGCTCAACAGTTACAGGCCCCTGATCGTGCCCAGCTTCTTTGGCGGTGGCGCTTTCTTCATCTTCCTGCTCCGTCAATCGTTTTCGGCGGTGCCCCACGAGCTATTCGAGCAGGCGAGGATCGACGGTGCATCCAGCTACCGGCAGTACTGGCAGATTATGCTACCGCTCTCAAAGCCGGTGCTCTCGACAGTGACGATCTTCTCACTGATGAACCACTGGAACGACTTCATGGGGCCGCTCATCTACATCAATGATCCGCAGAAGTTCACGCTGAGTCTTGGGTTGCGTTCGTTTATGGGTATGTCCGGCGCCGGCGTCCGCTATCAAGAACAGATGGCGTTCGCGTTGTTGATGACCCTGCCCTTGCTCGTGGCCTTCTTCTCCTTCCAGCAGTACTTCATCAAGGGCGTCATTATGACAGGGATCAAAGGCTAACGGGTGAATGAGAGGAGGAATGTCAGATGACGACGAAAACGATGCAGTCAGATAGCGGGGCGTCCCGGTTGCTGGCGCCGGTGAGGAGCTTCTTCTCCAAGCCACTGCGTGTGCGTGAGGCGATAGATGGATACGTCTTCATTCTCCCGTGGCTCCTGGGATTGTTGATTTTCACACTCTACCCGTTCTTGTCCGGGTTCTTCTACAGCCTGTCCGACTTCGATGCGCTGACTCCAGCGCAGTTCGTGGGGTTGGCGAACTACCGCCGAATCTTCTTCGAGGATGAGCTGTTCTGGTTGGCCGTGCGCAATACAGCGTGGTATGCGGGGGTCTCCGTATTGCCAGGTGTCGTGCTTGGATTGCTGCTGGCGGTGCTCCTGAACCAGAAGGCCAAGGGGATCACCCTCTTTCGGACGCTTTTCTACATGCCGTCCATCGTGCCTTCGGTGGCCTCAGTGGCGCTGTTTCTCTTCATTCTGCACGATCGCTTCGGCCTGCTCAACGAGACGCTGTACAACGTGTTCGGGATCAAAGGCCCCAGTTGGCTCACCAGCCCGCAATGGTCCAAGCCATCGTTGGTGATCTGGAGTTTGTGGGGCGTCGGAGGCGGTATGATCATCTACCTGGCCGGGCTGCAGAATGTGCCGGACAGTATGCACGAAGCCGCTGCCATCGATGGCGCCGGCGCAGTCCGGCGATTCTTCAGTGTTACCTTGCCGATGATCTCACCGACGCTGCTTTTCGTCTTTGTGATGTCTGTCATCGGCTCGTTCCAGATCTTCACCCCGGTGTTCCTCTTGGGTGGTGCGAACTACGCGATGGCGGCGTCTGGTCCAATGAACTCACTGCTATTCTGGGTGATCCATATCTACAATAACGCCTTCTTCTACTATCGGATGGGGTATGCCAGCGCGCTATCGTGGGTGCTATTCCTATTGCTGGTCGTCCTGACGGTCATTCAGTTCCAACTGTCAAACCGCTGGGTCTACTACGAGGGAGAGGTCAAGAACTAAGGAGCCAATATGTCGAAGTCAACTCTGCAAATCGGTTTCGGTGAAGTCAACATCACGCCGCCTGTTGGGTTGGCTATGTGCGGCAGCTTACAGCCCCGCACGAATGTGGGCGTGGATGATCCGTTGATGGCGAAGACTCTGGCGGCCCGTGCCGGTGATGAGACTGTCGCCATCGTTGGGGTCGATCTGATCGGTATTCCGAAAGCGCTGGCGGACGACGCCATCGCAGAGGCGAGTCGCCGCAGCGGCGTCCAGCCTGACAAGATTATGATCTCCTGCAGCCATACGCACAGCGGGCCCTATACGATCGAAGGGCTCTACTCGTTCGGTGTGACCGATGAAGAGTACCTGTCCACGTTGCCGGACGCCATTGCGAGGAGTGTCGAGCAGGCCGTCTCGGCGCTTCAGCCGGCCACGATGCACGTTGGGAGGGCGGTCGTCTACCACTACCTCCATCACAGGCGTGTGGTGGCCAAGGACGGCAAGGCGATCAACACCTGGATGTCGGGGCAGACGAATGATCTCCGCCGCACTCCCCAGTTGCTGGGGACCAGCGGCCCGATCGATCCCGAACTCTGGGTCGTTCGCTTCGACGACGCCGATGGTGTTCCTTTCGGCGCCTTCGTCAACTTCTCCCTGCACGTGAACACTCACTTCGGCGACCACTATTCCGCCGATTATCCGGGTGTCATCGCGGCCAACATGCGTCACGTATACGGCGCGCACTTCAGCACAGTCTTCACTCCGGGCGCCTGTGCGAACATCAACAGCACGCGCAGTGGACTGGATCATTGGCGCGAGGCCGCGGAGTTCTTCTCTCACGAGGCCATACAGGCGGCGCGTGAGGCCATTCCGGTCGAAGAGCCGATCGTCGTTGGCGGCGCACGACGGGACCTGGCCGTTCCCAGGCGTGATCCGGAATCCCAGCCCGAGGAGGCGATCAGCCGGCTCGATTGGGGTGGGGGCAGGGCCTGGCACGAGGTGTTCGATCCGATGCTGAACCACATCGGCGCGATGCCCGAAGCCCTCACTGTGCCCATCAATGCGGTCCGGATTGGTCCGTTGGGTGTTGCATCGAATCCCGGCGAGCTCTTCGTCGAGCACGGCCTGAGCATCAAGCGGCGATCGCCTATGCCCTACACGACCGTGGCCGAGCTGACGAACGACATCATCCTCTACCAACCGACCCGCGAGGCGTTCGAGCAGCAAGGTTACGAGACGCTGGTGGGCGCCAACCGGGTATCGATCGACGGCATTGAGATGATCGTTGATACGGCGGTTGAGCTCCTCGAGGAGCTGTGGGGGAAGTGAGATCCACTGCGCGACACTTGTGATGACTGAGCAACGCCCCGTCCGCTTCCAGTAACAAGGAGAGGCGATGTCTCGTAAGGTGCGGATAGCGACAGTAGCACAACTGCATAGAGGTGGGCCGACTGTACAGCACAACCGTGAGCTGATTTCCACCCTCATTGTCCAGGCTGTTGCAGAGCGGCCGGACATCATCTGTCTGCCGGAGACGTTCCTGCAACAGGGGGTTGCCTTCGATCATCTGAACCAGGTGGCGGAGCCGATTCCTGGACCGACGACTGACCTCGTGTCCGCCTACGCGCGCGAGAACCAGTGCTACATCATCTGCCCACTGATCGGCGCCCACGATGAGCGGTTCACCAATGACGCTGTTCTGATCGATCGAGAGGGCGCGATCCAGGGCATCTACTCGAAGCTGCATCCCGTGGTGCAAGGCGCTACGTTCACCTGTCTGGAGCAGGGCGTCACACCGGGGAGGTCTGCGCCGGTGTTTCAGACCGATTTCGGTCGCATCGGTATCCAGATTTGCTTCGATATCTGGTTCGACGATGGATGGTTCGCGCTGAAACGCGGAGGAGCTGAGATCGTGTTCTGGGCCTCGGCGTACGATGCTGGGCGGCATCTCAGTATGCGTGCCTGGGCGCATCGGGTGTACGTTGTCTCGGCCGTGCAGGCCCGCTACGCTCGCATCGTTGATGTGATGGGCGATGTCCGGGCGATCACTGGGCCGGGCGATCCTGTCACCGCGCACACTGTCGATCTGGATGTCGGCCTGTTCCATGCCGATTTCAATAACGTCCAAGTTCCCCTGATCCGCACCCGGTATGGGACCGATGTCACCATCCGAATGTGGCACGAGGAGGGGGTCTTCTCGCTCGAGACGAACCGTGATGACCTCAGTGTGGCGGATCTCATCGCGGAGTTCGAGCTTGATCCGCTGGAGACCTACCTGGAGCGCAATGCTCGACTGCAGGATGCTGTGCGTGCAGGACGGCCGATTCCGGAGGATCTTGCGCCGCCCTACAGTCCTGATCGGGTTCAATGGGTCTAGCCGCGGATGCAGGCGATATCGATGTGCCATCGGCCAGACGCAGTCAAGAAGGGGGCAGGATAGCGTGATCACGGCCCGAGAGAACCTGCTGCGAACCTATCGACACGAGGAGCCCGAGTGGGCGCCCGTCATCGCGCTGGCCGATGGGTATAACCGGCCTATCCACATGCCGATGTCCTACTATGATGACATTCAGGAGATGTCGCCCTCACGTGCGTTGGCGCGCTATTTCGGTCTCGACTGCATCGATCGGGTCGGTGGGTATTCCGAGGTATATACCAACGTCCGTCATACCCGGACTCTGGACGGCGACATTGAGACTGAGCAGTGGGAGACGCCCTACGGCGTCCTGACGCAGCGCGCCTGGCGTCGGACCTACCCATGTGGCAGCACGGGCGAACCCGACTTGATCTCGTGGGCGCGGCTGGAGTACCCCGTCAAGTCAGCGGATGACTTCCAGGCGTTCGCCTATGTCTTCGAGGATATGCAGTATGAGTTCCATCCGGAGGAGATCGAGCGGCACGTCGCGGCGCTGGGGGATGGTGGGATCGTGACCATAAGCGCGCCGTCCAGCCCGCTTGGCATGTGTGTCCGCGTCTACATGGGGATCGAGACGGTGTCCTATGCCTATCACGACCACCGGCGCGCGTTCTGCGAGCTGTTGGAGGCGATTGGCGACAACTATCTGCGGTGCTATCGTGGCATCGCTGAGATGCCTTCGGATGGCACGATCAACTACGATGATACGACAACCTACGCGATTTCTCCGAGGATGTTCCGGGAGTTGGAGGCGCCGTTCTTGGACCAGACGGCCGACACGCTCCACGCGCGTGGCAAGCTCTGCATCCACCACGCCTGTGGGCACGTGGCTCAGCTCCTGAGCGAATTCCGGAGGACGCGCATCGATGGGTTTGATGGTCCGGCTGCCCCGCCAGTAGGCAATACGACGGTTGCGGCAGCGCGGGCCGGCTTGGGTGACGGCATCGTTATTATGCCGTTCACCGAGGAGAATGCACTGAAAAGCGGTGATCCGGACGTCGCACGGCGTAGCATCCGTACGATGTTTGAGCAGGCTGGATCACCACGGGATTTCGTGGTGGACATTGTGCCACCGCCGGCGGCGCCAGTGGAGTATCTGTGGCCTGCGGTCGACGAGGCCAAGCGTCTGTCGCGCGGATTCTTCCACGGGGTTGCCTGATAGCTGGTCGGGGGCGGCCGTGGCGCGTGGCGGCCCCGCGCCGGACCCCGGCAGTGTTCAGTCTATAGTGTGCACGTGTTGTCCGATCAGTTTGGGGAGCACTCCACGGTCACCATATGACGGCGTGGATCAATATCAGGAGGTAGACTATGGCGAAGTATAGGGCAGGAGCGATTGGGTTGTCGCGCGGTGGCGGGCTGGTGGATGCACTGGCCACCCATCCGGATGTGGAGATCACGGCGCTGTGCGACATCGACCAGGATCTGTTGGCGGACAAGGGCAGGAAGTTCGGGATCTCCGACGACGGACTGTACACGGAGTTCCACCAGTTTGTGAACGCGCCGGTGGACATCATCGTGGTGGCGACGCCGATCGAGTACCACGCCGAGCAGTGCATCGCGGCGATGGAGGACGGCAAGCACGTGCTGTGTGAGCAGACAGCGGCGTACAGCATCGATGACTGCGAGCGGCTGGTGAACACGGTGAAGCGCACGGGCAAAGTGTACATGATGGGGGAGAACTACTGTTACTTCCACTACGTGCGGGAATGGCAGAAGCTGGTGAGCGCGAGGAAACTGGGTGAGATCTTCTACGCGGAAGGGGAGTACCTGCACGAGATCCAGCGGTTGTTGGTGAACCCGGAGACCGGTGAGCGATACTGGCGATCGCGGCGGGCGCCGATCTGGTACTGCGCGCACACGCTGGGGCCGTTGCTGACGCTGATGGACGATCGGATCGTGAAGGCGACAGGAGCGCACGCGAACCGGCACATGTTCCCCGAGGAGAGCATCGCGTTCTTGGATATGGAGGTGGGGCTATTCCAGACGCAGAAGGGGGCGGTGATCAAGATCCTGCGGAGCCAGGTGGCGGAGCGGCACCATGAGATGATCTTCTACTCGCTGTACGGGACGAAGGGCTTCGTGGAGACGGGCCGGGAGGGCGGCTGGGGCGGCACGACGGGCCGATACTTCTCGTTGGACGAGATGACGAAGGAAGAGGGCAGCCGAGCGTATGAGTGTCCGACGATCGATCCGGACGCGCCGGAGGAAGCGAAGCGGGGTGGACATGGGACGTCGGAATACTACATGATCCGGGACTTCGTGGGGGCGATAGAGAGCAACACGCAACCGCCGATAGACGTGACGCGGGCGGTGGACTTCACGATCCCAGGGCTATGTGCGCACGAGTCAGCGATGGCCGGCGGCAAGTGGATCGACGTGCCGTTGTTCTATCTGTAGCGCTGGTGTAGACTGGCGCGCCGGGCGGTCTTCCTGCCGCCTGGCGCGCACTGAGTCAGGGGTGCGGATAGGCGGTGGGGCGACCATTTCGGATGCCTGCCCGGCTGATGTGGGACAGCGTCGCTCCCGTTTGTGGGTCGAATCCAGAGTGGTCCGGACTTGGGGTGAGGTGATTGAGTGGCGACGACTGTCGAAACGAGGCGATTCCAGATTCTGCAGCATCTCTCGCACTCCGATGTAGCGTCGGTCACGGATCTCAGTAACCTCTTCGGTGTCTCGGAGATGACCATCCGGCGTGACCTGGATGCGTTGGCGGATGAAGGGCTGGTCCACCGCATGCGAGGCGGGGCAGCGGTAGCGAACAGGGCCCGACGACAGTTAGGCGAGCGGGGATTGACGCTCGAGCGGCACATCGAGCCAGATGTTGTGATCATCAACCCGATGGAACCCCGTATGGCGCGCATGATCGTACAGGAGGCGAGCCAGCGGGGCGCCCCGATCATCTCCGAGAGCACGCTGTTCCAGGGCAGCACGACGCTCGTCGCCATCGATAGCTTCCGAGCCGGGGTCTCCCTGGGTGAGTGGGTCGGGCGGTATGTCCGGGATCGATTCGGAGGCCAGGCGCGCGTTCTATTCGTTGGGTTCCCGTCCTTCTGGGACACGGCCGAGCGGCAGCGCGGCTTCTTCGAGGGACTGCGCGGCATTGTCCCAGACCCCGAGTTCAGCCTGTCCGTGAACGGTCAGGGGGTTCGGGACGAGTCGCGGGCGATGGTCGAGGCGGCGCTGTTGAGTTACCCTGATGTGAACATCATCATCGGAAGCAATGACCAATCCGCTTTGGGTGCGCTCGACGCGTTGCGTCATCTGGGTATGCGGGTCGATGGTATTCTGATCGGAACCTTTGGTCTGGAGGGGCCTGAGGGACGGCGCGAACTGATGCTGCGGTGCCCACGATCGGTGGGAGTGGCGATGTTCCCGGAGCTCATCGGACGGGTATGTCTCGATGTTGCGATCAAGGCCTACAACCGCCTTCCGCTACCGGGTCATGTGGTCACACCGACGGTCGTTGTGACGGGTGAGACGTTGTGCGACTACTACGACTGTTGCGAGGATCATTGGACGATCCGCTGGGATGTCGTGCAGGGCCTTCCTAAGGAGATCTGGAGCCGGGATGCAGCGCTTCTATCGCGTGATCAGGCGCGGGAGTTCCCACGAGTTGTCGACTTCGTACGGTATCTGCAC
>JAAZAN010000067.1 GCA_012514315.1 Chloroflexota bacterium
CGGGGTCGTTCGACTCGCAGAGTGGGAACTCCCGGTAGCTCAACGTGATGGCACGCCCGGCGGGCAACGTCACCGTCTGCGCTACGGAGGAGTACAGAGGATCAGTGTACGGGTTCGTCTGTCCTACAGGGATACCCACGCGCATGCTGCGAGCGCCAGCGTACCTAAGCGCCGCCTCGTAGCCGGCCTCATTCACCAAGTCCCACCCGCCTTCGGCCTCAAATCCCCCGTTGACAGCGAGATCGACGCAGTCCTGCACCCGCGAAACACTGGAACGCAGAACCAGCGGCAGGTAGGCCGTTGGAAGGACCACGGCGAAATCCACGAGCGCTGGTGTCGTGTCCGACATCCCAGCGCTGTCCCAGGCCCGCGCACTGGCTGTGTATCTGCCTAGGCTCAGAGTCGACGGCATCGGAAACGACCACAGCTCGTTTCCCGTTGCCGTGTGCCATTGTACCGCTCCCCATACGGCGCCGTTCCAGTAGGCCCCATCCGCTCCGCGCCGTAACGAGACCTCGACTCGGTCAATTCCGCCCACACCCGTGGCCGCCCCCTCGAAACTCGGGATCGAGTTGACCGCATACGCCCCAGTGCGAGGTGAGGTGATCGCGGTCCGCGGACGGGCAACCAGACACTCATCCAGAAAGCCCATCACCCGAGACATGACTGCAGCCCGCATCTCAGGCCGAATCGTCTCGAATGGGAACCCGAAATGGACGATGCGCCGGCAGCCCTCAGCGTACTGAATCGCCGCTGTGCCTCCCAGTCCACCCTGATAGGCCAACGCCGCGCTGCTTCCATTCACCGGCGCAATACGATCGGGGAAGTCGGCGTCGTACTCGCCCAGCGCATCGAAGTGGATCGTGCCCAGTCCGGCGAAGATACCTCCAGACGTCGGCGCTACAGCGTAGGTACCTGCGTCATCGCTGACGTACGTCGTCCGCAGAACACTCCCATAGAAGGCAGGATCCACACCCCTGGCAACCAGATCGTAGCCCAGCTCCGATCCACTGATGAACAGCGCGCCGCCAGCGTCCAGATAGGACGACAAAGCCTGTCGTTCGACCGCATCCAGTGCTTGTAAGACACCCCATTCCTCACCCAGAATCCAATCAACCACACTGTAGTCCCTGAGATCCACCAGGCCGGCCGACACAGCCTCGTTTGAGACCCCATCGAACGGGTACTCGATGGCCTCCCCATGGTGGATCACGTAGTTGTAGGCATTCATGCGGTTCAGCAGCATCCGCATGTGCGTCTCGCCCAGCGGTGCATAGATCTCGGGTACAAGCATATCCGGATCAAGCCGATCGAATCCACTGACTACCAGCACGCCGGCCAGATCGCCAACGCGCGCTGCCAGTATCTCAGTCGGGAAGGACTCACCGCCAGTATTGGTCGATGCCACGCGGACGAAGACCAGCTGGCCCTGTGGGAGTCCTTCAAGGAGAAACTCCGTACCACCCGTGACGGGCACGCCGTGCGACCAGCCCACTCCGTTCGTGCTCGTGTAGACCCGATACCCCGTAGGTGGATCACCACCCAGCCCGACCGTACTGGCAACGGGCGGACGCCACGACACACGCAATCCACCCCACCCTTCATTGAACAGCATCAGGTGTGTCGGAGGTTCGGGCGGCAATGTGAGATCTACCCCATCTCGGATCTCAAAGTAGCGAATGATGCCCTGCGTCACGGCTCTGGCAGCCAATTGCTCGAACGACGGCCTCTTGAGCAGGTCGGTATCCGCAGGATGATCGTGATAGGCAATCTCGATCAGCGCCCCCGGCATGCGCACGCTTGGGTCACTGTCCCACAACTCCCTCAGCTCACCGAGATCCTTGCTGTAGGTGCCGCCGGGCCAGCTCGGGTCCACCGTCGCCCGGATATCGGATACCAGCTCGTTGTGGATCGCATCGCGCAACACAGCACTACCTGGAGTAACCGGTTTGCCACCTCCATTGTGAATGAAGCTCGCCGTGCCACGCACGATCGTCTGGTAGCCGTTGTAGCCATTGGTATGCCACGATACGTAGACCGCATCCTCACCTGTGCCGGCGTGTTCCCAGCGAGCATACATCGGGCGAGCCACAATATCGTTGAAGTACGGCCCGGGGTCCATCCCCATCCGCTGTGTCTGGTATAGAGCGGCCATATCCCACCAGGGCTCACCCGAGATGACCGTCGTGCCCGTCACAATACCCGTCAGGCTGCTGAACGTCCCCCCGCCGACGCGCATCGCGTCGGCCACCACAACCGTGTCGGCGAACGCTGACCGATTGTCTAGCACCACCCGCACCTGTTCGCCCGCCAGAAAGCCGAACGTCCCCAGATAATGCCATGTGTCGCCATGGCGCTGTTGATTGACGGTCAGCGTGGTCTCTCCTCCAGCGTGATACACCGTGTACCGGGCATCGGGCGCCCGGTTCGCCCCTGCCCGATACCAGACGTAGACCGCGTAGTTGCCGCCTTCAACCAGTGTTGCCATCCACGTCGCAGCCGCCGTCGCCGGCCCGGTCACCGTCGCAGCCCAACGATAGCTCTTGCCGCCGTAGCCAGTATCGGTGAACGCAACGGTTGCCCATGTCCCCGTCTCGCTGTAGCTTGCCTGGGGGCTCGATCCGTCGTTGTCAGCAATAGCCTCGAATGCATTCATATCCCGCTCACGAACGGGATAGACTCGAGCGCCTGCATTCCAGAGATACTGCACCAGGTACTGGTTGACTGCCTCCGCGTTGTTGAAGTCCTCAATGATCGGGCCCACATACGGCGGTCGCGGGTAAGGTATACGTTGGACCCGCCATGCCCCCCCACTCCAGAGCCATCCGTGCCCTGCACTGACGTACACCGTCTTGCCAGTCAACGCCCCGTGTGGCTGCCTCGGGTCCTCGCCTGCCAGCATTGTGCTCATCCCGGGGTCCACGGGCCCCTCTCCAGGCAGCACTGGTTTCCGAGGGTCGGGCAGCTCAGGCAGATACTCTGAGATCGCTTTGTACTCCCGCGTTCGTGGATCTAGAGCCAAGATCTGCAGATCGCGCCAGCCCAGCGGCGCCAGTGTCCACCCAACCTGTTCGACGATCTCCTCGACGAGCACACTATCGAGATGGGCCAGTCGCTCAGGAGGTACATCTAAACGGACGATGAATTGGTCCGCGGCCACGTCCACGGTGATCAGCTCAGTACCAAAGGGAATCGCCGTATACAGCCCTTGGGCGATCTCTGAGCGGCTTGGTCCGCGAAGCAATGTCTCCATCAGCGCGACCGCGGCCTCTTCCGGTGCTTCGCCCCCAGCGCCCCCGACTTCTCCCATCGAGCGGGCGACACAGACCGGACCATATTGGCTTCCGAAGCAAACTTGACCACCCGATGTACTTGTCCACCCATGAGCTCGAGCGCCGGACACCTCAGCGGCCTGCTGAGGCGCCCCCACGCCAATGAGTACGGCCAACAGGCAGGCTACCGCACGGGACATGTGAGGAGTCTCTCCACCGGCAGACCGCCGATCATATCATCCGCACGCCCCCAACGGCGACGGCTCATCGTCATCTCCAGTACCAGGTTGCCTCAACTCACCAGTCTGTCAGCCTTCCAGCTTGGAGCCGATATCAGGCCCCGCTGGGTCGAGCAGCACTGACGGATAGCGGTAGTGGGCAACTGCAAGCCAGCAGCTACCCACCGACACACCCACGTATGCCGAGCATCCTCGCCCTCTTGCGGAGAGGATATCGTTATGCCCCGAAGTCCTGTTCACTGTACAGGCTGCCCATGATTCGCCTTCTGCGCGGACGTGATTATACTCGATCCGGTCCCACTTGACAACGATCTGGGCGTACGGTAATATACGCCGGGTCATAACAGTTCAAGTGCATCAGCGAGTGGTGACATACCCACGATGCACCAGCCGCCGTCTATTGCGCGTCACCTCCAGAGGCCAGCGCCCTACCCGGCGTGGGATCTCTCCTGATGAGGATAGGACATTCGAAATGAGTGTATACGAGTACATCGGCAACCTCCACGTGCACACAGTCTACTCAGACGGTAAAGCCCTCCACGCCGACGTTGCCCGGGCAGCCGGAAAGGCCGGCCTCCATTTTGTTGTCTGCACGGACCACAACGTGTGGGTCGATGGGGTCGAGGGGTATTACGAAAACACGCTTCTCCTGGTCGGGGAGGAGATTCACGACGTTCGATTGCAGCCTCAGAGTAACCATCTTCTGGTCTACAATACTCAGACCGAACTCTCACCGAAAGCATCTGCACCACAGGCACTGATCGACGAAGTCAACCGACGGGGGGGTGTTGCCTATATCGCCCATCCATTTGAGTACAGTAGCCCAGTACAACCCGGGCTCGATGCCATTCCGTGGACTGACTGGGATGTGACGGGTTATGCCGGACTCGAGATCTGGAACACAATGTCCGAATTCAAGGCCCTGATGCGGAACAAACTCGCAGCCTTGATCTACACCACGTTCCCTGCTTGGGGTATCACAGGGCCATTCCAGGCAACCTTAAGACTTTGGGATGACCTGCTGGCACAGGGAAAGCGAGTCGCTGCCATCGGCAATGCCGACGCCCACGGAAACGAGTATTCCGTGGGCAAGTCGAAAAGGACGCTGCTGCCATACGATTATCTGTTCCGCTGTGTCAACACCCACATCCTGACAGAGCGCCCATTCAACGGTATCCTGGAACACGATCGGGCGTTGGTCTACAGCGCTCTGCGCGCCGGAAGGACATTCGTTGGCTATGACCTGCCGGCGCCGACGGCGGGTTTCAGATTCACCGCACGCAGTGGCTCAAACGTCGCGCTGATGGGCGATGAAATCGTCCGAACTGGCGCGACGATATTCGAGATTCAGGCGCCGGACACGGCACACATCAGGTTGGTATGTAATGGCAAGACCGTAGTGACAGAACACGGCACCGCACTGAAGCATACGACCGCCGAGCCCGGTGTCTATCGGGTTGAGGTATACCGCACGTACCAGCTGTCACGGCGGGGGTGGATCTTCAGCAGCCCCATCGCGGTGGTGTAGATCCACGGTCACCCACGCGCGCACCATACGGCAACAAGGCGCCCGGCGCCGTCAGACTGCTCCGCACTTCGGCAGTCGGTCGTCGCCAGGCGCTCGTAACGTCAGACCCGGTACGTTCTAGCCCAGATCCTTGCCAGGGCCACTCTCGAAGAAGTCCGCGTTCTTCTTGACATCGGCCGCGTACTCATCGGGAACGTCGTCTTCGTAGAAGATGGCTTCGTTCGGGCACTCAGTCTCGCACGCACCACACTCAATGCACGTCTCGGGATTGATGTAGTAGAAGGGCCAATCGGGATCGTCATCCACTGCGTGGATGGAATCGGTGGGACACACGTCCACACACAGGCCGGCGCGCTCACACTTGCTGGTGATCACATATGACATTTTCCTTGCCTCCATATTATGTGTGATGGGATTCTGCCACATCGAACTGGCGCCTGTGCTGTGTGGCGCTGCACTATGCCTGCGATGCGGCTGGTCACGACTGTAATGCCGACCATTGTAGCGCCATTCGGGACTTTGTCAAGACCTTCCGGATCGTGCAACTCGTAGAGCCTGAACCTCAATGAACTCCGCTGAGCGATCTCGAGCGCAACCATCGATCCCGTAGGAGGGGGACATGACTGAACGAGACGGTCTTTCTGGCAACGAACGGGTGACCCCATATGCAGGCGTGGTGCTCGGTGTCTGCGCAATGTCATCGGCTGCCATTCTCATCCGGATGGCTCAGGCTGATGCTCATTCGCTGGTCATCGCCGCGTGGCGTCTCATCCTCGCAACCGCTGTGCTCGCGCTGCCCGCCTTTCTCACCCGCCGGCGGGAACTCATTGCTCTGACCCGAGCCGACTGGCTTACACTGCTCGCGTCTGGCGCGCTGCTGGCGATTCACTTCGGCACGTGGATCACATCGCTCAGCTATACCTCCGTAGCAGCCTCCGTCGTACTGGTCTCAACGAACCCGATCTTCGTCGCGCTCGCCTCCCACTTGCTGCTGCACGAACACCTGTCACGCGGGATTGTAGTCGGCATGGCGCTGGCCTTCATCGGCAGCGTCGTCATCATAGGAGCCGGTGATATGAACCATAGCAGTCACCACCGCTTGCTGGGCGACGTTCTCGCCCTTATCGGCGGCGTGACGGCAGCCGGATACGTGCTCCTGGGCCGACGGATGCGCGCTAGACTCTCGTTGCTGGCCTACGTGTTCCCGGTCTACGGGACCGCCGCTGTGCTGCTGCTGGCGTCCACACTGGTGGCCGGCCTGGATCCACTCCCCCAGCAACCGCGTACGTGGAGCTGGCTATGGCTGATCGCGCTGGGACCACAACTCCTTGGGCATTCGTCGATCAACTGGGCCCTGCGCTACCTATCGGCCGCCTACGTAACCATTGCCGTACTGGCCGAACCGGTGGGATCGATACTGTTGGCATGGTGGCTCTTGAACGAACCGCCAGTCGGATTGACACTGATAGGAGGCCCACTGATCCTGATCGGCATCGCGCTGGCCACGTGGTCCGAACGGCCCGGCGCACAAGCTCATCGACGCCACGCCACCGATACCTCACACCAGCGTTGAGGGTCTACTCAAGATCGCCTTCTGCTGCAGACGACAGCTCGATACGCAGCAGCCGATAGGGAGCGCCTGGCCACTCATCCTGCACCGGGGGACTATCTTCGAACCAGGTCTGGTACAGACCCGTCATCTGACCATCGCGCGCCATTGCCTGTAGGGTCAGATTCACGAGATCCCTGAACGCCGAGTCTCCAGGAGGAAGGCCAACAGCGAGAGGAACCTCAGTAAGACGGAGAGGAAGGACTCCTACGCCGGGAGTCGCATACGCCGGCCCGAGCATCAAGGCGCGATCCCCAGCCACTGCGGCAACCTGACCCTCCTGAAGCAGCGTCATCGCGCTCGCCAGCGACGGTTGGGGGATCACGGTCAACGCGACACCCTCACGCTGCGCTGCCGCAAGCAGCACATCCCCACTATCGGTCCCCGTAACGACTGCCACCTGTTGACCTACCAGATCTCCCACTCCAGTCACTGGTGTACCAGCTATGACCATCAGGCTTTCGCCCGCCACATAGGTCGTCGTGCTGAAGTCAATCTGCATCTCAGCGGCTCGAGTGTGGGCCACACCGCCCACGAGCATATCAACCTGTCCGGTTCGGAGCATCTCCATCGCAGCATCCATCGATGCGGGAACGAAATCGACGGCAGATGGATCGCCCAGCCATCGCTCGGCCAACAGCCGCACAAGCGTGACGTCGTACCCGGCAAGCGTACCGCTGTCGTCCACGTAGGAGAAGGGAGATCGATCGGGCGCCAGAGCCACCACGAGCCTCCCGCGTACCCGAATGCCGCCGAGCGTGTTCGGGGCGGCCGCAAACAGAGGCGCGTCGGTCAACAGTGGCCGCTCGCTTCCTGGCCAACGCTCGACGACAGGCGGATCCTCCTGGGCGAACCAGCGCGCGTAGAGGTTCGCGTAGGTTCCGTCCGCCACCATCTCCTGGAAGGTCAGATTCACCAAATCGGCGAAGAAGGCATCGTTCTGAGGATATGCCATCGCCAATGGAGTCCACGAGTACTGTCCCACAATTACTGATCCCGGCAGCATCGCGGCCCCCCAGAAGAGACGATGTCGCAGATCTGCGACGACCTGCACCTCACCGCGTCCCATCGCCGCGACTGCATAGTCGAAGCGGTCATATAGCTGGACCGACAGTGTGAATGGGACCGCAGACTGAAGCGCTACGTTAGCGCCGTTCCAGCGGGAGACGCCGACAAGACGATTCTCTAGCGAGCCTGGTCCCTCAATGCTGGCCGCATCGACGGCGCGTACAAGGAGCGCCTGGCCATCTCGAAAGTACGGCAGTGTGAAATCCACACCGGCTTCACCATCCTGCGTGTGCGGCAGCGCCGCGATCGCCAAGTCGATATCGCCGGCCTGGATATGCTCGACCGCAGTATCGGTGCGAACCTGGCGGAACTCGACCGCCTCCGCGTCACCGAGCCATCGCCGAGCGAACTCACGCCCCAACGCCACATCGAACCCGTCGACGTGCCCCCGCTCATCGACAAACCCAAATGGCTGTAGATCGTACCGGACCCCTACCCGTAGCCGGCCTCGCGCGCGCACTTGGGCCCCTGTCGTTGTGCCCGCCGGCAGCGGCGTCGGAGTCGCCTGCGGTGGCGTCGAGACTGGCCGCGGCGTCGCCGTGTCCGGCGTCCCGTCGATCCCGCTGCACGCCACCAGAACACACACGAGCAGCAGCAGAATGGGAAGCTGTCTCATCCACCTTCTCCCAGGTACAGGCCGTGCCCCCGCACATACTCCTCGACGCGTGGCGGCACCAGGTAGCGCATAGGGAGGCGTTGCGACACGCGACGACGTAGATCGGTCGAAGCCAGATCAAGATGTGGTGCATCCACCCAGACTAGCCGCTCCTTCAGGCTGGGCACTTGGGCCGTCAGAACCGATAGATCCGGATTGTATCCGGGCCGCTGCATCACAGCCAGATGGGTCTGGCCTAGAATGCCGTTGGCGTCGCGCCAGTGAGCGAACTCGGATAGGCTGTCACTGCCTAGCAGGAAGAAGAAGTCCGCCTTGGGATAGTCAGTATGCAGCAGCGCCAATGTTTCCACGGTGTAGTGAGGTCCAGGGCGCTCGATGTCAACGCGTGAGATCACGAACCCTGGGTTGTCCTCTATGGCTGCCTGAAGCATAGCAAGGCGGTGGTGAACCGAGGTGATCGGTCGATCGGGCTTATGCGGAGGCTGTCCGGCCAGGACAAACAGTACTTGATCCAGCGCCAATTGGACACGGGCGTTTTCCGCAAGCACCAGGTGGCCGTAGTGGGGAGGATCGAATGTCCCGCCGAGAATGCCCAGGCGGCTGGCGGCAGCGGACTCCGCACTCATTCCTCCCACTCCAACTCCTTATCACCGACATAGATGGTGTCGCCCGGTTGAGCCCCAACCTCACGCAGCGCGTCGGCGATGCCAGTTCGCTCCAGCGTGTAGATGAAGCGCTGCACGGCCTCATCCAGATTCCACACCGTCATAGATGCCATCCGCTCGATGTCAACGCCGCGCACTCGCCACCCATCCTCCTCGCGCTCGATCGAGAAGGTGTGGGCATCCGCATCCAGCCGAAAGACCGGCA
>JAAZAN010000068.1 GCA_012514315.1 Chloroflexota bacterium
AATGTCAGACGTTCTACAGAGTATTGCATCGAAGCTGTATGAGGGATCGGCCGGTGACGTGGCCCAGCTAGTTCAGCAAGCGCTGGATGAGGGGGTTGCACCCGAGCAGGTGTTGTCGGGTGGGCTGATCGTGGGGATGGACGAGGTAGGCCGGGACTTCAAAGCGGGTGAGCTGTTCGTGCCGGAAGTGTTGATCGCGGCGCGGGCGATGCACGCGGGGATGGACATACTGCGGCCATTGCTGGCGGAGAGTGGGATACCGACGGCTGGGAAGTGCATCATCGGGACGGTGAAGGGGGACCTGCACGACATTGGGAAGAACCTGGTGAAGATGATGCTGGAAGGCGCGGGCTTCGAGACGATCGATCTGGGGACGGATGTATCATCGGACGCGTTTGTGGCCGCGGTGCGGGAGCACCAGCCGCAGTTGATGGGGATGAGCGCGCTGCTGACGACGACGATGGTGAACATGAAGGGGGCGATCGAGGCGTTGGAGGAGGCGGGGTTGCGGGACTCGGTGAAGGTGATGATCGGTGGGGCGCCGGTGACGGAGGCGTTTGCGGAGGAGATCGGTGCGGACGCGTATGCACCGGACGCAGCCAGCGCCGTCGACGTCGCTCGCGAGCTGACCGCATAACCCTGTAGATCGCACAGCCGCTGTATTCCGTCCGGTAGCGTTCTCCGCGGCTGATGTTGTGATTTCGTGTGCCCGTCGAAGGATGGGCGTCGCCCATCCTTCGACGGCTTGATATGTCCGCTCACTGCTGCCTAGTCAGTCGCCAAATGTGATTCCATTGGGATGGATTGCGTTCGGATAACGGACGCCGACGACTGACCTCATCAGACACCTCAGTTTCCAGATGCTGGCCGACCAGTGAACCGATCGGCTGGTTCCTGTTGCGCTGAGGTGTTTTCGGTACATGTCTGCCAGAAGTTGCATCACTAGGCATCATCCGGTGGATTGCTCCAATTTCTGACGAGTCCGGAACTAAGGAATTCAGTCATCAGAGGGAGAGACAGGCCTATGAGTGAATCCAGACCACGGGTGCAGTTGACACGCGGTGTGCCGCCGGTTGAGTCATTTCCCATCGCTCAGCTAGCCGAGTGTGCGGCGGCTGTCTTGCACGAGTACGGTGACGTTGTGCTGCAGTACGCACCAGTACGCGGATTTGCACCGCTGCGGGCCCTGCTGGCGCGTGAGGCGGGGGTCGATGATGATCGGGTGATCGTCGGGCAGGGGTCGCTTCAACTTCAGGATTTCTGCGCGCGCTATCTGCTCGGGACTGGTTCGGTCGTCTATGTCGAGGAACCGAGCTACGATCGCGCATTGACCATCATTCGTCGTGCAGGCGGACAGTTGGTGGGCTTTCCGCTGGAGGAGGATGGTCCTGACATTGACGCGGTTGAAGCTCGACTCGAGAGCGGAGAACGTCCCAAGTACTTCTACGTGATTCCCGATTTCCAGAATCCCAGCGGTGCGGTTCTGTCGTTGGAGAAGCGCCAACGTCTGGCGACTTTGGCCCGCGCCTATGAGTTCTGGATCGTGGAGGATGTTCCCTACCGTCGACTACGTTACCGCGGGGAAGAGTACCCGACGCTGTTCGAACTGGCTCCGGATCGGGTGATCCAGATGTCCTCGTATAGCAAGCTGGTCAGCCCGGGGATGCGCGTCGGCTATGTGATTGCCCCCGCCTCGCTTGCAGGGCCACTGGCCAAGATGGCTGAGGACACCTACATCGGTCCGAGCTATCTCAATCAGGCTATCATCTATGAGTATATCCGGCGTGGCTGGCTCGAACCCAACATCGCGCGGCTATGCGAGCTGTATGAACCTCGGCTGGGCGCTACTCTGAGCGCCCTGGAGCAACACCTGGCCGACTTAGCGACCTGGCAGCGACCGGATGGTGGGTTCTTTGTCGGCGTCACGCTCAGGTTCGAGGTGTCGGCGGATGAGCTCCTGGAACGGGCGCGTGCGGCGAACCTCATTCTCACGGACGGTCGGGGTTTCTTCCCTGGCTGCGACGTTGAGAACTTCGTGCGCATTCCATTCTGCGCCTTGACTCCTGAGGAGATCAACGAGGGTGTTGTTCGGCTTGCCGAGGTCCTCCGCGGACTGGTGCAAGCAGTGTGATGACTGCGCGATCTGTTCATTGTCATGGTTCTCGCCTGAGCGAATCCCAGGCGCAAGCTGGTTCTTGGTGAGGAGGAGTCATGGGAAGTCTGGCAGGTAAGGATATTCTGGACGGTGCGCAGTTCAGTCGTGACGAACTGCAGCACATCATGGATGTGGCCGATCATTTCCTCGAGGAGCTGAAGGGGCGGCAGGGTTTGGACCTGATGGCGGGTTATGTGATGGGCACGCTGTTCTTCGAACCGAGCACCCGAACGCGGCTGTCCTTCGAGACGGCGATGCAGCGTCTGGGTGGCGGCGTGGTGGGTTTTGCGTCGGCCAGTGCGTCGTCAACGTCGAAAGGTGAGTCGTTGGCTGATACGATTCGTACCGTCGACCAGTATGTCGATATCATCGCGATGCGGCACCCGGAGATCGGTTCGGCGCGTGAAGCAGCGGATGTGGCGGAGGCGCCTGTACTCAATGGTGGTGACGGTGCTGGTCAACATCCTACGCAGGCGTTGCTTGATTTGTATACTGTGCGTTCTGAGCGTGGTCGTATTGATGGGAACACGATCGTGCTGTGCGGCGATCTGAAGTTTGGCCGTACGGTTCACGCCGGGGTCGAGCTATATAAACACTATGGCTGCAAATTGGTCTTTGTATCGCCTGAGTCCCTACGGATGCCGCCCGATATCGTGGCACAGCTGCGGGATTGGGGTGTCACCGTGGAGGAGACCACTGATCTGGAGTTGGCGCTGAAGGGGGCGGATGTGCTCTACATGACCCGGATTCAGCGTGAGCGCTTCGAGGACCCGGCCGAGTACGAGCGCCTGAAGGATAGCTATATCCTGACCCGCGAGATGGTGCAGAGACTGCAGCCTGATGTGACAATCATGCACCCGCTACCGCGAGTCAATGAGATTGCGGCCGATGTCGACGACCTGCCGGGCGCTGCGTATTTCCGTCAGGTCAGGAATGGCGTCTACGTGCGTATGGCGCTGATCGCCCTGGTGTTGGGCTGTATCTAGTTTTAGGCGGGTCAGGCTTTTCGCTCGGGCGTTGTAGGCTGAGCGGGATGTGGTTTGGTCTGAAGGGCGAGGTCGCAGGAGGCTACAATGAACACTCATTTTGATCTCTTGCTGCGCGGTGGACTGATTGTCACAGGGGCAGGTGTCCGCCGGGGCGATGTCGGCGTGCGAGGTGAGGAGATCGTTGCGGTGGGGGCCGACCTGCCGGTGGACAACGCAACGGAAGCGATCGACATCTCCGGAAAGCTGCTGTTGCCCGGTGTCATCGACGCACACGTCCACCCCGTCTACGTTGACGATGTGGCCGACTGTGCGCGCATTGGGGCATACGGGGGTGTGACCACATTGCTTCACTTCGCTCCGGCACGTACGGGGGAAAGCCTGCTGCAGAAGGTGGAGGAGATGCGGTCGGATGCGGAGGCGCGTTCTGTGCTGGACTTTGGTCTGCACGGCGCTCTGTTTGATTCGCCCCGACAGTTGGCTGAGATTCCCCAGGTCATGGGACTCGGTGTGCGTACGTTCAAGTTCTTCATGGCGTATGTCAAGCAGGGCTGGAATACCGACGACTACCACCTGGTCAAGGCAATGGATGTTCTGCAAGAGCACGGCGGCATGGCTATGATCCATGGGGAGAATGGGGGCGCAGTCGACTACCTTGAGGACAAGATTCTGGCCCAGCCCGATGCGTCTGCGTTGGACTACAACCGGTCGCGCCCCGATATTCTGGA
Source organism: Chloroflexota bacterium (assembly GCA_012514315.1). Classification (GTDB taxonomy): domain Bacteria; phylum Chloroflexota; class Anaerolineae; order B4-G1; family B4-G1; genus JAAZAN01. Next base: position 3,870 of record JAAZAN010000068.1, read on the forward strand.
GGAGGAGGCGATATTCCGCGCGCTGCGACTGTCCGAGTTGGTGGGATGCCCGCTCTATATTGCGCACGTGACCACGGCCCGCTCGCTGCCGCACATCCGGCGTGCACATCGCGAGGGGCAGCGGGTCTTCGCGGAGACGTGCTCGCACTATCTCACTCTGACGCAGGAGGTGATGGCAGAGCTGGGAGCGCAGGCCAAGATTGGGCCGCCGATCCGGGCCGCCAGCGATCGGGCTGCGCTGTGGGAGGCAGTGTGCGACGGTACGCTCCAGGTCGTCTCGACGGACCATGCCCCGAAGTTACGTGACCTGAGCAGGCCATTCCTGGAGCAGCCGTTTGGGGCGCCCACGATCGAGACGCTACTTCCGCTGGTGCATGACGAGGGTGTCAACCGTGGGCGCATCAGCCTGGTGCGTATGGTGCAGGTGCTGTGCGAGAACCCCGCCCGAGTGTTCGGGCTCTATCCTCGCAAGGGGACAATCGCGGTTGGGGGAGATGCTGACCTGGTTGTCTTCGACCCCTCGCGCGAGTTCACCATTCGGGCTGAGAATCAGCATTCGAATGCTCTCTATTCGCTGTACGAGGGCCGCACCGTCCTGGGCTGGCCAGAGATGTCGTTCCAGCGCGGACGGCGCGTGCTCTGGGATGGCGAGGTGGTCGCCCAGCCTGGGCAAGGGCGTTTCCTGCCGACGTTGGAATCACAGACCGAGCCGCTTAACGTCTGAGTGTAACGATGCCATACGCCCCCGATGAACCGACGCGTCACGATGGGCTCGTCGGGGAAGGACGGCCTTGTGGCGTAGGAGACACTTGATGAGCGTATCTGGCTGGAGGAAGTCGTGGAGGAGGAACGGAATGTCTGAGCTAATCACGACACTGGGTGCGAAATCGGCCGATGAGATGGGGATGATTCTGCCTCACGAGCATATCTTCGTCGATCTCCGAACGTGGGATCAGCCGGGTTACTCGCAGGCCGAGGCAATTGATGTCATCAACCTTATGGCGCCGGAGATCGAGCGCGCGCGGAGCGCAGGCATCACGGCCATTGTCGAGTGCAGCCCTGTCGGCGTCGGTAGGCGGGCCGACATCCTGAAGGCAGTATCCCAGGCGACGGAGTATCCCCTGGTCGTCCCCACCGGTGTCTACCGGGAGCCCTGGATTCCACCTTGGATCCACGCAGCTGCGGAGGAAGAGCTCTGCGAGTGGATGCTGGGCGAGTTGCAGGGCGAGATAGAAGGCAGCGGGGTGCAGGCTGCCTGGATCAAGCTCAGCGCCGGAGATGATGGCATCACGCCCACTGAGACGAAGGTGCTACGAGCGGCGGCCCGCGCGGCCGCCGCGACGAATGCGGTTATTGGGAGCCACACCATCCGCGGACACGTCGTCCGTGACCAGCTAGCGATTATCGAGAGCGTTGGATACACAGCGGAGCGTTTCATCTGGGTTCATACTCAGGCTGAGCCTGATCGTGACATTCATTTGGAAATCGCTCGGCGCGGCGCTTGGATCGAATACGATTCGATCGGTAGCGAGGATCCAGACGATGACACATACGTCGAACTGGTGCGGCATGCGCTCGAGGCCGGTCTGGGCGATCACGTCCTGCTGAGCCACGACCGGGGCTGGTTTGACCCGGCCCAGCCCAATGGTGGGGCGCCATCGGCCTTTACATACATCACCGACGTCTTCCTGCCGAAGCTGCGAGGCGTGGGAGTGGACGACATAGCGCTGAGGCAGCTGACACAGGTCAATCCGTTTCGAGCGTTCGCCCGGTAGCGGGCGTCGATGAGGCTCTCGATCGCGTCGAAACCGGTGTCGTTGTCTCGACCCTTGGTGGACGTGTGTGGGCAGGCGCCCATCCGCCGTCTTCGGCTGTGTGCGCTGCGTGGTCAGCGTCTACGGCGGCAGGTTGATCTGCACTTCGGGGATGACTGCGTTCGTCGTGCCCCACGGCAGTCTGTCCACTGCGGCAGGGCAATTGCATCTAAACTCGAATCGCACCAAATATGACGTCTCGAGGAATCAATTGACGCGCTTTTTTGTTCCCGGCGTGAGTTTTGACAGGGCGAAGCTGGGTTTTCTGCTTCCAACTGCCAC
>JAAZAN010000069.1 GCA_012514315.1 Chloroflexota bacterium
ATCAAACCACAGAATGTGATCATCACACCTGAAGACAGGGCGGTGCTAGTGGACTTCGGTCTGGTGAAGCTGTGGGATCCTGCCGCCCCTAAGACGAGGACAGTGATGCGTGGGATGGGAACGCCGGAGTATGCCCCTCCTGAGCAGTGGGGGGCCCAAGGGAAGCATACGGATCCGCGTAGTGATCTATACAGTCTTGGAGCGACACTCTATCACGCCCTTGCCGGTCAGGCACCTCCGACCGCGAGCGATCGGATGGTATATCCTAAGGAGTTCAAGACACCGCACGAGTTGAATGGCTCGGTCAGCTCGACCGTGGACGCGGCGATCACAAGGGCGATGGTCTTGGCTATCGATGAACGTTGGCCCGAGGCCAGAACAATGTCCAGCAATCTGCTTTCACCAGCTCAGGATGCTGGCACGAGCCCGGCTTCGCCCCCGGCACCAACGCAGAGGCTACCGCATAGTCAGAGAACGGCCATCGAGTCAACGCCTTTTGGCATCAACATCAGAATCGAGAATCGAAGCCCTGATGAGATCTGCCATGTTTACATCTCTCCGAGCGACAAAGCTTCGTGGGGAGCTGACCAGCTCAGCGACGATGAAAGTATCGGGTCTGGCAACGCGCGAGTTTTCGCCCTGCCGGTTGGAAGCTACGATATCCGGGTCGAGACATGGAACCAGGTACTGGTGGCTGCAGCCGCTGACATCTCCGGCGATACGGCGATAAGAATAGGGGATCGCGCAGCCATTCTCAGACTCCTAGTAGACAACCGCTCACCTTGGGAGATCTGTTCTGTATACATAGTTCCAGCCGGAAGCAGCGATTGGGGCGCAGACTGGATGGATACGAACGAGTCCCTGTTGCCCAATGGAAAGCGCATGTTCTACCTGAAGCCAGGCACATACGACCTCTGCGCAGTCAACTGTGACGGTGAGACGTTTGCTGATGAGTACGGAATTGGCGTCACCGAGGACGTTACCTGGACACTAGGGAATTAGGCATCCCTTGGAGGTGGTCTGTGCGCTGCGAAGGCGAGACACCGCTGATGTAACTTCGGCTTCGGCGCAAACTTGGGCCCGTGGAGAAGACGATGCGAGGTGAAACGTGGAAACAGATGTGGCTGTCCGCGAGAGACTAGAGTTCCTCAAGCTAGAGTATGGGTATCTACAGGCGCACCAAGAGCACCTAGAGAATGCGGAATGGAAATCTAGGCAGCTATCAGTCACGCTCTGGCTTGCCGCCATGGGTGTTGGGTTAGGGCTCCAAGGAGTCGTGACTAACGGTTTGTACTTCCTGATCATCGGTACTTTTATCCCCTTCCTGTTCTTGTACATTGATGCAAGAATAGGTAGGTGGCATAGTGCACACCGCGCAAGGTTCCGGCAGATCGAAGCCTTTGTAAATGGCCAGTCCTACGAAGTGCCAGGCGCCGACAGCAGCATCACATTCGCAGAGTTCTGCACCAACCCTAACGACGCCACCTTGTTTACGGTACTTGACTTTGATGGGAGGTTATCCTGCAGCCGAGACCCTGAGTACAAGAAAAGAACTGGGGCGACATATCCTCAGATGATCGTTGGGGTCCGACGCATCTTCTACCATTCGCAGATACTTGTCTCACTGATCGTCCTGGCTCTTCAGCTGTACAAAGTCTACAGGACTGCGTGGGTCTATGCGATCATTGCCCTTGGTCCGGTATTCTATCTAGCCATCTATGTCATGTCCAAAGTAAGGGATGCCAGGTTACAGTCGCTGAACGCTGAGTACTCGCCGAACTAGAATCGGCATGGTACGCCCGCACAGGTTGAGTAGCATGGGCTTCTTGTACTCAAGATCGTTCGCCCATCACCCTGCAGCCTCGCCACGGCTGAGAGCACGTCAGCAGTAGTTAGTCGATGTTGAAGAAAGAGACGCCCCACGCAACTTGTGGGGCGTCTCTAGCGTGTGTTACTCAGCTTTGCCTACAGGAACTCTACAAGCACGACCTCGACTTCGACGTCGTGATTCTGGCTATGCCCGAGAACAGGGCCAGTTACATCAGGAACGGGAGCGGATGGAACGGTTCCTCGTTGGATTGTTGTCCATGGCAAAGAAGAAGACGCCCCACAAGTTGCGTGGGGCGTCTTTGGGCCTATAATGCCGCTAGGTTAGCGGCTTCCAACCGAACTGATCCAGCTCTGGCTGTAGTTTGGCATCGGCCGGCTTGCTGGTCGTGCTCTGTACGGCCCTAGAGGGTGACGATAGTCTCGAACGGCAACGAACAGTCCGGATCCTGGGGTCTATTGTGAATACTTTGCGCTGGTAGCAGCACTCAATCCCTGTCCGTGCGGTTACTTCGGTGACGCGGAGCGTGCCTGCACGTGTTCGGTGGGCGCCATCGAGCGGTATCGCAAACGCATCTCAGGCCCGCTGCTGGACCGCATCG
>JAAZAN010000070.1 GCA_012514315.1 Chloroflexota bacterium
CGATTAACCCGTTCCAGTTGAGAATGACCATGGTTACCTGTGGCAACTCTGTCACAGTTGTGCCTCACTCAGAATGACTATCTGCTGTCACCGACCGGTAGATCCCTTCCAACTCATCTATCTCCTCAGCGACGGATCTCACCGGGCCAATGCCTGCACGCAGCATCGGTAGCAGGTCAGGATCGTCCACCACCTGTCGCAACCGCTGTGCCAGATCGCCAGCATCGCCCGGCTCGAAAAGCAGGCCGTTCTCCCCATCCCGTACCAATTCCGCCATCCCACCCAGATTCGACGCGATCACCGGGACACGATGGGCAAAGGCCTCAAGAATCGCGTTGGGGCTGTTCTCGTACCACAGTGAGGGGACGACAATCACGTCCAGCCCTCCCATCACCCGACTTACCTCCTCGCGACGATACACGCCTCCCAGATCAAGCCGCTCGTCTCGTTCCAGGATCCGCTGCAGACTGGCCGTGTACTTCGGAAACGGCGTCGGATCCCCATACACTCGGACAGATAACGGAGCGTCCGGAAGCTGACGCGCCGCTTCCAGCAACACATGCACACCCTTGTGCCACGCGATCTGCCCCGCGTAGCCCACCCGCAGTGCCGTCCGAGGCTCTACTACCTGCGCCTCACGCGCCACATCGGGAAAATCATGTCCCTGCCGTGAGAAGATAACTCGCTTTGGATCCACTCCTACATCGACAAACACCGCGCGCAGGAACAGCGACGGGCTAATGACCGCATCTACGTGGCCGAGCACGTCGTGCAGGAAATGCGCCCGCGCCTCCACGTTTCGGATCTGCGTCTTTTCCAGCCGTAGGACCGCATTCACAAGACCAGGAGCAATATGCCCCGGTATCCGGTATCGCCGCTTCTCCTCTGCCAGGCAGCGCGCACACGCCGTCGCGTCAACCGGCAGTGCACAGATCCGTCCATCGCTGCGCAACATCGAGATGCGCGGACATAGGAACCAGAAGTCCGTCAACGTGACCGCTGTCGGAATCCCATATTGATGCGCAACCCACAGCACACGACCTGACATCAGGTAGCCACTGATCAAGTGGAACACATCAGGTCGGTATTCGTCGAACAACGCCTGCATATGATCGCCAATCCACGGATTGTCATACTCATACCGAAACGGGTCCGGAGCAGCAGCCAAGTTGAACGACAGCCGACGTACCACTACCCCGTCATAGACCTCGTCTTCCCAGCCTACGCCCTCGGCGGGCCCAGCATCGATGCGCTCAACACACACCACACGTACCTTATGCCCACGTGCTTGTAGCGCGGCGGCAGTGCGATAGGCGCGCCACTCAGCGCCGCCGGTATAGCGCGGTGGGAAATGGTGGACTGCAATCAGTACTCTCATTCCCTCTTCACCAATCGAGGCATCCTACGCGCGACCATGCCATAGATATGACGGAGTTCGCCAGGTGTTATGGCCCCGAGTATAAGTGACGCGGCGCTATATACCACAGTACCGACACCCACCAGGATCAGCAGCGCGAGCATGTCGTCAGCAACTACCAGTAAGGGAGTGCTTCCCAGCAACCAAACAACGCATCCCATCAGCATTCCAGCTCCGACAACGCGCAGGAGTGGCTTGGCGTTAATCCCGAAGAGCATGGCAGGCCCGATGATGACGGCCAGGAGTATGACCCGGGTGAGGCGTGACACGACCATAGCGATGGCCGCGCCAACCACTCCAAACCTGGGCACAAGGAGCACGTTGAGCACGATTCCGAGTAACGCGTTGATCACCGACACCCGCGCCGCCTTCTTCTCAAGATGCATTGTTGTGCTCGTGCGTCCCACGATCTCCGCCAAGAACATAGGGGGCAATGCCCAGACCAGCACCTGCATCGCGGGGACAGCGGCGGCAAACTCCTGGCCGTACAGCAAGGGGATAATTCGATCGGCAAGTAGCATACCCCCCACAGCGATGGGAATCGAGAGCAGCAACAGGTAACGCAGTGCTCGCTGCACCGTGTCATCGATCGAACCACGCCCTGAATCGTACTCTTTGATCAGCGTCGGGTATATCGAGAGGGCCACGCTCTGTGCTAACAGCAGCATCATACTGATCAAGTTGTACGGTACGTTGTACCAGCCCACAGCTGCGTCGGTTAGAACGAACGACATATATACCGTGTCGAAGCGGCCGGCGAACTCGCGCACGGTTCCCTCAACGCCAAAGGGGAGACTGGCGCGAAGCAACGACCACCACACACGCGGATTGGGCCGCTCCAGGCGCAGACTCAATACCCGTCGCACGACATAGCCAGCGCCCAATCCCATGACCAGCACCCCACCCAGCGAACTAACAAGCAAGCCGACGTACCCAAGCCCAGCAATCAGCAGAATCGTCCCAAGAATCATGAACGTCATTTGATTGAGAAGCGCGAAGGCTGAGGAGAAGTCAAGCCGTTCGCGAGCAATCATGACGCTGTCGAGCGGTCCCTGGAACGCATAGAGTAACAGTCCACAACTGGCGATGAATATCCCCAGAACCATATCCGGCGCCTTGCCCGTGACCCAGGCCGACAACGTGATGACTACAATCGCACCCAGCGACAGCAGGGCCCGCAGCATCGTGATATTCGGTACCATCCAGGCGATATTCGCCTCCTCGCGCGCCATCTCGCGCACAGAGAGCGATGACATCCCCAGGTCGGTGAACATCGCGAACATACCCACATACGCTAGAGCTGCCGCATATCGTCCGAAGTGGGCAGCGCCCAATCTACGCACCACAAAGACGCTGAATACGAAGGCAAGTATCTTGATGAGAATCTGCCCCGCAAGCATCGCCGCGGTGTTTCGGGCGACCGTCTCCAACGTGCTGCCTCGAATGGGCGCCGAAGGCACGTTGGTCTGCAATAGCGGCGCGGAATGAGGCGGCAAAGCTGTCAATTCGCCCCCTTCGTACGCGCCGCGAGCGCACGACTGAGACCTGATACTTCCTCTTGGGTCTCTCTTACACAGCGTGGCGCTCCCGAGCGTGTCTGCTTACTTCTAGTCATACAAGCGCCTCAGCATCATCTCATATGTCATGATCGGCGCGATCTTACCGATCGTGTCCACCTCACGTCCGGACATCTGTCGATCGAAAAGCGATCGTAGGAAGACGGGATTGTAGAAACCACGCTCAAGCGTGCGTGGGGCAAACAGTAGATCCTCTGCCCAAGCCCCTAGATCACGTCGCAGCCAGCCCTCGGGGTCCTCGTGAATAGCGCGATGGTCAAGACCAGTCAGCCGTCGCCGCGCCCGCTGCAGCATGCCCTGGACCTCGCGGACGATCTTGTGATCGGTGAGTAGCTGTTCGTCTGCATCACGAGGAACCCAGGTGACTCTCGGAACCTCCCTGTTGATGACGCCCAGATATAGCCGATCGTCCAGTCGGTAGTCAATGGGCATCGAGTAGACCCAGTCGACCAACTGATAGTCACAGAAGGGGTAACGGGCTTCAAAGAATGCCCGCTGATAGACGCAGTTCATATTGGTTAACCGAGTACAATGATAGACACTGGTGATGTACTCCAGTCTGTGACCATTATCACCGCAACAGAACGCTGCCAGACCTTGGGCGAGGGAATCGAAGGCTTGGTCCCGTATTCGTGGATAGAACTCCTGCGAAAAGAGTAGCTTCTCCTCAGCCTCAGTCAGTCCTGGCCACGAGAAGTCGCGAACGAAATGTTCATACATTCGAGCGACAAAGTCCATGTCGTCAATCGCGCCCAGGGTAGACCGCGCTCGACTGCTCGCTCGTGCTCCCAAGAGTTGGTCGCCATAGAAGCCTGTCAGGTTCACATCCATCAGATCGCGCGCCGGACGCAGGGTAGTCGCTGCGTGACAGTGTGTCCAGGTTACGAATCCCTCGGTTACCTCCAGGTGGAAACTCACCTCATCCTGCACCCAGCTACCATCGGTCAGCGGAAAAACATAATGTGGGCTCTTCAGACGCTTCGCAATACGCTCAGCATATAGGACATCACGGCACCCTGGAACGCCATAGGTGAGGGAAACAACGGGCGAGGCAATCTGAGACGCGATACCAAGCAACGTACGCGAATCGAGCCCACCACTCAAATACACTCCAGCCCGGAAATCGCCTCGGGTGCGGGCCTCCACAGCCCGACGAAGCAGGCGACCCGACTCAACCACAGCATCCTCAAAGGTGGCTTTCTCAGGCCAGGCAGGAATCTGGTCGAAATCCCAGTAGTGCGCCACGTTCACGGTATCACCAGACTGATCATATCGCAACTGCGACGCATACGGCAGCAGATGTACCCCGTCGAAGAAAGTGCGGTCACCCAACAGGCGCTGAAAACGGATGAACTGAGCCATCGCCGTCAGGTCAAGCTCCCTCTTGAGTCGGCGATCAGTGAGGATTGCCCCGACGGTTGGCGCGAAGACGAGCTTGCCATCATAGTGAGCATAGTAGAGCGGTACCAGCCCGAAACGATCATTGGCCACCAACAACTGACCTTGCCGTCCGTCCCAGATGGCCAGCACAAAGACGCCTTCTAGATCGCGGATGAAACCCGCCCCTAGGGTCTCATAGAGCCTCAAGACCAGTTCGGCCTCAGTACCCAGTCTCAGCGGGCGACTATCGGCAGCCAGCCGAGCTCGCAGACCCTCCACGTGATACAGCTCGCCGAAGAACACAACTGCCACCGCGCCATCTTCGCTGCAGAACGGCTGTACATCCGTGGAGAACAGCCCAATGTTCACCTGACCCAACGCAGCGCCGGACTGATCGTCCGACCACGTTTGTATCCGAGTCCACTCGGATTGACGTAGTCGCCGACTCATGCGGAGAATATGATCCGAGAGAATCTGCTTCTGCGAATCGATGAAGCCGAAGACTCCGCTCATCCTGCCAACAGCCCCTTGCACTGGAATTGACTACTTGTACCCGTTCTCCTCGACGAAGATCAACTTGCTGCCCTGTGGCTCAAAGCGAAAAGGAATCGGGCGCAACCCTGGCAGAGCCCGACAGATCTCATCGTGACGATCCACAGGAGCGTAGAGCAGGAGAAACCCACCCCCACCGGCGCCCAGAATCTTCCCTCCGATCGCTCCGTGTGCCCGAGCTAGCTCATACCATTCATCGATACACGGACGCGTGATCCCATCGGCCAGTCGCCGCTTCTCCATCCAATTGGCGTGAAGCACCTCACCAAAGCCATTCACATCATCGTGCAACAGCGCCTCGTGCAACTGGTTTGCCATACCCACCATTCGCTGGAGCCCTGCGCGCGCTGCCTCGTCTTGCTCCGTATTGCTCCCCATCTCGGATAGGATATCGTCTGAGCGGCGGGTCAGTCCGGTGTATAGGAGCAGCAACCGTTCCTCAAGACACCGCCGCGTCTCAGAGCTACAGATGATAGGATCGACAAATACGCTCTCATCAGGATTGAAGCGGATGTACTTGAATCCACCGTAGGCAGCGATGTACTGATCCTGCTTGCCGATTGGCTTCCCACACCGCTCAATCTCAATCTGACACGCCTCACGGGCAAGCCGCTCCTCACCCGCCAGGTGGTGTTGGTAGGCATACAGGGCATTCAAGAGTCCCACCGTGTAGACACTTGATGAGCCAAGTCCGGTACCCTGGGAGGGGATATCCGAGATCGACGTGATCTCAATAGCTCCATCGACGCCCACTAGCCGCATCGCCTCGCGAATCAACTCATGCTCTAGCTCATCCACGCTGTCCACGATCTCAGTCCGTGAATAGCTCGCCCGGATCTTCTGATCAAATTTCTGGTTGACAGTGATGTAGATATACTTATTAATCGCTGTGCTCACAACAGCCCCCGGAGCATAGCGGTAGAATGCCGATAGATCACTGCCCCCACCGACGAAGCTGATACGTAGTGGCGTTCGCGAGATAATCATGTTGTCTCATCCTTTCCCGATGAGGCCTCATCGTCCACCTGCTCGCTGCCTCTCTCGTACTGAAGCTCAATCCCCCAGGTATCCCTCAGAGCCTGCTCAAACCCGTCTCGATCTATACGCCACCACAACCATTCTCTAGTTGCGGGCAATCGTCCACTTCTGCACCACTGTCGACACATCGCCTTGCTAATCCCCAGTATCTGCGCTGCCTCTCCCGGAGTCAGATAGTCTCTGGTATCACTCCGTCTCCAGATCCTCCGCCGCCTCTGCCTCCCGTCACGGGCATAGGTAGAATAGTAGTAATGGTCATCCTTCCGCTTGACTCGATTGACCACCGTCCCTAGCAAGTTCGCACTAGAATTTTCGAGTAGTGCCTCTTTGGCGCGCCGCACTGACAGATGCTTCGTGACCCCCACACTGGCCACAAGAAGCGTCGCGTCAACCAAACCTGCTATCAGTTTGGCATCCGGCGCCTCGAGAATCGGTGCGGAGTCGATGAGGATGATATCCGCCTGTTCCTTCAGTGAGGCTAGCAGAGTCAGCAGACAAGGAGAAGCCAACAGCGTAGTCGGGTCAATGGGCGATCGTCCAGCGGAGAGCAGGCGCAGGTTGTCGAATCCTGTCTCCTGCAGCGGGATTGCCGATTCGCCATGTCCTCCGTTGCGTCCATCACTCAACAGGTCGGATAGACCAACCACGTTCGGTCGGCCAAAGATCTCATGCAGCGTCGGCCTACGCATATCGGCGTCCACGACAATGACGCGATCCCCCGCCGAAACCAACGCCACGCCAAGATTCGCCACAATGAAACTCTTGCCCTCCGAGGCGCCAGGACTGGTGAACAGCAGTGTCTCAGGGGGTTGCTGAGGATGCGCAAGGAATACGTTGACTCACAGTGATCGAATAGCGTCGGCGATCGGACACAG
>JAAZAN010000071.1 GCA_012514315.1 Chloroflexota bacterium
ATGATGGCGACCATCACGAACATTGCGTTGAGCTGTGTGGCCAGCGAACGGTGCAGCGTTTCCAGGATGGATCGATTCACGATTGTCTCGAATGGCTCGCGCCGGTACTTCGGGATGTTCTCACGGATGCGGTCGAAGACAACGATTACGTCCTGGACCGAGAAGCCGATCACCGTCAGAATGGCAGTCAGGAACAGCGCGTCCACCTCCCAGCCCGCCGCAATGCCCATCAACGAGTAGAACCCAAAGGTGATGATCAGGTTGTGGAGCATGCCGACGATGGTGCAGACGCCGTACCGAAAGGCGTTGGGCACGCGCCTGAAGGAGAACCACATAAACGCGACGATCACGACCGAGGCTACCAGTATGGCCAAGCCGGCGGCTCGCGTCACCTCGCCCCCGATGGCCGGTTCGACTGTGTCGAACTGAAGCGTGTTCTCATTGATCGGGGCAACTTGCTCTTCGAGCGTGTCCAGCAGTTGTCCTGCTTCGTTGGCGGTCACCTCACGGGTACGAATCTGCCAGGTGTTCTCTTCGGGTGCACCGCGAGGCTGGATGATCGGGCTGTCAATGTCGCGCTGGGCAAATGCTTCACGGATCGCGTCAGCATCAGCCTCTTGCTCGAACTGCACGACGAAGATGCTGCCGCCAGCGAAATCGATTCCGATGCGCAGCGGCTCACCGAAGCGGATGGCCGAAACCACCATTGCGGCAGCGCTGAGCGCAATGAGAATGCCTGAGATGAGGAAATACCAACGACGTTTCTGAACGATGGCGTACATTTTCACACCCCCAGCGACCACGGCCGGGCCGCGAGCCAACCGCCGGCAGCGGCGGCGAGGTGGCTGAGGAACGAGCGCGTGGCGAACACAGCCGTGAACAGGTTAACGATGGTACCAATTGCCAGCGTCATAGCGAAGCCCTTGACCATACTGGCGCCGAATGTGTTACCGAAGATGAACAGAACGGCCGTGATGATCAACGTCGAGAGTTGCCCATCGCGGATCGAGGGCCAGGCTCGATTGAAGCCGATTTCGATGGCGCTGGCCAAACTGCGTCCGCGCCGTAGCTCCTCCTTCATCCTCTCAAAGATCAGGATGTTCGCGTCGACCGCCATTCCCGAAGACAGCAGGAACCCCGCGATACCGGGCAGCGTCAGGGTGATGGGCACGAGCTTGTAGAGCGCGATGTTGATGAGAACGTAGATCACGAGCGCCAGCGCGGCCAACGCGCCTGGCACGCGGTAGTAGACGATCATGAACGCCAGCACAACCGCCAGGCCGATGATGCCAGCGCGCACCGATTGCTGAACGGACTCCGCGCCATGTGTGGCCCCAATGCGGCTGAAACTCTCCACACGCAGCGGCACAGGCAGCGCTCCGTAGCGTAGCTGGATGGACAACTGACGCGCGGTATCGTACGTGAATTTGCCGCTGATCATCGCCTGTCCGTCTGAAATCGCGTCTTCCACGCGCGGACAAGAGATGACCTCCTTGTCCAGCACAATGCAGAGAAACTGACCGATATGCTCGCTGGTGTACTGCGCGAACACCTCAGACGCATCCTCGTTGAGCTCGAATGGCACCAGATACTCACCTTGTTGCAGATCGAGCCCGACCTGCTTGATCCCTGCTCCGGTCAGTATAGTCTCATAGACCGTGCTGTCGCCAGCACCTGTCGCAGCGCCGTCAGATGCAGACGGTTCCCCTGGCGAGATGGACTCGATCGTTGGAGCGGGTGTGACTTCTTGCTCCGTGGATGCGAGGTCAGGCTCTGACGCCGCTTCCTTCGGTCCACCTAGCGAGGTGGTGATGATAGTTCCTGGCGCAAGCGGCGTGTACCCGGCGTGGGCGAACTCCAGTAGCGCAGTGCCCTTGATCGTCTCCACAGCCTGCTCAGGGTCGCGGATACCTGGCAACTCGACGATGATCCGCCGCTCTCCCTGTGCCTGGACGACGGGTTCTGTGAGTCCGAGGCTGTTCACGCGGCTCTCGACGATGCGGCGCGCAGTCTCCATGGAGAGGGCGTCCAGATCCTCGCCCTCTGGCACATCGGCGGCCAGTAGCACCTGAAGCCCGCCCTGCAGATCAAGGCCCAGCCGCAGGCCGATCTCGCGGGTGCTCTCGGGCTGCCAGAACAACAGACGTTTGACCCAATCAGGTCTGGGCACCTCTAGCGCCACATATAGTGCGAGTAGGGCGCTAACGATGACGATGGCCAGACGCCACCAGGATGGTCTCTTCATGCTCTCCTCTCGTGCAGCAGTGCATATCCCACCAGTCGGCCATTATAGCCGCCAGCGCTGATTGTGTCAACGTTCCGACGCGATAGACGGACAACTCGCATGCTCTCTGATTGCTTGTGTGCTTGACCAACCAACGCGATGGTGCTACAATGGCTGCATGTTTCTCCCGTGAGCATGGATGCAAGGCCAGACTGGGTGGCATGGAACACTCGTTCTGATCGCCGGATGGTGTCACTGCGGTGTGGCGGCGGCTTGACGTTCCCCGCGCGGACGAGCCGTTGGCTACAGGTCTGTTAGTACACGGTGGTAAGGGCCTGTCCATGGAACAGCATCCACAAGAGTGATAGCACCTAGCGGCGTCTGGTGCCGATTGTGCTAGATCAACCATAGGAAATGGGCAAGCGAGAGCAGACGTGACCCAGAGCTCCACTCTGATCCGCTCTAAACTGCTAGTGCCACGCCCGGCCGTCTTGCTCCATCGGCCGCAAGTGTGTGCTGCCATCGAACGCGGTCTCGCCTGCAAGCTCACGCTCGTTTCGGCTCCCGCTGGTTACGGCAAGACGTCCGCACTGGCCGATTTTGCTCAACATAGTTCGCTCCCTGTCTGTTGGTATACCGCCGACGACTGGGATCGCGACCTGGCGGTCTTCATTCAGTATCTCATCGGCGCGATCGGCCAGCGTTTCGAGGGGTTCGGACGGCTGACCAGTCAGACGCTGGAATCACTTGCACGCGACATCTTTCAGGATCCAAGCGCTGTTGCCGGCGACCTAGCCAACGAGATCCTCGATCTGGGCTCCGACTTCGTGCTGGTGCTGGACAACTTCGAGTCGCTCGACAGCGCCTTCGGCGTCCGTGAGTTCATGCATCGTTTCCTCGACGTCTCTCCAGCCAACTGCCATGTCATGCTGGGCAGCCGCGCGTTGCCCGATGTCCCTGTTACGCGGCTGGTCGCCAAACGTCAGATGATCGGCCTGACGCACGAGACGCTGCGCTTCACGCCCGAGGAGATCCGCGCGACGTTGCGCTTCTCAGCAGTGGAGGTTTCGCTGGAGCGGGCCGAGCAACTGGCGGCCCACTCGGAAGGCTGGATCACCGGCATTCTGCTGCTCGCCGGACTGCAGGCCGAGACGGTTCAGGCTGCGCTGGGTGGCTTCGAGCGAGTGGATCAGGGGGCCTACGAGTACCTGGCGCGCGATGTGCTAGATCGGCAACCTCCGGACATTCAGCACTTCCTGACAACCTCGGCTGTGTTGCGCGAGATGTCGTCGCGGGCATGTCGTGAGGTGCTCCAACTGGGCAGTCCGATGTCGCTATTGGCTGAGGTGGAGCGGCGCAACCTGTTTGTCACTCGCTTCGGTCTGGGCGAGACCGCCACGTTCCGCTACCACAATCTCTTCCGCGACTTCCTGCTTGGGCAGCTCCGCCATGCCGACCCTCGTGCGTTTCAGGAGCTGCATCTGCGGGCTGCTGAGTGGTTCGAGCGCGAGAACGATGTCGAAGGGGCCGTCTATCACTATTTGGACGCCCAGGAGTATCCCCGTGCCACTCGGCTGATGGAGCAGGTTGCCAAGGAGTGGTTCTGGCGCGGGCGGGTTGAGACCGTGCTGCGTTGGGGTGACGCACTGCCGGAGCCCCAACGCTCGCTCGCGCCGTGGGTCTCACTGTACCAGAGCAAGGTGCTCACTGACCGCTTCGACTATGCCGGAGCCTACAAGGCACTGGCTCACGCGGAGGCAGGGTACCGTGCACGCGGAGAGACAGTAAGTCTTGCGCACGTTCGCAACCAGCGCGCCACGCTAGCCTTGTTCGAGAGCCGCTTCGAGGATGCGGTAGCTGAAGCTACCGCTGCTTTGGAGATGCTCAGCGAAGACGAGAGGTACGAGCGAGCCAATGCACTGCGTCACATCGGGCGGGCGTATGTGGGTCTGGGGCGGCTGGATGAAGGCGTAAGCCAGTTGGAGGCAGCCATCGCGGTCTACCGCGAGGTGGGCAGTTCCTACAACATCGTGAATCTGCTCCAGGATCTCACGATGGCGACGACCTCCCGAGGGCGGTTCGACGACGCTTTCGTCTACATGAATGAGGCGCTCGTGATTGCCCGGCGGCTGGGAGCGCCTACCCAGTTAGCTGGCGTGCTGAACAATCTGGGTACGCTGCACTACTGCCGGGGCGAATATGAGGAATCCCTGCGGCTGTACCGTGAGGGTATGGCTGTGGCCGTGGCTGGCGGCGACGTGCGCAGCCAAACCAATATCTTGGTCGGGATGGCCGACCTCTATCGCGATGTGGGCGCCTTCGACCAGGCCGAGGCGCTCTATGGCTCCGCCTGGCAGAACGCTCGCGAGAGCCGTCCCGGGGTGGCAGTCTATATCCTCACCGCACGAGCGGATGCCTACCGTTGGCAAGGGGAGCCCCAGCGGGCACTGGTGGTCTTGGATGAGGCACTAGCACTTGCCAACCAACGCGAACTGAAGTATCATATAGCAGCAACATTGCCACTTTCGCGGGGGATCGCGCTGGTCGAATCGGGCCAGACCGAGGAAGGCCTGCGGTTGCTCTCTCAGGGTATTGACTATCTGGAGAGCCATCAGGCGCAACGCGAGCTAGCTCAGGCGCACCTGCTGGCGGCCAGGGGCTGGTTCCTGGCCAACGACCGACAGCGGTCGGTGGCGGAATTAGGCCAAGCGCTCACCCTGGCTGAGGAGATCGGTACCGATCAGTTCGTGGTCGTCGAGGGACAACACGCCGAAGATCTGATCGTTCTGGGCGTCGCTGAGGGGCTGCGTGCTTGTCGTGCTATCGCCAAGAAGATCGACCGACTACGGGCTATCGGACAGGCGCTTCTGCACGGCGAGGAGGACAGCGGGCGTCAGTCCGTTGGACGGCTTGAAGTGCATGCCTTCGGGGAAGGTCGTGTGGTGCGAGACGGCCGTGCGATCACATCGTCAGAGTGGCAGGCGGCGATGGTGAAGGAGGTGTTCTTCTACATCCTCCTGAACGGCCCGGTGGAGCGGGATGCTGTAGGCGTGGTGTTCTGGCCAGAGCTGACCACAAAGGGTGTCACCGATAGCTTCCATACTACGCTCTACCGCTTACGGCGCGCCCTCGGCCCGGATGTGGTCACGGTCGACGATGGTCGCTACCGCATCGGTAACGTGGACTATTGGCTGGATACGCGCGAGTTTGAGGAAACCATCGAGCGGGCTCGCCTGCTGCCTTCCC
>JAAZAN010000001.1 GCA_012514315.1 Chloroflexota bacterium
ACCTGCGCCCGGTCGATGGCCGAGCAGGGTCCCAGTTCAGGATCACAGTCGCCTGAGGTGTACTGTCGGCTGACGATGATGCCCCGGTTGAGCGCAGTTACCTCCTCGACGGGCCTGTAGTAGCGTAACGCCATACTGTAGTACATGCGGCCGGCGCCGTCCTCACCGGAAGTGGCTGTACGCGTGAAAAGCACGCGGTTGGCTGCGTTCGCCAACAGGTCGGCCACGGCGATCTCCAGCCTTGTTGCTTGATCGATCGTCTCGACCGTCGCGCTGCCGGCGCCTAGCTCCCGGCTGTTCACCTGGACACGCCAGTCATAGGCACCCTCTAGCTCGCCGGTTGCTGCCATCCAGTCCGTGAGTCCAATGATGGCCCAGGCCGTCTCCTGGGTCGTTTCCCACGCGCCGTCCTGCCGCGCCGCCATCAACCAACGCACAATGTTGGGTGTCAGCGCGTTCTCCGGATCTAGCCGGGATAGTGCAGCCAGAACCACCGCTGTGGAGCGGGTATCCGTGTTCATTGCATAGTAGTCGGGTTGTGATTCCTCCCAGTGTGCGCCGGTCGCACTGACGATTGCCGCGCTGGCGATGTCCGAGAGCAGCGTATCGACGCGCTGACGGCTGTCTGGCTCCAACTGCCCAAGAGCCATCGCGAGGTAGGCACGGCCGAAACTGTCCAGTTGCGCGCGTCGGTCGAACAGTGAGACGGCCCGACTTAACTCCGACTCGCCCAGTCCATCGTGGTAGGCCTCCGCCAGCACGTAGAGCATGAAGGCTTGGCGGTTGGCCCGCCAGTGCACCTCGAGACCGCGCGGTGGCTGCAGCTGGCGCCGAACGAAGTCGATGGCTTGCAGCACCCGAGTCTCGTCTACGGTGAAGCCCGCCCGTCGGGCCTCCAGCATACCCAGTGTGACATAGGCGCTGAGGAAAGGATCCGACGCGTCGGACACCCACCAGCCCCAGCCGCCGTCGTAGTGTTGCTGGTTATAGAGCCGTTGCAGGCCCACACCCACCATCTGCGGCAATCGCGTCTCCAGATCACTGGCCAGTTGTGTCGATGTTGCCAGACCCAGCGATTTCAGGGCCCGGTAAGCGACAACATTAGGCAGGAAGCGGCTGACGGTCTGCTCGGTGCACTCGTATGGATAGTGCTCCAGGAAGTTCAGCCCACCTACCATCCCGGCCGCCAGCGAGGGGTCGATCTGCACGGTCAGCTCTCCTTGCGTGAGGTCGACGCTGGGCGGCAGCACAACGGCCTCAAGCTGCTCACCATCGCCTTCGAGCTGCCCGGCCGTGGCGACTACCTCGGGCGTCGTATTGCGGTATATGGGTATCGAGACCTCGATCGCATCGCTCAGAGCCAACGGTGCGTGGGTCGTGACGCCACTGGCGCTCGCCAGACTGCTGGTGCTTCTGGTCGCGAAGCGCAGATTGGCGCTCGGCACATCCTCTGCAGTGACTGGCCATGTGACTTTGACCCTGCTACTCGCCGGTACGGCGATCTGTTGGCTGGTCGGCCCGCCTATGAGCAGCCCGCCGGTGGCCAGCTCGACCTCCACATCAAGGCTGTGAGTGGTGTTGTTGTGCACCACGGCGGCCAGTTCCGCGCGATCACCGACGACGAAGAAGCGCGGAACCACGGGGTTGACCAGCAGCTCCTTGCTGCTGATAATGTCCACTTGCGCCTGACCCACACGCGTGTCGGCCGTTACTCCGCTGGCGCTCAGGCGCCACGTCGTCAGGTTGTCGGGCAGGTCGACGCTGACGCGGGCGCGCCCGGTCACATCGGTACGGACAACCGCGTCCCAGTAGGCGGTGTCGGGGAAGTCGCGCCGGACGGCGCCGAACTCCTCGGCGCCGCCTCCGCCGCCGAGTCCCTTGGCTTCAGTTGCCACCAGCTCGTTAACCCGGTCGCCAGACCGTGTGAGCCCGCTGGCTGTCTGGACGCCGACGCCGCGCTCGCGCCAGAAGGTGTTCACGATGCCAGCTCCGGGCTGATCCGCCAGTGACAGCACGGCCAGGTCGACCAGGCTCAGCGCTAGCTCAGCCTCGACCGGGGAGGCGGCGCTGTCGGTGACGCGGATATCGTAGCTCACTGTCTCACCGGGTCCGTAGTGTTCACCTGTGGGCCTGTCCGGGATAAGCGCGATGGACAACTCCTTCTCAGTGGGCGCGATGGGCAGTTCTACGTAGCCCAGCTTGAAGCCGGGCAGCGGATTTGTGGCGTCGGTGCCCTTGACCAGGAGAACCGAGATGTAGACGTTGGGAATGAGATCCTCAGTGATGGGAATCTCGATCTGTTCGGAATTCGTTCTCAGTGTCTGGACCCAGTGGCGGTAGATGTGACCGCGTTCTATCGTGATAAGCGCTTCCACCGGTCCCTGGTACGGATGCGGGATCAGTACAGTGGCGGTGTCGCCGACGTTGTACTCTCGCTTGTCCGCGACGAGTTCGATGCGGTCGTTGTTCTCCTGGCGCCAACTGACGTAGTCCCGACCGCTGACCCACAGGTAGGTTGCGCTGCGAACCTCGTTGCCGCGTTCGTCCATCCCGGTGGCGATGGCCTTGTAGACGCCACCCTTCTCCGGAATGAATGCCGCCGATGACAGACCCTGTCGATCGGTCGTCACTGTCGTGGTGAAGACAGGCACGTCCTCGTAGCTGCTCTCCCAGTAATAGATGCCCTCCTCACTCTGTTTCTGGACACTGTACCAGTTGTGCTCCGCGAAGACCATCGTGAGCTCCTGGTTCGGGAAGGGTTCGCCCTGCCAGTCGACGGTCGTCACATTGACGACGCTCTGACGCCCGACCTGGCTGACGTAGCGTTCTGGACGTAGCCCGATGTAGAAGAGCCCCTTGTGTACGATCGCCTCAACCCGGCTGCTGACCTCCTGGTTGTTGATGTCTGTGACGGTCACTTCCAGCGTGTAGCGCTGGCTGGTCGGGTATGGCGAGATGTCGGCGGCAATATCGAAGGTGAAACGCCCGTCGGCGTCGGTCACGCCGGTCCCTTCAGCGATGCGCTCGCCATAGGGCGAATAGCTGCGGCTGGCGTCGTAGTCCACGAAATCCCACCGTCCGGGACCGCGATAGTTGAAGCTGGTGTCAGCGGAGAGCACAGTGTATCGCACCTGGGCGTTAGCCACCGGGCCGCCGAAGAAGTAGGTTGCCTGCGCTGTCACGTTGATCTGTTCACCCTGGACGTACTCCGATCTGTCGCTCTGTACAGCGACCTGGAACTCGGGTGCGCGGTAGGCGGCCACGAGAAAACTTGTCCCGAAATACTCTTCCTCGTAGATCGCGTTGATCGCGTAGTTGCCGAGGGCTGCCTCGGTGCTCAGCACGAACTCGCCGTTCCAGGTACCCATTTGGTTTATCGGCATCTCATCGTCGAAGACCTGGGTACCCTGCGCGTCCCAGATCGTGACGTGGATCTGGCTGCCCGGCGCAGGCAGCGAATAGCGCGCGTCATCGTCCTCCCGAAGGATACCCTTGAAGTAGACTGTCTGGCCCGGTCGGTAGATGGGGCGCTCGGTGAAGATGTGGGCGGCAAACTGGCCTGGCGCCCCCTCCATCGGCAGATCGAAACTCCAGGGGGTGATGTCGTCATCCCATTGGTTCACGGCTGCAGCGAAGTCCTGTCCGGGTGCACTGGGATCGCCGGCGAAAGCGAACAGAGGCGTCCAACGATCGGCGCTACCCAGTCCGTCAGTGTAGTACACGCCATCCGCATCGGTTGTTCCTCGTGCAAGGGCCTTGCCATACTCATCCATCAGAACGATGGGCAGGCCGGCAAGCGGTTGGCCGGACTCCAGATCGGTGGCCCAGGCCAATGTCTCAGAGATGGTTGTCTTCAGGCTGAGGTTGTGTCGGGTGACCACCAGCGCCAGGCGCTCGTGCTCCGGCATCACGGCCGGTTCTGCCTCTGGGTAGACTGCTTCGCGGTCTGCCCACACTTCCAGGTAGTAGAGACCGGGTTCCAGCGTGTCTCCAGGTTCGGCCGCCAGGTCCGCACGGTAGATGCGACTTTCATTCGGCGGCGGATCGGTTTCGATGCTCCAGCGTCGAATCAGGTTGTCGGGACTGCCCTCATATTTCTGCCAGTAGTCCCACGCATCCGATCCGTTGGCCCTAAGGAAGTCCCGCAGGGGCAGCCGATAGAGTGCCAGGTTCACCCGGCTCAGGTTGCGCACGGTCACGTAGGTGATCGTCGGGGTATAGGCATTATACGTCCCCACGCGGTAGGGCGCTTGTAGATAGGCTTGAGGGTCCAGACCGCGCGTCGCCCATTCGATGGTGATATCTTCACCCAGCCGTTGTCCGTACCGGCCCTGGGTATCGCCATTGAGCGTCACGGTGTAATCGGTGTTGGGCGCTGTCGGGAATGAGATCTCGAGTTGCGTGTCGTTGTCCCACCAGTAGGTGAAGACCCGGGTATCGCTGACCGGCGGACTGATCGTGAAATTGCCAGTGATGGAGTCACGGTCCATCGGGCTAGAGAACTTCACCTGCAGACCACCCGACAGACCGGCCCGGACACTCCCGTCGGCTGGGGTCGTAGTGACGACACGAGGGTAGTCGATAGTCGTGAACGTCCACTCGAGCGGGGTGGATGTGCTGGCTTGTCCGTCGACCGACATAGCGCCCGCCGAGAGCGACGCGCGGTACGTGGCGCTGTACATCAACGGGTCGCTCGGGGTGAATCCCATAGTCTCTACGCCAACTTGCTCGGGGCCTTCTCCCTGACTCCAGCTCCACGAGTACGGTTCGTAGGTCCGCTGAGAAGGGAGCACCAGTCCCTGTGTGCGCCACTCGAAGGCGCCCGTCACCCGTTGACCAGTCGTTGCGTTGCTGAGTTCGAAAGCGGCTTCGGCCGATGCATGATCCATCATCTGGTTGAACGCGACGTAGATCGTGGGCTCGGGGCTCACGTAGACTGTGCCCTTATCCGGATATGTACCTACAGCGGCGGGCAGAATGGTGGTGAACTCCCAGGTATAGTCGTCGGCCAATACCCCGCCGGTTGTATCGCTCAGGCCGGCTGCGACTCGCGCCCTGTATGTGGTGGCTGGAGCGAAACCCTCCTCAGGTGTGAACAGGTAGATCGATGTGTTCAACCACTGACCCGTACCCCGCACGGGCGGTACGAACGTCAGCGGCTGTGGCAGGTTGCCCTGGTCCTCGATCGCTGTCAGGGCCACTACGGGGCGGTTGAACAGCACCGTCACGCTGGCTTCCGTTGCAACCTCGGCTGCGTCCGAAGCCGGCTGCACGGTGGCGATCTCCAGGTAACCCACAGTGTTGAACCGGTACTCCATTGGGGACCTCAGCGTGAGCGCCTTGCTGCTGCGGGCGCCCTGTTCCAGGGTGACTGTGTATCGTGTGCCACGCGCGAATCCCTGACTCCCCGGCCTGAAGATCAACATGCGATCAGTAGGCCATTCGATGCGGCCCTGTACTGGAGGCTCGATGGTGAACGCCTTCTCAACCGAGGGTTTGTCCATCGGCTGGTCAAAGAGCACCTGAACCGGAGCGTCCAGTGGGTGTTCCTCGCCCCGACGGGGTGTGATTTCGACAACCTGGGGAGGCAGTGGTTGAGGCGCCTGCAGCTGCTTTGCTTTTGACCCGACCTGGCAGGATGACAGCAATACAGCGATTGCCATGATGATGGATATGCCTGTGACGGTCCAGCGGCGCTGTTTCATAGACGTACCTCCTCGGCCATTCGGCCGGAAACGATCAGTTCTCTCAGTTATTCTGGCGCCCGATAAGTCAGTCGTCTCGCTGATCAGACGCCTGTTCTCCCGAATCGGTTCCGGTGCGAGACGGACTATTCTATCACAACAATGTCGATATGGTCCGCAGTGAGTCTTCTGCCGTGGGCATCGATACCGGTAGCTGTGAACGTGTGCGCCCCAGACGTCATCTGCCATAGAACCTGGTAGGGCGGCCGATCGAGTGTGGCCAGGAGACGCCCGTCAGCGAACAACGTGACTTCCTGTAACACGATGCCGTCGACCGGCCGGACCGCCACGAATATCTGCTGGGCGGTCTCCGGGATTTGTGGGGATAGTCGATACTGACTGCCTGAATCAGGGCTGGTCATCACCATGGCACGTGCTGAGGCGTCTGTTGTGCTAGCCCGGTGCGCATCCGTTGAATGCTGCGATACGCTGGCGATCTCTCCCGCCATGCACCATGGGGAGTAGACGTCGGGGGGTTGCGGGATATTGTTCGAGCGCGCCCAGTCCTGCGCTTCGGCGGGATAGCGTGTATATGGTCGATAGGTCACGACTTCCTCTGGACACTCAGAGCCGGCCAATAGACCGTTTCTCGTGTCGATAGGGATCAGCCAGTGCCAGTTGTCGTGCGCGGTGGGTTCGGTGCCGCTGATAAATATCTCGTCCACAGTGTGGGGACAACGTGTCAGAACTGGTCGGTGGGTGCTGTGCGCGATCTCGCGCGCGATCTGTGCGGGCGGCAGGCCGCTGTCGGCGCAGACTTCAGCGCGAACCATTCCGGGCGGCTCGCGAAACTCCCGCACTGGTGATCCCTTCAGCAGAGCCTCCATAGTGTCATGCCAGATTGGGGCTGCCCCCATCACACCGCTGACCTCCACCATTGGGGTGTTATCGGCGTTCCCTGCCCACACCCCGACAACCAGGTCGGGGGTGTAGCCAATTGTCCAGTTGTCGCGCCAGTCGGTTGATGTGCCGGTCTTGGCTGCAGCGGGTCGAGAGATCTGAAGAGCGCTGCCCTCACCAAAGGCGGGGGTGCGTGCTGTGTTATCACTGAGGATGTCGGTGATGAGGTAGGCCACGCGTTCATCCAGGACGCGCACCGATGGGGTAGCTTCCCAAGCTTTGAGGAGGCGACCACGGCTGTCCTCAACTCGCGTGACGACCACCGGCTCAACACGGTATCCCCCATTCGCAAACGCACCATAGGCGGCGGTCAGTTCGAGAAGGCGCACCTCGCTGCCGCCCAATGTGAGCGCTAAACCCAGACGTTCGCGGTTGTCGAACGTCGTGATGCCCATGGCGCGGGCCAGGTTGGCCGTCGCATCCACCCCGACCATATCCAGCACCTTCGTCGCGACGACGTTGTAGCTGGAGGCCAGTGCCTGCCGAACAAGCACAGGACCACGCCATTGCCGGTCGTAATTGCGTGGAACGTAGGGGGCGCCCTCCTGTGTGGTGAAGGCAGTACGCACATCCATGACCACCGAAGCGCCGGTAAGGGGTTCGGACCGATGCGGGTCGAACGCGGCAGCATATGTAATTGGTTTGATGGATGAACCGGGCTGGCGCGGCGCCACGGCCGCGTTCACGGCGCCATCAATCTGCGGATCGAAGTAGTTGGGACTGCCCACCATGGTGAGCACTTCGCCCGTATGTGGGTCCAGGGCGACGACGGCAGCGTTGTGGACATTGTGACTGAATCCTGTGCGGCTTGTGTCAGCGAGTTGCGCCAGTCGGTAATCGACTATGCGCTCGGCAGCGCGCTGCATGTCCAGATCGAGTGTTGTATGGACTCGAAGGCCCTGGGTGTAGAGCGCCTCCGTGCCGAACTCACGCTCCAACAGACCGCGAACGTACATCACAAGGTGGGGCGCCTCAATGG
>JAAZAN010000072.1 GCA_012514315.1 Chloroflexota bacterium
AGGACGGCTCTCGCTGTGGGTGACGTAGTACACAAAGCGACGCCCGGACTCTTCGCGTACCTCCAGGTCGGCGGGCGTAATCCCCTTGGCCCGCGCAAAACCTTCGGCAGCCTTGCTGGGGCGCCCCTCAGCATCGAAGGCCGCCTCGTATGCCGGTCCGCGCTGCACGATCTCCCGCGACACCTGTTCGCCAGGAACCTGTTCCATCAGCACAGCAATGCGTCGCGGCGTCACATAGACCTTCACATCCGCCGGGCTTATCTCTATCCCCTCGGCCTGAAACAGGCTGGACACGCGGTTAGGGAGCAGATCGATGGCTGCTCGACAGGCCGACGCCGGCATCTCTTCGGTGCCTATTTCCAGCAGGAAGTCGCGCGGCTGCCGGTCTTCAGGAGAGACCCAACCCTCCACTTCTTCCACAACAACCGCGTTGGGCTGTTCGCCGTCAAAACCCGGTGCAGCTGACTCGGGTGCAGCTGACTCGGGCGCAGGCGTCTCAGCCGAGGATGCCTCCCCACCCTCCTCCGCTTCCGACAATTGCTGCACGTAACCCTCGGCCACCTTCCGCGCAAGGTTGCGCACTCGAGCGATGTAGCCGGTACGCTCAGTCACGCTCACCGCACCGCGGGCATCGAGCACATTGAAGGTATGCGAGGTCTTGAGCACGAAGTCGTAGGCGGGGCGCACCAAGCCCTGTTCCAGGCAGCGCTCGCCCTCCTTCTCATACTCTGCAAAGGACTTCTGCAAGAGGGGAATGTCCGCCACATCAAAGTGATAGGTGGATGTCTGGAACTCATTTACCTTATGCACATCACCGTAGGTCACCCCAGGAACCCATACCAAGTCATAGACGTTGTCGATACCCTGCAGATACATGGCGAGCCGTTCGGTGCCATAGGTGAGCTCCACGCTGGGTGGATCGAGATCGATCCCCCCTACTTGCTGGAAGTACGTAAATTGCGTGCACTCCATGCCATCAATCCACACTTCCCACCCGAGCCCCCATGCTCCCAGAGTGGGCGACTCCCAATCGTCTTCCACAAAGCGCACGTCGTGCTGAGCGAGGTTAATGCCCAGGTGTTCTAGAGAAGCCAAGTACAAATCTTGGATGTCATCCGGGCAGGGCTTGATGATCACCTGGTACTGATAGTAGTGCCCTAGCCGGTAGGGGTTCTCGCCGTAGCGGCCGTCAGTGGGTCGGATGGAGGGCTCCACATATGCGACCCGCCATGGATCTGGCCCCAGCACGCGCAGAAAGGTCGCCGGGTTGAACGTACCCGCGCCCACCTCGGTGTGGTGCGGCTGCCAGATGACGCAGCCTTGGTCCGCCCAGAACTCCTCCAGGCCCAACAGGACGTCTTGAAAAGTGGGCTTCTCTACCCTCACTGTTCTTACCTCGCATTCGCGGTATTCCATGTCCCGGGGTAAGCGCTCCTGACCCCGGGCAGGCGTCCGCACCCCACAGGGCCTTAACGGACGCTCCGCTATAGCTTACCGGCTAGAAGACAGTGGTGGCAGTGGTCTCAGGGGGCGCTCCCGTCGTTGTGGACGCATGTGGAGCCGTAGTGGGAGGTTGCGTAGTGGTAGGAGGACGAGTGGTAGTCGTAGTGGAAATCGGCGCACGGCTCACGATTATCCTCACGAGACTCCCCTTTTCCACCGGCGATCCGGCACTGGGGCTCTGTTCCAAAACTATCCCGGGTGACTCCTCCTTGGTTGTCTTCAAGACCACCTCGGACCTGAGACCGGCAGCCGCTATCTTCGCCGCAGCCTCCGTACGAGACAAGCCGACCACTGAGGGCACCTGCACGGTAGTCACCACCGGAGCCCGGCTGACGTACAGGGTGACCTCTGAACCGGGCTCAAGCGATTGACCCGCTTTCGGGCTCTGATCCACCACGGTACCGTTTGCCCCACTGGAATCGACCATTGACACCTTGGCCTTAAGCCGCAGACCCTCCAAGAGAGCTATAGCGTCTTCTTGAGTGCGGCCGATCAGCGAAGGAACGGGTACCGAGGTAATCTGCCCCGCGATAACGATGGTCACACTCGACCCAACTCGCAGTTTTTCGCCTGGTTGCGGACTCTGACGCAGAACTGTGCCCACAGCACTATCGCTGCCGGGTTCTTCAGTGGGCACCACCTTGAAGCCCAACGCAGCCAATGTCGCAGCCGCATCCACCTGGCTCTTTCCGATTACATTCGGCACCTCTACCGTGCCAGCACCCGACGAAATCCAGATGCTGATTGTGGATCCCTTGGCCTGCTTCGTGCCATCATCCGGCGCCTGGCGAGCCACCTTGCCCTGTTCGATATCGGCGGAGGGCTGTTCTCCTTCCAGCTTGATCTCAAATCCCTGGGCCTCAACCATCTGGGTAGCTTCCGCTTGGGTCAAGCCCACGACGCGCGGCACCGGAATAAGATCCGCCGCTCCACGATTCCAACTGGAGATAACAGCGTAGGCGCCACCAGCCAGCGCAAGAATAAGAACTGCCACCAGCACCCACAGCCAGATACTGCGCCGGCTCGGAGGCTCGTCATAGTGCCCAGCCGACTTAGAATAGGGTGGTAACGCTTCCGGTTCAGGCCGTCGGACCTGGGTGGCCGCGCTCATCGGCGCCGCGCCCATAACCACGGTGGAGTCCCCATCCCCAGCCCCAGGCCCAGCCGCAGCTGCGCTCGGCGTCATCACCCGCGTGGGCGCCTCCACATTCACACTGGGCACATCAACACTCTCGCCCTGCTGAACCTTGCGCAGATCCTCGAGAAACTGCTGAGCAGTGAGGTAGCGAGTGGCCGGAGTTTTGCCCAAAGCATGCAGGATGACTGCTTCAAGATTCTCGGGCAGATCGGGCACTAAGCTCCGCGGACTCGCCGGATAATCGTGCACATGCTGCATAGCGATGCCAACCGGGTTGTCGCCCTCAAAGGGCAGCTTTCCGGTGGCCATCTCATACATCACCACGCCCAAGGAGTACAGATCGGACGCCGCTTCCACCGGTAGTCCCTGAGCCTGTTCGGGCGACAGGTAGTGTGCCGTGCCCAGGATAGATCCAGCTTCAGTCATGGTGGAAGCGCTGCCCGCCCGGGCAATGCCAAAGTCGGTCACTTTCACCCGGCCTTCGCTATCCACGATCATGTTCTGCGGCTTGATGTCGCGGTGGATGATGTCGCGGCGATGCGCGAAGCGCAGCGCCTCCACAATCTGTACGGCCACCGAGGCAATGAGGTCGGGACTCAGAGGCGCGTACTTGACGATGATCTCCTTGAGAGAGCGACCATCAAGGTACTCCATGGCAATGTAGTAGGTTCCTTCAGCCTCACCGCGATCGTAGATTTGCACGATGTTGGGATGGTTGAGGCCGGCAGCACTGCTCGCTTCGCGACGAAAGCGCTCAATAAACTGTTCATCGTGTGTGAACCGGCTGGAGAGCACCTTGAGAGCTACCTGGCGTCCGAGTACGCGGTCTTCGGCCAGATAGACTTCGGCCATGCCCCCCGCGCCTAGTGTGCGGATGACCTCGTACCGGTCATCGAATACGCGTCCTATCAAACCTGTTCCACCCTCTGCTTCCATAACCGGCTCCGCTTGCGTATGCCGGGGCAATACTACAACTACAGTACAAACTCTGCGCTAAGAGGCTGCTGAAAACGAAGCCCCAGCCGCTAGAGACCAAGCGCAGCGGCAATCACCTGCCGGACAATAGGGGCGGCTACACTGCCCCCGGTGCCGCCGTTCTCCACCACGGCCACCACCAGCACGCGGGGATCCGAGGCAGGCGCAAAACCAGCAAACCACGCGTGGGGCTTGGCTGCCGCCACCTCGGCGGTGCCCG
>JAAZAN010000073.1 GCA_012514315.1 Chloroflexota bacterium
GCGCCATCCTGGACGTGATCGATGCTCTCAAGACGGGGCGCGAGCCAGAGCTGTCGGCCCGGCGGGCGCTGCGCGCGACGGAACTCATCTTTGCCACGTACGAGTCGAGCCGCAGCCGCTGCCGCGTGGAACTCCCCCTGACCATCGAGGACTCGCCCCTACTGGCGATGCTGGGGGAAGAGATAGGCGCGTAGTAGTGAACCAACTCGTGAACCATGACTAAGGCGAGCCGAGTGCCTTCTGACGCTGAGAAAAAGCACTGGGCTCGCCTTTACGTTCCCCTGATCACTCTATCGAGGCGAGAAGACACGAAGGTTACGCGTTGTCCATGCCATTGGCGTGCCGTTCGCGCAGCCAATCGCAGTAGTCTCTGCAGCTTTTGGTGCAGGAGAACATGTCCCTGAAGAATGCCGTCGACACGCGCAGCTCCCGCGCGAGTTTGCTCTCCAGCTGTCTGCCGATGTCCTGCTTGCGGTTATGGGAAGCCATGGTGCGAACTGGGGGCAGTCCCTCGATGCGCAACACAAAGAAGGTATGCCCTGTCCGGCGGGTCTCCTCAAAGTGGAACTTGCGACACAGCATGTTCGCATACTCCCGCACGGTGATGCTCATGCCCCATGCCTTCAGGTTGTAGGTTGTAGGGTCTCCCGAAGCCGACTCAGCTCGCTCTGATCATACGGGTCGCCCGCCTTGGCCGACTCCTCCACGAGTTCGTAGTACTCGATGAGGCAGCCCAACAGGTCGAGCAACGCTTCTCTAGCGCTCTCACCAGTACCGTGAACGGCGTATCGATCGGTGTCGGCCACGAACCATCCATCGTCGTCTGGACCAATCGTCACTGACAACGGGGACACCAGGCGCCAACCATCCTGTACCTCGCCAGCCAAGATCAGGGACAATTCGTCCACACTCATCGATCCAGAACCTGAGCACTCTGCTTTGGCGTGTCGCGCCTGCACGAAGCCACCTGATCGTGCTCTCCATTCGCTGAACACAGCATCCGCGAGTGTCCACGGCATGTGGAACTCACGGAGTGATGACGTCGCACAGTGGGCCAACTCTGCGCTAGCCATTGCCACCTACCTGCCTGCTCTGGTAGCGGTCATAGTTCTCGCCCATGATACGGATCAGCTCGGGCATCCGGCTCGGCGACACGATGATCCGAGCTACACAGCGAGCCTTGACCGAACCGATGCTTTGGAGCGTGGCAAGGTTCTCCTCGGGTGTGCCAAGGAGGATGGGCGCCTCCGCCTCAAAGAAGGAGAGGATAAACTCATTCTCGGTGTGTTGCACAACAAAGTTGGTAGCATATCGGCTCACCAACTCGCCTGGGACGCAGAACTCGAGCGGAACTGGCATACGCTCTCCGTCAGCTTGCTGCTCAGCCATTTCTTCTCTCCTTGCCTGCACCCAGCTGTAGGGCACCAAGCGTCAGGATTCTAGTCGCTATCTGTAGTTACGGCAAGTCGTCTACCAAGTTGAGCATCCCTCTTCTGGGCGGCATTGATCAGCAGCCTCACCCGCTCGCTACAGATCGCTCACAGCCATCTCGATCCACGCCGACAGCGAGGCGCCGGGCGGGAGCACCGTCAGGTGGGCCTCCTTCTCCAGCCCCTGGGAATAGAGGTTGTGCGCGTCGGTGGACGAGGACTGGTTCTCGATGCAGAAGAAGGGCCGGTCCGGCGGGGTGTACA
>JAAZAN010000074.1 GCA_012514315.1 Chloroflexota bacterium
CGATCACCTCCTCTGCATCTGCCAACAACGCTGCCCTTAACTCGTCCCGCCTCCGCTTCATGGCGTATCTCCTCTCTCAGTTTGCACCCATTATGCCAGAACTCGCCCCCAAACTGAAATGCACCCCGCCGAACGATGGGTTCTCAACCCCCTCCGATTGGTGACTTGTGCTATAATGACACAGTCTGCATTGCAGGGAGGTGGTATGCGTCCCAGGAATCTGTTGAGCCTTTTGGCTGTTCTGATGCTTATCGGCTGTACCGGTACGATTGACGTGCCAGCGACTGCGTCTCCGACCGGAAGTTCTGCGATCCGGCCGACGCCCCCCGTTACACCTACAGCGACCGCGGAACCGCAGCCGATGATCGTCACGCTGAGACTATGGTTGCCCGAGGAGCTGAACCCATACGGCGGAAGACCGGGAAGTGTCGTGCTTGCGCAACAGCTCGCGGATTTCAGCCGGGCGTACCCCGACCTCCAGGTGGAGGTGATCGTTAGGAAGACTCATGGACGGGGAGGGCTGCTCGATTTTCTGCGCACTGCCAGATTGGCTGCTCCCTCTGTCCTGCCCGATCTGGTTGTGCTGGACGCCGCCGATCTGGCGGCGGCAAGCGGTTCGGATCTCGTGCAGCCGTTGGATGATCTGCTGTCGCCAGCGGCTGCCATGGATCGATTCCCCTTTGCCATCGCGATGGGGCAGGTACAGACCCGGACTATGGGCCTGGTACTTGGAGTCGATACCCAGTATCTGGCATATCGAACCTCGCTCTTCGATTCCCCTGTCGATGAGCCAGCTATCGGGGCGTTCAACATGATCTCCTGGACTCAGGTCATCTCGGCTCCATCGCAGTTTGTTTTCCCCGCGGCTGGTGTGGATAGACGAGTCAATGACGCTACTCTGATCCAGTATCTCGGGGCGGGCGGACAGTTGGCCGATGCGGAGGGCAAACCGCAGATCGACCGGGCCGTGATGCTCAGAGTAATGAAGTTCTACAGCGAGTGTGTTGATACCGGAGTGATCTCACCCGCGCTGGTACTCGACCTGTCTGCTGAAGGCCAGGCCTGGGAGCTCTTCAAGGAAGGCGTAGGGGGCTTGGCGGTGGTTCCCGCCACGCGCTATTGGCGAGAAGCCGATGAGACGATGGCCTTCGCGCCCGTCCCCACACAGGATCGGACACCAGTGAGCATCGTACGGGGCTGGACGATCTCGATGGTTTCCGCCAGTCCCTCGCGCCAGCGACTGGCCGTACTGCTGCTGGATTGGTTGATGGCGCATGACCACAACGCGGAGTGGAGTCGCGCCAGCGGTTACTTGCCAGGCACGCGAGGGGCGCTGCAGTTGTGGGATGTGTCTAGTGCAGAGCGTGCGATGATGTTCGCTATTCTCGAGAACGCCAGGCCGCTACCCCAGAATGAAGTCACAAGTCTCGCCGGGATTGCTATGCAGGAAGGTGTCGTGGCATTCCTGAGTGGCCGCGCGACACCGGAGGAAGCCGCCGGTATTGCTGTTGAGACTCTTACGAGGTGATCTCTGAGTCGGCAGCGTGGGCCTGCCGGCAGCAGTAAGTCTTGGAGGTGATGTGAAGTGTCCATAGAGTCACTGAGGAGGGATGTCGACGCCATCCAGCACACAGCGCTGGCTGCGGTGGATCCTGTGCTGGGGGTGCGGCGACATGTCTCTCGCGAGCATGATCGTCTCATCGTCGACGGGCTGAGTTTTGTCCTCCCAGACTATGATCGGGTGTTCATTGTCGCTGCAGGAAAGGCGGCTGTCCCGATGACTCTCGCTACGGCCGAGCATCTTGGGGATAGTTTGACCTGCGGGGTTGTCGTGACCAAGTATGGTCATGGGCAGACGATGGATGATCAGTATAGTCACCATATCGATCTCTTCGAGGCGGGGCATCCCGTCCCCGACGAGAACTCGGTTCGTGGCGCCCAGGCCGTGGCCGACCTTGCTCGTGGCGCCACGGAGCGGGACCTTGTCATATGCCTTGTCTCAGGCGGTGGGTCAGCACTGTTGACCCTGCCGGTTTCCGGCCTCAGTCTGGACGAACTCCAACAACTCACCGATGGCCTGCTCCGCTCGGGAGCGACCATCAATGAGATGAACACTGTTCGTAAGCACTGGTCACAGATCAAAGGGGGCAATCTGGCTCGCCTGGCTCATCCAGCAACTGTGTTGACCCTCATCCTCTCCGATGTCGTTGGCGACCCGCTTGAGGTGATCGCATCTGGCCCCACCGTCCCCGATCCAACCACGGTGGAGGACGCGCGAGCGATTCTTGCGCGGTACGGACTGGATCGGGGGTCTGGGGTGTTTGATCACGGGGCGAATGAGCGGTCGGTGCAAAGAGCCTGGGACTTCGTGGAAACGCCCAAACCTGGCGATGAAGTCTTCGAACGGGTGCATCACGTCTTGATTGGCTCCAATCGCCTGGCGGCCGCTGCGGCGGCCGCGGAAGCGCACCAGCTCGGCTACAACACCCTCCTTCTGAGCACGTATGTTGAGGGAGAGGCGCGCGAGGTCGCTAGAGTGGCGGCTGGACTGGCCAAGGGTGTCAGAGTCCATGGTGATCCGATCTCACCGCCGGCTTGCCTGATCTGGGGCGGCGAGACGACAGTCACTGTACGGGGGAAGGGACGGGGTGGTCGCAACCAGGAACTGGCTCTCGCGGCGGCATTGGCTCTGGATGGGTGGCCGGAGGTGCTGCTTATGGCGTTGGCTACGGATGGCACCGATGGGCCGACTGATGCTGCCGGAGCCATTGCAACTGGAGAGACGGTCGCCCAGGCGCGGACGCTGGGACTGGATCCATTGGCAGCGTTGGACTCTAACGACAGCTACACCTTCTTCGATACGCTGGGCGACCTGATTCGCACAGGCCCGACCGGCACCAATGTGAATGACCTGCTGTTTCTTCTTGTAGGAGAGCGAGCTGCATAGCGCTCCAACTATAACAATATAACGGGTGGGACGATGGGATCCGAGTATAGCTTCACACATGATACATACATTTCTCCGTTCACGTGGCGCTATGGTTCACAGGAAATGCGGGTGATCTGGAGTGACTTGCACAAATGGCGGCTCTGTCGCCGCGTCTGGGTTGCGCTGGCCGCCGCTCAACACAAGGCGGGCTTGGTAACGACCGAGCAGCTGGATGATCTTCGGGCCCATATGGAGGACGTAGATCTGGCTCGGGCCGCCGAGATCGAGGCCGACATCCATCACGATCTGATGGCCCAGCTCCGGAGTTTCGCCGAACAGTGCCCTATTGGCGGCGCGGTGCTTCACCTGGGCGCTACGAGCGCCGATATTCAGGATAACGTGGATGTGCTTCGCATCCGCGATGCGCTGGATGTGTTGATCGCTCGTCTGGCTGCACTGCTCGGCGATCTGGCGTCACTGATCGAGCGCCATGCTGATCATATGTGCATGGGTTTCACCCATATTCAGCCAGCGGAGCCCACAACCGTTGGCTACCGCCTGGCATCCTACGGCCAGGATCTGCTGGAGGACTTTCACGAGCTGCGCCGGGTCAGGGCATGCCTGCGGGGCAAGGGTATCAAGGGCGCCGTCGGTACGGCCGCCTCCTACGTGCAGGTTCTCGCGGGGACTGGGATGGCGCCTGATGAGCTCGAAATGTATGTGATGCAGGAGCTGGGGCTTCAGGCGTTCACCGTTGCTACCCAGGTCTACCCCCGCAAACAGGACTACCGTGTTCTGTCTGCGCTGGCTGGCTTGGCGGCCTCTCTTTACCGCTTTGCTTTTGATCTGCGACTCCTGCAATCCCCGCCGATCGGTGAGTGGAGTGAACCGTTCGGTGCACACCAGGTGGGCTCGTCGGCTATGCCGTTCAAGAGAAATCCCATTCAGGCGGAGAATATCGACAGCCTGGCACGTTATGTCGTCGCGCAGGAACGTGTTGCCTGGGACAACGCGGCGCACAGCTTGCTGGAACGCACCTTGGATGACTCGGCGAACCGTCGTGTGATTCTACCTGACGCATTTCTCGCCAGCGATGAGTTGTTGCATAAGGCGCACCGGATCCTGCGCGGTCTCACGATCAACACGGGCGCGATTGCCCGCAACTTGGCGACTTACGGCGCCTTTGCGGCGACGGAGGTGCTGCTGATGGAGATCGTGCGCGCTGGAGCGGATCGTCAGGCGATGCATGAGCAATTTCGTCAACATGCGTTAACCGCCTGGCAGGCCATATCTGCTGGTGTATCGAACCCCCTGATCGATCTACTGGCGACCGATGAGGTTGTGTTGAGCTATCTACCGGAGCACCGTGTCCGTCAGTTGCTCGACCCAGCCGCTCATGTCGGCGACGCGCCGGAGCGGGCATATCAGATGGCTCATACGATTCGGATGCAATCGGTGCTGTAGCTCTCTGCTGGTGCATCCGGGAGCCAACACTGTGCTGCCCAACTTCTGGCTGAAGATCTGTCCTTGCCCGTCAGCCCGGTAACAGTGATGCCCCGCCACGCATATGACCGGGTGATCGTGAGGGCGAACGATCACCCTCACCCGTTTTTATCAGTTTACATCGGTAGCGGAGGATATAGATGGTTGGCTTGGGAACGCTTATGAATGTGGGTACGGTGATCCTGGGGGGGGCTCTCGGGCTCCTCCTGGGTTCGAGACTGCCCGAGCGTATGCGGGAGACGATCATGCACGGACTTGGGCTGCTCACGATGGTCATCGGAATCCAGTTGTCGCTGGAAACGGGCAGCATACTGATTGTCCTGGGCAGTCTGCTGATGGGTGGAGTCTTCGGTGAGTGGCTGCAGATCGAGCGGCGGCTGGAACAGCTTGGGAGTTGGGTTCAGTCAAGAACTGTGCGGGGTGCGTCATCTCAAGAACCGAATGCTTCAGATCGATCGTCGGCCTTCAGTCAGGCGTTTCTGACGGCGAGTCTGCTCTTCTGTGTCGGGCCGATGACAATCCTCGGATCGATCCAGGATGGACTGACGGGAGACTACACATTGCTGACAGTCAAATCGGTTCTGGATGGATTCGCTGGGTTGGCCTTCGCATCGACTATGGGACCCGGCGTGATCCTGTCTGCGCTGACCGTCTTGGTCTACCAGGGCGCTCTGACGCTCGGCGCTGGTTGGGCGAGCGCTGTTCTGACTGATCCGATGACGGCTGAGATGACAGCCACAGGCGGCGTCCTGATGGTGGCCCTGGGATTGGGCTTGCTGGAGATCAAGCGTGTACGCGCAGGCAACCTATTGCCTGCGGTCGTCATGGCCCCAATGATCGTTGCAATCGTGGAGTCGCTGGGGTATCTCTGGCGCGGACCTACACCATGATTTGACCGCTTGGGTCAGTTAGTGTATAATGCATCGGCTATGCTGCATTTGGCCGCCCGGCTCTGATGCCGCGGTGGATCGTGTTCTAGGAGGATGAATGCCAAAGCGGACGTATCAACCGAAGAAGAGAAAGCGAATGCGCACTCATGGCTTCCGTGAGCGAATGGCGACTAGCACAGGTCGTCGGGTGCTCAAAGCACGCCGACAGAAAGGGCGCCGGAAGCTGAGTGTACAGCGGGATTGGGCCAAGAAGTGGAACTGGAAGGAGAGCTCTCAGCGACCGCGTCGTCGTGACTAGAGATGGAGCCTCGTGCTCGGTTGCGGCGTGCCAGCGATATCCGGCTGGTGTTTGGGGAGGGAGATTCCTGGAAGCATCCCTTGATGGTGTTAGTGGCTCGCCCCAACGGTCTGGAGCTCAGTCGCGTTGGTGTTACTGCGAGCCGCCGGATTGGTGGGGCAGTGGTGCGCAATCGGGCGCGTAGGCTGATGCGCGAGGCTGCGCGTCAGCTATATCCACACATCATCTCAGGTTACGATCTGATGTTGGTGGCTCGTGCTGGCATTCGCGGTGCTAAGGAACCCCGAGTCGAGCAGGCGCTGGAATACCTGCTCCAGGAGGCTCAGCTGATGGGTTCAGAGGTTTCAGTTCTGGATGCAGCCGGGATTGTCTGAATCGCGGTTGCTGAAAGACGGTTGCTGATGAGGTATGGCGTGCTGGTAAGCTCAACTGGACAGAGTATGATGAGAACGGGTCTTATGCTGTTGATTCGTCTCTATCAGCGTACTCTATCCCGTGTGCTTCCGCCTGCGTGCCGTTTCTACCCCTCGTGTTCCCAGTACAGCTACGATGCAATAGCACGGTATGGCGTCTGGCGTGGATGTTGGCTCGCCGTCAAACGGCTAGCCCGTTGTCACCCGCTCAATCCAGGCGGCTACGACCCTGTCCCTGATCTGCAGGAGGATAAATAGTTGAGACGAGTTCTGAAGCGGCGCTCGTGGGTTCTGTTTGCGCTGCTGGTACTGGCGCTCGCACTCAGTGGGTGCGCCGGTGCTAGCGCTCGGGCGACTAGTTGGACTGGCGTCACCATCGATGGCGACAGGCTCTATGCGGCTGATCTGCTTCAAGTGCAGGTGCTGCGGGCCGATGACGCCGATCCCATATGGGCGTTTCCGACCGATACCCGGAATGACAATCGGGGCCTGTTCTACGCAACCCCGGTAGTTACAGACCAGTACGTCGTTGTATCGTCGCAGGTGCCGGCTACAGGGTTCTTTAGCCAGCCCTCGAACGTTGTCTGGGCGCTCGATCCGGAGACCGGGCGGGAGCTGTGGAGTTTCCGCGGGGCAGGTGGCGCCTATGTCGAGGGCGGGGCCCTGAGCGACGGTGTCTTCGTGGTCGGCAACAGTGACGGTTCTGTCTATGCACTCGATGTTGAGAATGGCAGTCTGAAGTGGAAGTTTGAGACCGGCCATCGCGTTTGGTCGTCGCCCGTGATCTCATCGGGCGCCGTCTACATCGGCTCCATGGATCGGCATATGTATGCCCTGAACCTGGCAGACGGTCGTGTGATCTGGGATTTCGATGCGGGTGGCGCATTCGCCGGTCGGCCCACACTGTGGAATGGGAAGCTATACGTTGGGGCGTTCAACGACAGATTCTACGCCCTGGACGCTGAGACCGGTGATGTGATCTGGTTCATCACTGGTGAGAACTGGTTCTGGGGTGGTGCTGCAATCCACAACGAGACGCTGTATACCGCCGATGTCAGTGGGACCGTGTATGCCCTGGATGCTCGCACGGGGGATGAGATCTGGAGACAATCGCTTGGCGAACAGGTTCGCGCGGCGCCGGCTGTATCCGAGGATGGACGCCTGGTGTTTGTAGGTGGGCAGAAGGGAAGCCTCTACGCGCTCGACACGGATGATGGATTCGTACTCTGGGTCAGCGAAGCCGAGGGCCAGGTGCTATCGGCCCCGGTTGTCAGCGGTTCGGTCGTCTATGAGACCATCATTCTTGGGAAGCATCGTATCCGAGCACTCCACGTGGAAAACGGGCGTGAGATCTGGGTATATCCCCCCCAGGAAGAGCAAGCAAGTGAATAGGAGGGGCAGTAGTGTTTGATTTCATCGCCTATCCTCTCGCCAATCTGATGCTGTTGCTATACTATCTGTTGGGGCACAGCACAGTCGTGGCGATTACCGTGTTGACTATCCTGATCAACTTGGCGTTGTTGCCGCTGACTATGGGGCAGCAGAAGTCTGCACGTAGGATGCAGGACCTGCAGCCTGAGATGGAGAAGCTGCAGAAGAAGTATGCCAAAGACAAGGAACGACTAGCCCAAGAGCAGATGAAGTTGTACAAGGAGAAGGGCGTCAACCCAATGGGTGGATGTTTGCCGCTTCTGGTGCAGATGCCGATTTGGTTCGGTCTGTACCGGGCGATCGTTTACATTATTCCAACGACGCCTCTCGATGTGTTCCAGTTCTCGGGTCATATCTATAAGTGGTTGCCTGGTATCGAAGGGCTTCTGCCGCTGCAGAGCAATTTCCTGGGAATGGATCTCGGCCAACCGCCAGGTATGCCGCAGTGGTGGTCGTATGCGTTACCTGTCCTGGTGTTCGTTACGTCGTGGTTGCAGCAGAAGCTTCTGACACCGCCTACACCATCTGCCGGTGAGCAGTCTCAGGCGGCTATGATGAGTCAGCAGATGCAGATCATGATGCCGCTGATGTTCATGTTCTTCACCCTGCAGTGGGCGACCGGTCTCTCGATCTACTTCATTGTCTCCAACCTGATTCGCATAGGACAGTACTACTTGTTTCCTGGTACCCGCAGCGTAGCTGGTTCGGGGCAGAAACCAGCTGCGAGTGAAGCGAAGTCCTGACATTCCGATAGGAACTTCGCCCATTAGGGGGAGCTATTCATCATGGATTCGGTGAGGACGGTAGAATCGAGTGGTCCCGATGTGGAGGCAGCCGTGAGTGCTGGGCTGGCCGAACTGGGCGTCGACCGTGACTCGGTCGAGGTTGAGGTTCTCGATGAGGGGGCTCGTGGTGTGTTTGGCCTCGGTGCACGCGATGCCAAAGTCAGGTTGACCCGTCTACCTGCGGTGGACGACTCCAGGCCGCTTGAAGAGGCGCCAGTGGCGTTGGATGTCAACGACGAGTTGGCGGATGAGGAGCCCGAGTTGTCCGAGGAGGACGTGGACAGGGAGGCCGAACTGGGGCGTGAGACGCTGATGGAGCTTCTGTTGTTGATGGGCCTGAGTGATGCACAAGTAGACGTGTATCGGGCTAAGCCGGCGCCGGGTGAGAGCGATCCCCCGCTTGTGCTCAATGTAACAGGCTCCGGCGTCGAGAGCTTGATTGGCCATCGAGGTGAGACGCTGGCGGCCCTGCAGCGGATCACTCGGCTGATTGTCGGGCGTGAAGTCTCGGATCACGTACATCTTGTTGTTGACGTAGACAGCTTCAAGCAGAAGCGGGAGCTGGCGTTACGGCGGTTGGCGCAGCGCTTGGCGGATCAGGCTGTAGAGACCGCTCGTACGGTTGTGCTGGAGCCTATGCCTCCCCAGGAGCGGCGTATCGTGCACCTCACCCTGCGTGCTGATCCCCGTGTGACCACAGAG
Organism: Chloroflexota bacterium; assembly: GCA_012514315.1. GTDB lineage: Bacteria > Chloroflexota > Anaerolineae > B4-G1 > B4-G1 > JAAZAN01. The sequence continues at coordinate 8,952 of JAAZAN010000074.1, forward strand.
AGCGTGGGCGAAGGTGATCGCCGCAAAGTCACGATCATTCCGGTGCGTTGAGGTTGGGACTGTCGTTGGGAGCAGAGTACTGTTGGTGTGGTGAGTTTGCATTCGCCCAGGGAGGGTGAGTAGTGGGAACGGAAAGCCCTAAGCGCGACGTTGACGTGCCTTGGGGCTTCTCTTTACGGAGTTGTCTCACGTCTTCGGGTCCGATTTCTGTGTGTCTGGTGGGAGATTCATCGCATTGCCTATTGAGTTCGACTACCTGGTAGTAGGTCACGTAGCTCGTGATCTGATGGATGATTCGTACGCCATTGGCGGAACGGTCTCCTACTCATCTCGGACTGCTGTCGCGCTGGGATGTCGCGTCGGAGTGATTACCAGTGCCTCCCTGGATTTGGATCTAGACGGAGTCTTCGAGGGCATTCGCGTGGTGCGTGTGCCCTCTCAGGCGACGACCACATTTGAGAACATCTACCTGCCGGAGGAGCGTCGGCAGATCGTGCATAGTGTTGCTGACGTCCTCACGCCGGATGCCCTGCCGGATGATTGGCAGGCGAGTATTGTTCACATAGGCCCGATTGCTCGTGAGTGTTCGGTGACCTTAAGCCAGGCCTTCCCAGATGCTTTCCTGGGGGTCACACCACAGGGGTGGATGCGTCGTTGGGATGAGACTGGACACATCGGGTATGGTGAGTGGCAACATGCCGAAAGCTGGTTGGCTCGCGCTGATGCCGTCGTGTTGAGCGATGAGGACGTGCGCGGTGATTACGACCTGATTGCCAGGTACGCTGCCCAGACGCGGCTATTGGTTGTGACCCACGGCGTAGTGGGATGTACAGTGTATCAGGATGGACGCGCGCGCCATTTCGAGGCGGAGTCTGTGCACCAGGTGGATCCAACTGGCGCGGGGGACATCTTCGCTGCTTCCTTCTTTGTCGCGCTGCAAGGCGGGAGTGATCCCTGGGATGCGGCTCGCTTCGCCAACTGCGTGGCTGCTTGTTCTGTGACTCGTCCAGGGCTGTCGGGCGTTCCCATGCCAGACGAGATTGCACGCTGTCGTCAGGGGTTGCTGTGCGGGGAGGGATAGATGCCGATCATCTATGCCCTGGCAAACCAGAAGGGTGGAGTCGGTAAGACAACCACTGCGGTTAGCCTGGGGGCCTATCTCGCAGAATGGAACGAGCGGGTCCTGCTCATCGATGTCGACCCGCAGGGTAATGCAACTTCATCGCTGGGAATCGACAAGCGACGGGTTGCCCTCTCCACATACGATGTTCTTGTCCGTGAGGTGCCACTCTACAGGACCGTCAGATCCACGAGTCGGGCCCGGCTCGATGTGATCCCCGCTTCTCCAGCTCTGGCCGGCGCTACCGTTGAGTTGATCAACCTTCCCGAGCGCGAGTATCGTCTGCGCAACGCGTTGGCGGCATTGACTCACGAATATAGTTACGTGATCATTGACTGTCCGCCCAGTTTGGGCATTCTGACCGTTAACGGATTGACCGCTACACAGGGTGTCATCGTGCCGGTGCAGTGTGAGTATTTGGCTCTCGAAGGACTCTCGCAGTTGTGTCGTGCGATCGAGTTGGTCCGCCGGGCTCTCAATCCTGATCTTACCATCCGCGGCATGTTGATGACAATGTTTGACGCGCGCACCTCGCTGGCGCGGCAGGTTGTTGAGGAAGTCCGTGTTCACTTCCCTGGCCAGGTATTCAATTCGATCATCCCCCGTAGCGTTCGCCTGAGTGAGGCGCCCAGTTTCGCTGAGCCCATTGTCTCGTACGCGCCTCGCTCTGCTGGTGGGTTAGCCTATGCGGCGTTCGCGCGGGAATTACTGTTGGGTGACGGACGTCTGAAACCTGGATCTGGCGTAGGAGAGGTACCGGGGTAGGTTATGTCACCAAGTAAGAGCAGATTGGGCAGAGGATTGGACGCGTTGATTCCTGTGGGCGACGAGGATACGTCTGCATCGCTAGGAGTCGTGCAGATCGAGGTTGATGATATCGTCCCCAATCCACATCAACCCCGCTCGGCGTTTCGGGACCAAGACCTGGTCGAGCTGGCTGCTTCCATTCAGGAGCATGGTATCATTCAGCCGTTGATTGTCACCCGCCTTGGATCGAGCTACCAGTTGATCGCGGGCGAACGCCGGTGGCGGGCGGCCCGGCTCGCCGAGCTGTCGACTGTGCCTGCCTTGGTCAAGGATGTGGCGCCGATCGAGATGCTCGAACTGGCCCTCGTCGAGAATGTTCAGCGCGCTGATCTAAATGCACTGGAGGAAGCCTTCGCCTACCGGCAGTTGACCGAGGAGTTTGGTTTGACCCAGGATCAGGTCGCCCGGCGCGTCGGCAAGAGCCGGGTCGCGGTCTCCAACGTCCTTCGCTTGCTCAAAGCGGCGCCCGCCGTGCAGGAAGCGTTGCTCACGGATCGAATCAGTGAGGGCCACGCACGGGCAATATTGGGGTTGGAGCACGATGAGGCTCAGGAAGCCGCATTGGCGACCGTCGTGAAGCAAGGGCTGAATGTTCGGCAGACGGAGGCGCTCATCCGGCGTATTCAAGGGCAGCGACCGAAGCCTCGGCACCGTGCGGAGGACGAGGCCTCGAACCGTGCACTGGAAGCCATCTTCCGCGAAACGCTCAGCACCCGGGTTGATGTCAAACGCAGTGGCGCTGGTGGTCGAGTCGTGATCTACTTCTATTCCGAAGAGGAATTGGACACGCTGTACCAACGGGTGGTTGGCGATGCGACCGATCACCCGGTTGGATGATGGAGGTCGATACGGGGCGCCATCCTGATGGGAGGATCAAATGAGCAAGAAGGTGTCTCAGCACATTCTGGATGCTGCCGCGGCACGTGCGGATCAAGGTCAGGTCTATTGTGTCGTGGCGTTCGAGCTAGCTGAGGAGTTGGGAGTCTCCCCTGGTGTTGTCGGTGCTGCGGTCGATGCTCTAGACCTCCGTCTCGCACGGTGTCAGCTCGGCTTGTTTGGCTATGGAGACCCGAAGCGCATTGTCGTTCCGGCCTCGGCGGTGGCGCCTGAGCTTGAGCAGGCGATACGGGACGGCCTGATTCTGGGGCGGCTGCCCTGTGCGGTAGCCTGGTCGATAGCTACCCGCTTCGGAATGTCTCGACTTGATGTGGCTGGCGCCGTTGAGACGCTGGGTGTCCGGATGGGACAGTGTCAGCTTGGGGCATTCTGATCCTCGCCCTTGTGCTTGCTGATCACAGTTCCACAGTGCAGCCGAGACCTGGTACATCGGTCACGATCAACCATCCATCCTGTAGTAGGAAGCCTGCCAGTGTGGGATCGCTCACCAGATCCAGGTGTCCATCCAGGTCTCCGTAGCGCACGTTCGGACTGCTTAAGGCGAAGTTCAGGCCGGCTGCCGCCAGTAACGCGGGTTCGTGAACACAACTGATCATCGTGGCCATCCTGGCAACCCGGGCGATCGTATCGACTTGGTGGGCGCATCGAATTCCGCCACAGGTTGCCAGTTTGACACTCAGGCCATCGGCAGCACGCCTGGACGCGATCTCGAACGCGGATGCTGGCCCGACAACACTCTCGTCAGCCAGGATGGGGACTGGACTGTGACGTGTGACTTGCCCTAGCGCATCCAGGTTACCGGCTGAAGTTGGTTGCTCCAGCATCTCGATGGCCTCGTCGAGTGCCCGCGCCACATCCAGTGCTTGCTCGACCGTGTAGCCCTGGTCGGCATCCAGACGCAAGACATGGTGGGGCAGCGCCTCGTGAATCGCGTGGACACGGCGCACATCTTCCTCTGGATCGATCCCTCCTTTGATCTTCAGAATGCCAAATCCCTGCCGGGCTCGCTCACGGGCATCGGCGACTGAGTCCGCGACGGGGCTGATTCCGACAGTGACTGACGTCTGCAACCGGTGTCGGTAGCCACCCAACAGCCGGTAGAGCGGCATCCCGGCTGCCAGGCCGAGGAGGTCATGAAAGGCCAGATCGAAGGCGCACAGAGCCGACGGCGTGGCGCTTGTCAGCGGCGCCAATTCGCTCAGTGCGTACTCAATATTGAGTGGATTCAGGTCCAGCGATCTGTCGGCGCAAGATTGGCAGGCGGTGACCACAGATTCCAGCGTTTCACCTGTGATCGCGCTGTCAAAAGCGGCACAACCCCAGGCGCTCTTCTGGTCGCGCGTCTCAATCCGCACGAAGACTACGGCGACCTGGGTGATCTCAGTGTGATAGGCAGTGCGGAAAGGTCTGCGTAGCTCCAGTCTGATGGGAGTGACCTCAACGTGAGTGATCTGCATTGATCCACCTCCATCCGTCTGCTGTCTTATCAACTCGGGCTGGCTGGGAGGATATCACAAAGCAAGATCGGTGCAAATTTCACCGGTCTCGCAATGGATCACACAGCTTGTCAGAACTACCCTGCTGAGGATAATATAGCTCCCGTGTCGGTGTTCGGTGGTGTAGGTTGCGACCGATGAATACCCTGGATCGTGCGCACACTCGACTGGAGGCTTCTATGACTGCTAGGGTGCGAGCGCGCTGGAACGGTCTGACCGCAGCGACGTGGTGGCCGGTCGTGCCGCTGTTGCTCGTGCAGACGCTGAGCGGCATTGTGTATATGCCCCAGATCACGTTCTTCCCGATCTACCTGGAGGAGCGTCTGGGGTTTGCCACGGTGACGATCTCCGCTTTGGTATCGGGCGGCCAGATCGCTGGAATGATTGCCGGTACGATCGCAGGTTTCCTCAGCGACGTGTTGGGCGGCAAATGGATGCTTGTCCTGGGTCTTCTCGGTATGACACTTACCAGCGTTCAGATCGACGCTAGCCACGGCAACAGCGGGACTCCTACTCCGATGTCACAGGAGTCGTGACCACTCGCCGGGCGTAGACAGGCGGCAATGCTATGCACGTCGCTTCTACATGACGGCTCCTCAGGAGCTTCCCGATTCAGCGCGCATTGATGGCGCCAGTGAATAGGGCTAGTGCCGGCCCCAGGCGATATGCGGAGCTTCTGCTGAGTGGTGGTCCTGCGGTCGGAAGTCGACCGCGGCTATGTCACAGCTTGTACACGGAGCGTGTGGCGACCTTCACGCTGCCGCAAGTGAGTATCATTGTTATCCGCGGGTCGCGAAAGAGAGGAGACATATGGAGCATTTTCGGATTGGTGTGGTTGGCGTTCACCGAGGCGCTGGTTTTGTAAATCAGTTCGCGGTACTGCCTGATGCGGAGATCACGGCTTTATGCGATCTCCGGCCCGAGATCCTGTCTGAATTGGCTGCACCACTCAATGTGCCTGACCGCAATCTGTTCACGAATTACGAGGAGTTCCTTCAAGCCCCCATCGATATCGTGGTGATATCAACCCCTATGCCATACCATGCTGACCAGGTGATCGCAGCGCTGGAGAGCGGCAGGCATGTGCTGAGTGAAGTCACGGCCGCAACGACTGTGGAAGACTGCGCCCGCATTGTGGAAGCAGTGAAACGGACCGGACAGACCTATATGATGGCCGAGAACTGCTGCTACTTCCACTTCATCCGCGAATGGAAAGGCTGGGTTGACCAGGGCAGGATCGGGGACATCTTCTATGCGGAGTCCGAGTACATCCACGGTCTGCACGACATGATTATCGATCCCGAGACAGGGCGAAAGTCATGGCGCGCGAACCGGCCGCCGATCTACTACTGCACGCATAGTCTCGGGCCGCTGCTCTACCTGATGGATGACCGAGTTGTCAAAGCCTGTGGGGCCCACTCAGGCTACAGCATTATGCCTGAGGACACCGGTCCCGGCGCGCTGAATATGGAAGTCGGGCTGTTCAAGACGCAGAGGGGGGCGGTGATTAAGATCCTACGCAGTTCCGTGGCCTATCGCGAGCCGCCGATGCACTACTACTCCCTCTATGGCGCCAAAGGATTCGTTGAGACTGATCGTACCGGTGGCCGGGGGGGCGACAAGGGCAAGCTGTTTATTGAGGGCGCGATGGAAGTCTACGAGGAAATCGCGTGCCCCCACGCCGACCCCAACGCTGCGGCGGATCAGTTGAAGGGCGGCCACGGTACCGCTGAGTACTACTTGGTTCGCGAGTTCCTCGACGCGCTGAAGGAAGGCATTCGTCCGCCGATTGACGTGGTTCGGGCTATGGATTTCACACTGCCCGGCATCTGTGCGCACGAATCGGCTATGAATGACAGCAAATGGGTCGATGTGCCACTGTTTGAATGGTGAGGCTGCACAGGTTCGTTGCCACGGTTGGCTCGACCTGTCCACGAGCCGGGTGTCGGGCCTCAACCGCAGGTGATCTGTAGGGATGTGTGGATCAGCGATGAACAGGGGGGTATGAGGATGCCAAAGTTCGATGACTACGTGGGGGACAAGTACACCGTTCGCCTAGGACCAGTTGCAGGTCCACACACCTGCGTTCCTGTACAGCCCGGCTCACGTAGGGGCCGACGTTGATCGAGGAACACGTCTGGTCACATTCCCCAGGACAATGATTGATCCCTTGATTGAAGAGAGAGTAGCGGCACAAGCTGCGGTACCAGCGGACGATATGACCGAACCCTACCTCGACGATCAACCTCCTGTATGGATAGCCGTCACACCCTTCCTCCACGACTACGAACATCGGACACGGCGACCGGGGCGCCGCGAGAAGATGCTCGCGGCGCTTCAATGGACGGACGCGGACAGTGCACCTGGGCAGACGGTTGGGCAAGCAATCATGATGCATGGAGTGGATCCCCGCGTGGAGCCGATCGAGGCTTACGCGATGGTATTGGAGCACGCTCGCCATCCCGACCCCGTTGCCTACCCATCCCAGGCTGGCCAGATCGAGTTCCTGTTGGCCCTGTCCGAGGTCTATTCCGACGAACCCTTGTTTCCCACGATCGAGTTCTCTCACGAACACAAGATTCGCGAGGCAGCCTATCAGCATTACCGGGACTGCATCGCGCGCTACACACCCCCGTTGCTGGAGGATACTGCTCGCAGTGAGATCGCTCGGATCGTGTGTCGCGCTCGCCAGAACCTGATGGAGGCCTCCTGAGTGCGGAGCTGTTCCTGAGGTTAGCCGTGGTAGGTGGTTCCGGAAGTCCGCTTTCCTTTTACTCTGACCATAGGATAATAGGGGTAGCTCTAGGACAGCATACGATATCATAGGGGGTAACTAGGAGCAATGAGAGCACTGAGCAAAGTAGCGCCAGACTGGTGGGACTACACTACATTGGATCGGGAGATCCTGGACGATGCGGCTAGGTTGACTGCGGATGACCTGCTCCAGCTCTCCCGTTCGGGATTCACCGTCAAGTTCTACGATACACTTGAGGACTTCTACCTGGCAGAAGCCCTCGAGTACATAGTCGCGTGGAAGCAGGCATCCGAGTCTGATCCGGTCGGTATCTGTGGGCCGATTGGACCTACAGAGCAGCTTCCACTGGTTGCCCGATTGGTGAATGAGCTGGAGGTTGACCTGCGCCATGCGCATTTCTGGGGCATGGATGAGTGGGTGATCGATGGCAAAGAAGTGACAATTGACCATCCGCTCAGCTTTCGCCGGGCAGATATGGCTCTTTGCTTCGATCTGATCCGTCCCGAACTGCGAATGCCGGAGGAGAACCTCCATTTCCCTGCCGTCGATGCGACTGAGTTCATCCGGAGCTGGGATCACGTCCGGTGTGCTGTGATACAGGGCGGTCAGGGTGAGGTTAAGCACTGGGCCTTCAACGACCCGGTGCGGCGCGCGGGTCCGTACAAGGATGAACCACCTTCGCCTGAGGAGTATCGGAAGCTTACCACACGCATCGTGGACCTACATCCAATCACGCTCATACAGAACGCGCGCACCTCGGGTGGCGGGGTGGTGCAGAATGTACCCAGCCAGGCCCTGACCGTAGGGCCCACCGAGACATGGAAATCTGAGAGAGTGTCCATCTGGCAGGCGGGAAACCACGACAATCCATTCGGCATGCGCCTCACAACATTGATGATCTCGAAGGGAATTGCCGATAGCTCTGTACCAATGTCCCTGCTGGCGGATCATCCGAACGTGCAGTTCAACTTCTATCGTCCTGGTATCGGGACCTGTGATGCGGAGATGCACTAACCTGGAGAATAGGGCCAGATGACAAAGCGTGCATTTGCTGTGGCGGCACATCCGGACGACATCGAGTTTGTCATGGCGGGCACTCTGACCCTGTTGGGGCAAGCCGGTTACGAGATCCACTACATGAATATCGCCAATGGTAGCTGTGGTACGATGCACCACTCGCGTGAGGAGATCATCCGGATTCGCCGTGATGAGGCGCGGGCGGCGGCTGCCTCAATTGGGGCTGTCTTCCACGAGAGCCTTGTCGATGACCTCGAGATCTTCTATGATAGGTCCTTGCTCGCTCGCGTTGGTGCTGTGATGCGGGAGGTCGCGCCAGAGATTCTCTTGTTGCAGTCGCCTAACGACTACATGGAGGATCATCAGAACGCTGTGAGGTTGGCTGTGACCGCGGCGTTCTGTCGATCGATGCCCAACTGGCCGACTGACCCTCCGCGGAGGTGGGTCAGTCAGGATGTGACGGTGTATCACGCTCAGCCTCACGGAAACCGGGATGCCTTGCGCCAGCCGGTGCATCCCGAGATGTGCGTGGATATAGCGAGTGTGTTTCAGGCCAAATGGGACATGCTGACATGCCATCAGAGCCAGAAGGTGTGGCTCGATGAGAGCCAGGGTATGGATTCCTATCTGCTTTCAATGCGGGCGCTCAGTGAACAGATTGGGCAAATATCGGGCCGCTTTGAGCTCGCTGAAGGGTGGCGTCGACGATCGCACCTGGGCTTCTGCTCGGAGGACGCTGATCCACTTCTCGATGCGTTATCCGATTATGCCATTGTTCTACCTGCGGCGCGGTGATGCGCCGCCTGGTGACCACCGAGCTCTGGCGGAGCTCGGAATAGTCGAGCTCTCGGTGAGTGGAGGGTGCTATGGCGGAGCGAGTCAGGGTAGGGTTTGTTGGCTTGGGGCATAACGGCTGCGAGCACATACGCCAACACCTGAAGGTCGGGAAATCCGAGATCGCTGCCCTGTGTGACGTGCGGAAGGACCGGCTGGAGCGAGCCGTCTCCGAGTTTGGTGTGACCAGGCTCTATGATAGTTTCCTGGACCTGTGTCGTGATCCCGAGTTGGATGCGGTCAGCATCAACACGGGCGATGCATTTCACAAAGAGCCCTTCCTCGCCGCGCTGGAGGCCGGCAAGCATGTCTTGATCGAGAAGCCTGTGGCCAACACCGAAAAGGATATCCTGACCATGGTCGAAGCCGCCAAGAGCGCCGATCCTCAGCTCAAGATCCAGGTGGGATACATCTTGCGTTTCATGCCCGTATACGAGGCGATACATCAGGCCGCCAGCTCTGGGCAACTAGGCGATATCTACTACATGGAAGGTGACTACATCCATAACCTCCTCTATCAGGCCGAACAGACGGACCCACACACCGGCACGAACTGGTATCTTGAGGAGGAAATCCCGATGGTGGGCGGTGGCAGTCATCCGCTCGATCTCCTACGTTGGTTTTCTGGCAATGAGGTTGTGAGTGTCTCGGCCTATTCAAATCATGTGGCCTTTCCGGCAATGCGTCACGATGATTGCCAGGTAGCATTGTATCGGTTTGATGACCGAACAATCGCGAAGGTGGCAGCCCTATATGCGCCGCGCTGCGAGATGGCGCATTTCTACAACGTTCGCCTGTATGGGACGCGGGGGACTGTCGACCGCGACTCCAAAGCCATCTCCGAATCGCCGGAGGATGTTCACCCATCGTTTGTACCGCTTGACGTCGCGAGCCACTTGAGTGCATTTGGAGAGCTGTCGGGTCACCCATTTGCTCCGGAGATTGAAGACTGGCTGGACGCGATTGTGGAAGACCGCTCGCCACGTATTTCGTTGGTCGATGGGGCCAGCTCGTGCCTGGCAGCTTTGATGGCCGTGCGGGCTGCACGCGAAGGGCGGGAGATCGACGTACCGCAACTGTGCTAGGTGCGCCTGCACTCGCGCTTGAGCTTAACTGCAGGCCCGGTGTGAAGGAACGCGTCGGGCCTGCAGCGTGGGTCCATGTCAGCGCTCTCCCGTTTTGTTACTGACTGAAGATCAGTTGGCGCAGGCGATTCTCTACCAGTCCGATCATCGCCTTAAACACGGCCAGAGTGCGTCCCATCTCCCCCATGAACTCGCCCGTGATCTCGTGCCCCGCGAGCAGAGCCCATGATCCATCTGCAGGCACTCCGTTTGGCTCCTGGCTTGCGCCATTGTATTGGACGGATTCCCATGCGCCCTGGTCCTTCAGCGGGTAGTACATAGCCGCCCACCCACCAGTCCCGGTCTGTGCAGTCATAAAGGTCACATCCGACACGTTGGCCGCCATGATGCGGTGCATCGGGTCCTCGGTTACCGCGTAGAGCTCGGCAGCGCCCCACCCGACCTTGCAGTATGAGGGCCATTGCAGTCCCTGTGGGTTCAGCCGACGCTCGAATTCGGCCAAACGCAGTGCTGCTTCGAGATAGCGTGCCTCACCGTTGACCGCATACACATCGGCCAGGGCCGCCATAGCGGTGCCGATGTAGTAGAAATGCTGCTTGGGCTTGATGGTGTCAACGAAGCAGTTGATCTCCTCACCGGGCGCCGGCGTGGTCACCAGGGCGCCTTCTTTCGGATCGTAGTTGAAGTAGAACTTGCCCGGATCACTCGTCATGTGCTGGGTATTGAGATCGACCACCTGTGCGAGAAAGTCTGCACCTTGAATAGCCGGCTCCATCAATCCTGCTGCCAGGGCCCATTGGGTGAAGAACGATGTAGTCAGTGGATTGACTGTTCCCATGTACTTGGCGTGGTCCTTGTTCCCAAAGACGCCGCCACATGCATGCTGATAGGTTAGAACCTCCTCACGGGTCTCATCGTTGGCAAACGCGGGATGGCGAAGGCGCTCGGCTACCTTGGCAAACGTCAGGAAGCGATACAGTAGTTGCATCTCGTTATGGAACGGAGGCTCCTCTGGAAAGCCATAACGACCAATCCCCATCGTAGCATAGGCCGCGATCCAGTCTAGTAGACGCTCGACAGCATCCAGGCGGCCATCCTCGTACAGTCCCCAGACGACTTTGTGGCAGTAGCTGAGGTTGTGCTCGCGCATAATGGGCCCAGCGGGCGCGAACTCGCTGATCAGCCAGTCCGCAGCGCGCGCCATTGAGACGCTCATGCGCTCAATCATCGCCTCGAGCGCTCTCTTCTCGTCCAGTAACTCCCTTACTCCCAGTCGACTGATCTCGCTCACGCCCAATTCCTCCTTGTTCAGTCTGTCAGGGCCGTCATCCGACCGGTACACCGCGGCGAGATGGCCTGACCATGATGCTCCGACGATGGCTGATGACTTTTCATCCGCAGTGAATCATCCCACGTCGTCAATCACCTCAATGTCGATGCCATAGTGACAGCTCTCCTGTGGAGCCAGGTGGAGCAGTGCTTCGGGTTCTACAGCTGCATTCCCGGTCGCGCCAGTTGTGTTGCACGGCTCAATCCCCATCAAGTACAGCCCCTCTCCCATCATCTTCCATTGAAGCAAGACTGGCAACTCGTGCTGCAAATAACTCCAGCGCAACCCCAATCCCAGAGCGGGATTCACCAGTTCAACCTGCACCGATCCATCGCCACGTGATGTGGGCATATGCCAGAAGTTCTGTTCCGTATAGTGGGCTGTCGGTGGCTGAAGCTCATGCCACGCATTCAGACCTCGGGCCGATTCCTCGTCGTGAGGTATTGTCATCTCGACCTCAGCAATCAGCCGGGAATCCTCACTGACCAAGGGGTAGCCGATGTTGAAGTGATAGGCAATCATGTGACGTTGCGGAGCGAACCCTTCATTGGTCACGGTATCATCGATGCGGATCCTGTTGGATCCTAGAGTCGTTGTGATACACCGCCGCATCACAACGTGCTCGCCAAACACACGTGTCTGGCGCACCTCACCTTCGACCTCGATACAGTATTTCTCACTTCCGTCCGGAGTGGGCTTCCATCCGCTCCGACATTCAACCAGCCGAGCGGGCAGATTGCCAATGCGTCCATGTAGCGGATAGTCGTGCCTACCGACGCTGACCGAGCTGCCAAAGTGATCCAGGCCGCAGGTTGTGAACAACCCACCTTGATAGGAGCGTAGCCAGTCTTCTCCACGTGCGCTGTAATAAGCAGGGTGCACGTATCCGGTTGGGGACATCCAGGCGAGAGGAACGCCCCGGTAGCTACACCTGGCAACGTCGAGCGCCCGATCGGCAATAACGTCAAAATCGAGCCCCGTGCCCGTCCATACGTGCGCCACACGACTGCCTTGAGCCAGGCCGTCCATGGCTTCAACCAGTCTCACGCCTGCGACTTGATCGATGTGTCCGACATGTTGGAGGAGTCGCGTTCGGCTCCAATCAAGGTAGGAAGGTGTTTTCATCGATCACTCCAATGCGTGCGCCCTGTCGTGCTTGTTGGCCTGCCCAAGAACCAAGCCGATGATCTTTTCTGCTAGGTTCCTGGGACCCCGTGCATTGCCGTAGGCGATTATACTCCGGGTTTCTCGAATAGGTAGTGGGAGACCAGGTATTCACGACCTTGGCGGAAGCCCCACACCTCGCTACACGCAAGAAAGAATAAGCGCCAGTTGGCCAGCCATTCGTTCTCATGGTCTGTCCCGTAGACGGCTGCCATGATGCTGCGCACCTCCTCTTCGTGCCGGTCCAGGTTTCGCAACCATGCTCGGAGTGTGCGAGCGTAGTGCGTGCCATCCATTCGCCAGTGATCGACTACGTACAGGTCGCGCTGGAAATGTAGAAGTAGATCATCTGACGGCATCGTTCCACCTGCGAAGAAAGTCTGGGCCATCCAGTCGTTCGGATCATGGCTGTCAAATTCGTAAGCCCGCTCACGATGGCTGAAGATGTGCACAAACACCTTTCCTGCTGGTCCGAGGAAGCCTGATAGCTTGAGCATGAGTTGCTCATAGTTCTTCATATGCTCGAACATCTCGATTGAGAGGATCCGGTCAAAGTGTTGATCCGTCGCGTAGTCTCCGATATCCGCTGTGACGACTTGCACGTTGTTTAGTCCCACACGTCGGCGCGTTGCTTCGATGTGCTCTCGCTGTGTGCGCGAGTTGGAGAGTGCCAGAACTTGACAAGCGGGATAATGCTCTCCAATCCACAACGCAAGCGATCCCCAGCCGCATCCCAGGTCCAGAATCTTCATACCGTCGACGACGTCCGCGCGCTCACACGTCAGTCGCAACATAGCTTCCTCTGCTTGATCGATATCCGTGACGTCTGACGGCCAATAGCAGCAACTGTACTTCAGTCGTTTGCCCAACACCAGCTCGAAGAACCGTGTTGGCACTTCATAGTGCTGAACGTTGGCTCGTGCCGTCTGGATCGCGATCGGGTTGTGCCTGAACTTACGGATCAGTTCACGCCGGTCCGAATCACGGGCCTCGACACTCATCCGCTCGTACTGTCGCGCGCTGCTCGCCAACCCAGCGCGCACTCCAGCACGAATGACCCAATCAGGCAGCAGATTCGTCTGTGCAAGTTTGACGGCCCACATGAATGCTCTCCTAATCAACGCCGAATGGTCACACTATAGCACGCCTGTGTGTAGGGGGAAATGGTGATAAGCATCGGAGACCGGCTATGAATCCAGCTTGTGCGAGGTGATTAAGGCTGCGTACATTGCCCCTCTGAGTTTGAGGGCCCTCCAAAGGACTTGCTAAGACTGTGGTAACATGGTAGAATCGCAGATGTTGGGCGACGTAGCCAAGTGGTAAGGCAGGGGTCTGCAAAACCCTTATTCGCCGGTTCGAGTCCGGCCGTCGCCTTATTGATGTGGAGAATGTACCACCAATGTGAGGGGGTGGTGTTTCGAATTTGCAGCGTTTTCCGCGGGGCGGTGGCGAAACGGCAGACGCCGGGGACTTAAAATCCTCTGTCCGCGAGGACGTGTGGGTTCGAATCCCACCCGCCCTACTTTGTGGGGTGCCTGTTTGATCGAGGTGTCCCTTTCTGGCGATGACTCGGCTTGAGTTTTCGCCACTTCTAGAGTATGATGGCTTCGATTCCCTCTTGGAGGCATGCGCACGTGAAGATTATTCTGACTCAGGACGTACTCAATCTGGGCCGGATCGGCGAGGTAAAGCGGGTGGCCGATGGATATGCTCGCAACTATCTCATTCCGCAGGGACTGGCCGTTCAGGCGACCCAGGGTGCGATGAAGGAATTTGAGCGCCGACGGGAAGTGGAGGCGCGTAAGGATGAGCGGTTCGCTGAGCACGCCGAAGCGCTGGCTCAGAAACTGGATGGCCTGACACTCACCTTTGAGGCGAAAGCGGGTAGTAAGGGCCGCCTGTATGGATCGATTACACCCAGTGAGATTGCTGATGAGCTATCAAGCAAGCTGGGCGAGACACTCGATCGACGTAAGCACGTTCATTGCGAGCCGATTCGTGAGGTGGGAGAGCACAAGGTCCAGATTCGTCTGACCGCTGATATTGTTCCCGAGATCACAGTCATCGTCAAACCCGAGGGCGGCGAACTGCCCGAGCCTGAGCAGGAGTCCGCATCGAGCGATCCAGTGTTGGCGGAATAGGGGCGCCTCTCGTCTTGTCAGAGGCAGCGATGAAATCGTTGGGGGTTTGGCTTAGCGAGGCACGGCTGGCCAAAGGTGTGTCGTTGCAGGAGGCTGCAGCGACTACCTGCATTCGACTGAAATACCTGGAAATGCTGGAGGCCGGGAACACGGCGGCGTTCCCAGGCGGCACGATGCAGGCGCGCGGGTTCCTGTCGATCTATGCGCGCTATCTTGGCCTGTCCACAGATGAGGCGATGGCTCGCTACGATAGTGAAGTGCGTGGTCGCGCTTCTGCAGTTATGCCGGGCTCGCCTCCAGAACGAGCTACACCTTCTGCCCCTCCTGTCCCAGTAGCGAAGCCGGTCCCCTCTGTGAAACCGGTCTTCCGCCCTGGCTTGCGGCGTCCAGTGGGACTTGTCGGTAGAGTCGGCATGTGGGCCGCGGTCGTCGTCGCACTGGTCGGGCTTGGGGTGGCGGGTTATTTCTTCTCACGGGGCGCTCCTACCCGGGCAACGGCTCAGACCTTCGCTCCATTGGCGGCTGAGGAGCCCGATCCCACTTCATCGCCTACAACCCCGGCTGTGGCGATTGTGGAGGTCACCCCGATCGGTCCTCCCGTGGTCGATACGCTGGAGGTCGCCACAGCCACAGTGGAGACTTCTGTGGATGCCCGTGATGACGTCAGTCTGATCCTGGAAGCGACTGAGCACGTCTGGGTACGGGTAGTCCAGGACGATCAAAGGGTATTTGAGAACCTGATGACGCCGGGTCAGGTTGAGCGCTGGTCCGGGGTAAGCTCCATCTCAGTCGAGTCTGGCAATGGGGCGGGTCTTCTGGTTACTGTGAATGATCGTCTATTGGGGCCTCTGGGTGAGCGTGGGCAGGTAAGTCGTCGCGCATGGACCACCTCTGGGGAGCTCAGCGCCCCATAACGAACTGTGCGTTGACGGGAATCCCACTCCGTTGGAAAGCCGATGCCAACGTGCGCTATCGACTGGTCCTATCCTGCTTCCCGGATCTGCCTCCTGTATGTCCCGCAGCCAGCATAGTCTATGAGTAGATCCCGCAAGTACTATATTGTCTCCCTGGGTTGTCCGAAGAACACGGTGGACAGTGAAAGCATGGCCGTTCTCTTGGAGCGCGCTGGCTATCGCGTGGCATCTGCCCCAGAACGCGCTGATCTGCTCATTGTCAACACCTGTGGCTTCATTGCACCTGCACGTGAAGAGTCGGTGGCCACACTGCACGAACTCATCGATGGGCGACGGCCTGGACAACGGGTCATCGCAGCAGGTTGTTACGCTCAACGGTCGCCGGATGAACTCATCGATGCAGTCCCCGGTCTGGATGGTGTTCTGGGCACGCGTCACTGGAAGGATGTCGCCGCACTGGCAAAACGACTGCGAAGCATATCCAGCAGTCGGCCCCATCCACCCGAAGTGTGTGTGTTGCCGGAGGGTTCCTCTGCTGTTCCTTCCGAAGATGGCGTGCACCGCGTGGCCATACAAGGCAACAGCGCTTACCTCATGATCGCCGACGGTTGTCGGAGGACCTGTGCGTTCTGCGCGATCCCGCTCATCAAAGGGGACTCCGTCAGCCGACCGGTTGACGCGATTCTGGCCGATGCACGTTGGCTGGCCGATCGTGGTATCCAGGAGATCATCCTGATTGCGCAGGATACCACGGGATACGGAGACGATCTTGGAATGAGGGACGGTCTGTTGGTTCTGTTGGATCGGTTGGTGGATGCCGTGCCGAGTGTGCCCTGGATCCGGATCATGTACGCATTCCCTGGACCTGTCGTCGGGCGCTTGATGCGACTGATGGCACAGTATCCTCAGATTCTGCCTTACTTGGACATTCCGTTGCAGCACGCCCACCCCGATGTCCTGCGGCGTATGAACCGCCCCGCCAATGTCGATGCGATGCGCCGAATGATCGAAGACCTGCGCACCGAAGTGCCGGGAATCGCGCTGCGTACCACGTTCTTAACCGGCTTCCCTGGCGAGACAGAAGAAGAGTTTGAGGCTCTGCTGGATTTCGTCGTTGATATGCGTTTCGACCGTATGGGGGTTTTCACGTACTCGCATGAGATAGGCACCCCGGCCGACCGGCTCTCGGACGATGTGTCCCCTGACGTCAAGAGTGAACGGCGAGATCGCTTGATGGAGGCTCAGCAGGCGATCTCCCTGGAGAAGAACCAGGCTCTCGTTGGCGCGACGCTCGATGTTCTGATCGAGGGTCAGGGCGATGGGATCAGCGTTGGGCGCTCGTATCGCGACGCGCCGGAGGTCGATTGCCTGGTGCTGACGGCGACTCAGCTGCCAGTTGGGCGCATCGTGCCTGTGCGGATCACTGCCGCGCTCGACTACGACCTTGTGGGGGAGCCTCCAGCGTAGCCCACCGAGGAGAGCTGTGGTCGGTATCCCCAACCGACCACTAGGAAAGTGGGACAGTCTATGACTGATGCCGTCTCGAAAGACTG
Source organism: Chloroflexota bacterium (assembly GCA_012514315.1). Lineage (GTDB taxonomy): Bacteria > Chloroflexota > Anaerolineae > B4-G1 > B4-G1 > JAAZAN01. The sequence continues at coordinate 26,065 of JAAZAN010000074.1, forward strand.
GGTTCTACGGCAGAGAGCCTACCGATATCGCTGCGTCCGGGACCGTCGCGTTCAGACGTTGACTGAGGCGCGGGCATTCGTGGATGATCTGGGATTTGTCCACTTCTGGCCTATCAAGGATGTGGAGCTCCCGAACCTGTTTCATGCGATCGCAGGCTGTGCACGCCCGGTGCCAATGGAACATGACGATGCTGATATGAGCAAGTGCTGGGGATGGAAGGATAGTTCGCTTGGACAGAGGTGGTGGTACTATGGCAAGCTGCTCAGGCGGCGTGCTACGCTGGTCTCGCTGGAGGTGCTGCCCTACTTCTACGCGCTGTCCGAGAATTTCGGTTCGCTCGATGACTACCTGCAGGAATACGAGGATGGCCTGATGACAGCTGAGGCGAGGGCGATCTACGAGGCGCTGTTGGAGCTGGGGCCTCTGGACACGGTGCAGTTGCGACGGGAGGCGCGAATGAGCGCGGAGAGCGCCAAGTCCCGTTTCGACCGCGCGCTCAGCGAGCTTCAGGTGGGCCTGAAAGTGATGCCTATTGGTGTGGCTGAAGCAGGTGCATGGAATTATGCCTTCACATATGAGATTGTGCAGCGACATCTCCCCGAGTTACCTGAACAGGCTCGCTCGATCGGACGCGGGGAGGCGCGGCGCCATCTTGTGCGGCGCTATCTCGACAACGTAATTGCGGCGGATCGGAAGATGATCGCCAAGGTGTTCCACGTGCTGAAGTGGACGCCGAGGGAATTGGAGCACGTCGTCAGTGTCCTGATTGACGAGCGAGAGGTGCGAGAGGTGCGGATTGAGGGGATGCGGACCCCGCACCTGGTGTCAGTGCGAGCACTCGAGAATCTTCACTGAACAGGGGCTTCACTCCGAGCCCCCTGTTCAGTGAACTCTGCCGTCCCAATGATCGCCGAAATCAGTTCGACGATGTCTGCATACTCTGCCGATCGAACAGTGAATCCGCTGAAGTGGTCGATGAGTACGATGCGGGCATCGGATCTGAGTGGGCTCTCAAGCACATATTGCACTGTGATGTAGTCGCTCGACCCACTTTCCTCCCGTACAACGTCGACACCGTTGATCGTCAGTGTCTCACGGTGGTTGGGCTCGACGTATGCTCGACGAAACTGCTCCTCAGATCCGATGCATATCTCCAGGCTGACTGCGGGGATCGCCGGCGGCGCGTTGGCGTCAGGCGGGCCGTTGCGCTCAAATCGATCAGCCCAGTCCTGCGGGTAGAAGATGACTGTGCGCTTGACGGGCCAGTCGCTCGGCATATTTGTTCCCGGTGCGGTCAGGTCCTTGTGCTTCCAGTCTGGTGGAATGGCCAACTCGAAGCCATAGGGCTCAACCTCAAACGCGGTCCAGTCGTCTGTAGCGACGGGGCTGTTTCCTGCGACGGCCGCGTCGATCTCACTAACTGATGTGTCTCGATCTTCGACGGCGACGCCAGCCGTGAAGGATTGCCCGTCAATATCTGTGTCTACTGGCAGCACGTCGTCCGTCAGATGGAGACGGCCGTTCCGTTCGACAATCGCGAATTTCACGACGATGAAGCCGTACTTGTCGGAACCCCAAGTCATCCGATACACGCCCGGCGCTAGCTGGCCGCGCCAGCGCATGGCCCAGTGTACATTGTCGGCAGCAATTGCCGCCATTTCCAGCGCATTTGCGCTCGCGCGTAGCGTGTCGGCCGCGTCACGAATCTCCATCTGCCCCTCGAATCGCGCGTCTCCAGCGAAGCATTCTGGCCCGACGTTGCGAATGCCCAGATCGATCTGACACTCTCGGTCATTGTTCAGGGCGACGTCTGCTTCGAATCTTAGTTGAGGAGTGGTCGGGAGGTCCGCTCTCAGTGCGCAGCCAACCAGCAATGCAGCCCCCACATGCAGCAAAGAGGTGAGCCACACTCTCGCATTCATTGGTTGTCAGTCCTCCGTCTCTCTATGCCGTCGCTCTCTCATCCCACACAGTAGTCTCGCTGATCCCGATGGAACGGATCCGAGGTGTTGTTGATCTTCATCTTCAGTATCTGCCAAGATCTGCACCGTTGCCTCGGGCGAGCGAAGGATGTCCCGTTCATCCGCTAGACGGATTTCAGGATGGGTCAAACGGGTAGGTTGAGAGTAGCTGCACTATCCGGCACGAGTGGGATCGACCCTGTGCAAGGATCGGACCGGTATGTCTCCACCATGGAAGAGAGCGAACGGCGCCTACTGCTCGAATGGCTTGACGCCCGAGATCCGCCACTCACCATCGACCAGCTCCAGATCGACGCGCCGATAGGTTGGGTTGGGATTCCCACGCCAGTAGAACTCGAGGACAACGTTGGCTTGATCTCCGGAGACGGTGGCCTGACCCACCACATACTCCTCTGGGATGTCCTGAGCGAGGAGGAAAGGATCACCACCGCCGGTATCGAACGAGGCTGTGGCCTCGTCCGCCGCTTTGATGAAAGACTCTGTCAGGTAGGGGCTGTGGCGATACTCTTTATCGACTAGAGGATTACCCGGATACCCGATATACCAGCGGTAGAACTTGCTGACCACCTCCTGTGGACTGAGAGATGGTTCCTTGGGAGGCATCAGAGTACATCCGCCTGCAAGTATGCAGACTGCTGCAGCGATCATCACAGGAAGCCAAGGCTTGGATCTCACGGTACCCCCCATCAATCGACTATCTTGTGCTGCAGCGCGAACGATACAGCTTCTGTGCGTGTAGAGACGTTCAGCTTGGACAATATGTTGCTCACGTGTGTCTTCACAGTTGTGAGGCTGATGAATAACCTCCGAGCGATCTCAGGGTTCGTCAGGCCCTGGACCATCAATACCAGCACTTCGCGCTCGCGCTGGGTCAGGTCATCTCCTGGGACGGTTTCCTGTCGGGCTGCTCTGAAGAGGGCCTCGGTCGCCTGCGGAGCGAGCGCGGGCTTCCCCGCGTATGTCTTGCGGATGGCGTCGGCCAGCTCATCTGCGCTGATGTCCTTGAGCAGGTACCCGCTGGCGCCGGCCTCCAGCGCATCGTGTACCAGGCCCTCATCTTCGAAGCTGGTCAGAGCGATCACGCGCACCTGGGGCCGGTCCAGACGTCTTGCTCTTGCCAGGAGCTCTTGCGTGGCTTCCACCCCGCCCATCCGAGGCATCTTGAGATCCATCAGGACGACGTCAGGTCTGGCCTGTTCAAACACGCGCAGGGCCTCCTCGCCATCGCGCGCCTCTCCGACCAGCCTGAGGTCATCATGGATCGAAAGAAACGTGGCCAGTCCATTGCGGACCATCTGGTGGTCGTCCACTAGTAGAACTCGGATGATCTTCTCGTCATTCATTTTGCCTCCAAACGACCGTGACACGCGTGCCCTGCCCCGACGCGCTCTCGATGGCGACATGCGCTCCAATTCCCCGGGCCCGCTCGCGGATGTTGATCAGCCCAAAGTGACCGGCTGGCGATTCGCCAGGCTCGAAGCCGCATCCGTCATCACTGATGTGAAGGCGTATCGCCGTTTCCTCCTGACCGAGGTGAAGCTTCACATGGTTGGCCTGGGCGTGCTTCACAATATTGTTCATCGCCTCCTGCGCGATGCGATAGAATGCGACTTTGATCTCGGCTGGGAGTGGCGGGATCGCCCCAATATCCAGCGACACCTCGGCCTGTGCTTTTCCCATCATCGCTTCCGCCAACTGGTGCAGGAGGTCGGGTAGCTCGGAGTTGAGTAACGCCGAGGGTCTCAGCTCTATCAACAGTGTGCGCATCTCGGCCATTGCGCCGCGCGTCAGGCGTTTCAGGTCCTCCAATCTGCGTTCTCCCTCCTCAGGGTCGCGGGCCCAGAGGCGCGGGAGTACGTCAGAGATCAGTCGTGCCGCGAACAGTGTCTGGCTCACGGCGTCGTGCAGTTCCCGTGCCAGGCGAATTCGCTCCTCCTCCGCCGCTGAAGTCCTGGCTTGTTCGTACAAGCGTGCGTTGTCGACCGCCATTCCGGTCTGTTGTCCAATGGCGGATAGTAGGGAGCGCTCTTCGGGCGTGATAGTGCGCGGTGTGTGGGTTGCCAGGTTCAGAACACCAAGGACCGTGCCCTTTGCAGTGAGGGGTACGCTGATGATCATTTGCAGCCCTTCCTTCTCCAGCAGGCTCCTGAGTCTTCCAGTGGGGTAGTCGGCGACGAGCCGGAGGGCAGGCGCTTCGGTCGCCATTGTCTCACCGGCCAGGCTATCGCTCAATGACAACTGGTGGACTTCCTGAACAAACTGTGCCGACAGCCCCTTATGGGCCATGAGAAGGAGCGCGCTTTGCTTCTCTACGCGAAACGCAGCTCCAGCCTCGATGTTCAGAACATCCAGTGTCTTGGATAGCGCTGCCTCTAGTACATCGTCCAGCTCCAGTGACCGGCTGACGACTGCCGAGATGTCATTTAATGCTGCTAGTTCACCGGTGCGTTCCTTCACGCGTTGCTCCAGCGTGCTGTAGGATGCTGCCAGCTCCATGGACATGATGTTGAATCGTTGGGCCAATGATTCCAGCTCGTCACCGGTCTGGATATCGATGGTCTGGCCGAAATCGCCTGCCGCAATGCGCTCGGTCGCTTCCGTGAGCCGTGTGAGAGGACCTGTGATGCGTCGTGTGCCAAAGGCTGCGACGATCGCCGGGACAATCACGCCCAGCGCCAGCAGTATGAGCAAGAAGCGTGTGTAGGGTCGGCTCGCCCGGGTCACAGCAGCCCAGCCTTCCTCGGTGACCAGTCCCCAGGCTGTGCCTGGAACCGGCGCAAATCCGGCCACGACAGTGCGCCCCTCAAGGTCGAGCGTGCGGATGGCGCCGCTCTCGCCACGGAGTGCATACTGGACGCCCTCCAGATTCGACAGGTCTTCACCGATAAGGAACGTGTCGGGATGAAAGATCACGCGTCCATTGCCGTCGCAGATGAAGGCCATCTCGCCCCGCCCGATGTACAGGCCCCAGATGCGCTGGTAAAACGTGCTGCCCCGCGCTACGTCGCGTTGGGCGCGCAGCAAGCCGATCAGCGTGCCCCGGGACGGAGCTTCCGAATCGTACAGAGGCCAGGAGAGGGCGATGACCTCAGTGTCCGGGATCAGGTCGCTGATGATGTTCGAATAGCGCCTCTCGTCACCCGTAAGGAGTGGATCAAGTGCATACTGACCGACTAACTCCGGTCGGTGGGGGGCAGTAGCCACGATCTGGCCGGTGGCATTCAGCATCAAGAGTCCGCCGTCGAAGAGCAGCGTGTTGTTGTGCCAGGTTTCGACCAACGATTCTGGCTGAACCCTGCCGGCGCTGTCGAGGGTGGCCAGTCCAGTGGTGTACCTGGTGAGCTCAGCGCTCAGTTGATTGGCCAGGAGCAGCGCGCGATCGCGATTACGTGTCAGGACCAGGTCTTCTGTAACGCGCCGGTAGGCGTAGAAGGCGAGGAGACCTACCGCGATTGATATCACCGCGGAGGGGATCAGGAACCACGCGACGATCTTGGTTCGGATCCTTCCGCGTTCGCTTCCGACGAAACTGGCAGCTTCCGGTGTCACAATGGACCGGTTCCTCGCCGGTGTTCTGCTTTCAGCCATAGCCGTTCACTCGATACGCGCCGATACAAAAGCAATGGGGTCAACGTAGCCGTAGTAGTCAGGGTGCGCTCGGAGGGGGTTGTCATCCCACGTATAACCCACTCCTGCAACGCGACCATTGCACGTGCCACGACCGCCTGCGGTGTCAGGTGGGAACAACAGCGTCCCATCCGAGAATGTGTGCATCTCCCAGTGCAGGTGACTGTTGCCGCCTTGATCATATACCTGGGCTACAACCTGACCCAGATTCACCGGGTCGCCAGCACCTACCTGGACATAGTCCACGTGCCAGAAGGCGGAATAGATGAACCTCTCCGTCCCGTCCTGCAGTCGATGCTTTGTGATAATGATGTAGCCATCCTGTCCTGCATCCTGAACATGCGTGACCACGCCATCAGCGACCGCGTGAATGGGACTCCCTGCCGTTCCCAGGATGACCTGCCCATTGGAGTTCAGAGCCCATAGGTCGACGCCTGAGTGGAAGAGCTGGCTGAAGGGCACATCGTTCCCGTCCGAATCGAGGAAACAGTTGCGTTGATTCCCCCAGGCAGGATTCTGGACGCCATAGCGCGTATCGGATGTGAGCTCTCCACTAATACCTTGTACGTAAGGGCCATACTGTTCGGAGGGCAGCAAGGGGAAGTCAAACCGTCGAGCAATTCTGGGTGTGGACCAGGCTCCGCTTCCTGTGATAGCGTCTCGCTGGCGGGGGGTGGTGATATCCCACACATACGCTGCGGCGATCAGGCATAGACCGGCCAGCCCGATTGAAGTCAGCAACAGGATACGATAGGGATCGCGATTGTCGGACACAACCCTATTTGTACTCTTCGCGCGGTGGATACCACGCATCAAGGGCTACTGTCGGTTCATCCAGAACGACAACCCGGTGTGAGACACCGGGTGGACAGCAAGCTCCACTGCCGGCGTGAAGCACTCGCTTCTCGTCACCCAGATAGAACTCCATACCACCGCTCACAACGTACGTGATCTGCTCATGGGGATGGCTGTGTTCTGGAACCGTGCTCCCTGGCTGTAGGTTCAGGAACGTGATCATCACATGGTCGAGGTAGACGGCTCGTCGTGTGATTCCCGGCAGCATCTCCGTAGCCGGCAACTCGTCGACGGTGAAGAATGTCATTCTGTGACCTCCTGGCTGTTGATGTTGAGGGCGATTATAGAGAAGTTGAAGCGAATGGACAAGATAGGCGCGCTGGATGAATGGCTGGGATGGTGTCCCGCATTGGTTACCTGGGTCAAAGCGGGTGTCCCTTTTTTGACAAGGTGGCACACATGGAGTACATTATGTGGGAATGACAACTTCGTACGAGAGGTATCTTGGGCATCGTCGTGGCGAGTGATATGCCGCAGGAGCTCCCGCTAGCAAGAGGTGACTATGTCAACGGATGGCTCGCATCTCATACGTTTCCTGCAACAGGAGAACATCCGCTCGCGTGATGAGAATAAGCAACTCGAAGCCGAGAACCAGGCTCTGCGCAGGTACATCCGCGCCCTACAGAGAGTGCAGAGCATCATCGAGAGATTTACCCCTGAACACGACATCCTGCAACTCCTGGATGAGACTCTCGACTGTACGCTGGCGTTGCTGGACGCTCCAGACGGATCATTGATGCTCGTCGACGAGGAGACCGATGACCTGGTCTTTGTCCTCGTTCACGGTTCGGTGCGCGAAGTGCTACCCGGCCATCGGTTCAGTCGTAAGCGCGGCATCGCTGGCTGGGTTGCGGAGCATAAGCGGGCTGTCTCGATCGACAATGTCTACGCTGATCCCCGTTTTCTCCCCGAGCTGGATGAGCGCTTTGGGTTTGCAACGCGTTCGCTGATCGCTGTGCCGTTGATTGCACGGGGACGGGTGCTGGGCGTCATTGAGGCGATCAACAAGCGCTCAGGCGAGCCGTTCACTGAGGATGACGAGAGCCTTCTCTCCATACTGGCTACGATGACGGCGTCTGCGCTTGACTATGCAGCGTCAGGTCCACACCGGGTGGATAACCACGAGAGCGTGGCGCAGGGATAGCGACTACAGGGATAGGAACTGTCGGACCAGTTTCTGACTTCGACTGTCCAGATCGCTAAGCCGGGTAATCTCGTACCGCGCGTCGTTGACGTCGATCAGTAACCAGTGATCGTGGGAGACTTGACGGGCGTAACTGATGATGTTGTTCCGCATGACGAATTCCTTGACCCCTTTGTCGGTATCGACGGACCAGTACAGGAACCCCAGTTCCTCCCGGACCTTGCGGACAGCTTGGACCTTCGGCACCAGGTAGTGGAGGTTCATCTCCGCGGAGATCGCGTCGCGATCCTGCTCATTCAACGTCTCCCATTCCTCCACGATCCCGATCTCCGGTTGTTCTTCGTCACTGGCGTCTCGTACTGAGATCAAGCTCTGTCGGTCTGAGACGGGGAAACAGGAGCGCAGCACGACGCGCGGGTAGTGTGTTCCATCAGCCAATGTGAGGCTGAGCGTATCGCCAACGCGCCGGAATTGCACGTCCTCGGGATACAGATAGGTGATCTCAAAAGGCTTCGCGGGCATCTGGCGGCGTCCCTCCATGCTAGAGACTCACAGTCCCGTCCAGTGAGGCAAGTTGTGTCTGCATCTGGACCAGGTTGAAGAATGCACCCTTCCTGTTCATTAGCTCGTTGGGTGGCCCTTGCTCCTCCAGACGGCCGTGTTCTAGAACGACGATGCGGTTGGCGTTGTAGAGCGTCGAAAGCCTGTGTGCGATCGCGATAGTCGTCCGTCCCTTCACCAGGTGGTCCAGGGCCTCCTGGATCTGTCGCTCGGTCTTTGTGTCCACAGAGGAGGTGGCCTCATCCAGGATCAAGATCCTCGGATTGTGGAGAATCGCCCGGGCGATCGAGATGCGCTGTCGCTCTCCACCCGAAAGCCCAGTGCCGCCCTCTCCCACGATTGTGTCGTAGCTCTCAGGCAATCTCGTGATGAAATCGTGGGCATTCGCAGCCTTCGCTGCGCGGATAATCTCCTCGCGTGAGGCATCCGGTTTGCTGTAGGCGATATTCTCAGCCAGGGTGCCCCGAAAGAGGAAGGGCGTCTGTAGGACGAGCCCGATTTGCTTGCGGATCTCGTCCATGGACAGATCGCGGATGTCGATTCCATCGATCAGGATGCTCCCACGGGTGACGTCATAGAAGCGACATAGCAGATTGACCAGCGTTGTCTTTCCCGCCCCACTGTGCCCAACGACCCCGATCATCTCACCAGGCTCGACGCTGAAACTGACGTCCCGGATAACCGGATAGTAGGGGTCATATCCGAACGTCACGTTGTTGAAGTCGATCCGCCCGCCGATTCGTGGCTTGGATACTGGCTGCGGGACGCCTCGCTGTGGTTCCTCATCCAGCAGCTCGAAGGTTCGCTGGGATATTGTCAGGAAGCGGTTCATTGCCTGGCTGATATGGGTCAGATTGGAGAGCGGACCGTAGAACATGCCCAGGTAGCTCAAGAACGCCATCAATGTTCCCAGCGAAATCGTGTCGGCTAGCACGGCCTGACCGCCGGCATACCAGATGATCAGCCCACCCGCCCCAAATGCGAATGATACCAGCGGAAAGAACTTGCTCCACGCAACGTCTACCTGCATACGGGAACGAAGCAGGCTCGCGTTTCGATCGCGGTACCGTGCCTCCTCCTGTTCTTCCTGCGCAAATGCCTTGACGACACGGACCCCGGCCAGGAAGGTGTTGAGCATGGCGTTCAAGCGCCAACGTGCGATCCAGAAGCGCTTGAAGTGCGGTTGCATGTAGCGGTAGTACATAATGGCGGCCAAGATGACGAACGGCGTCGGAATCAGGACGTAGAATCCAAGAGATGGCGCCATACCGAACAGCACCGCGCCGATGCCCATGACGAGCAGGATGTTCAGCGTGAAGGTCGTCATCTGGGAAACCAGCCCCTGGAGCTCTTCCGTGTCCTGGTTGATCCGCGTCATCAGCCGGCCTATCTGGTTCTTGTCGAAGTAATCGATAGGCAGCGTCTTCAGATGGCTGAACAGCTGGTCGCGAATGCCTGAGGTAAAGCGAGTGCTGATGTTGACATTCATCCAGTTAGTGAGGATCGTGATGACGACGCGCACGACTTGCAGACCTAGCAGGCCTCCGACCAACCAGCCTAGCCACTCCGTGTGACCACCGGCGCGCAGAACGTCGTCGATGAGAATGCGCGTTAGATATGGAGGCAGGAGGTCCACAATGACGCCCGCTAGAAGGAGGGTCACGATCAGGGCCAAAGCGCCTCGGTAGGGACGGGCCAATCCGAGGAGACGTCGGAGAAGCTTGCCACGTTGAATGCAGTTCGGGCAGACCTTCGACGATCCATCGATCAGGAAGCGACCACATACCAGGCAGCGATGGCTATCCGCATCCGGGTCGGGAACGGACGTCTCCGGGCCGTACTCTGCCCGTTCGTGGAGGTAGAATGCGACGCGACCGAAGCGATCGGTCAGTTCATTCGAATAGTGCAGCAACACCTGGGGTTGCTGATTGATCGTGACCTCAATCAGCCCGTTGCCGACGCAACGCTCAATCTTCGCATCCTCGATCGTATCCAGGGGAAGACGGTATCGAGCGTCAGCAGATCCGTTGCGCCGATCGATTACCCACAGGTCACGGTGATCGATCAGCAACCACTGCTCGCCGAACGTGCCATCTGGCGCCAGATCGGACCGTACGCCGATGATCAGATCGTCTACAGCGCCACCTTTGGATTCGAAATGAGTCACTACCGGAGTCGGTAGATCGCTCAGTTGGATCGTCGGGGCTGGCGACTCATCCTCAGCTACTCCGCTCATTTTGCCTCCCGGGCGAGGTGTTCTTGGACACGTCGCACCGCAAATCTTGAGGCACCCTGATCGGACGGCGCCAATAAAAAAGGGCACCTGACCCACAACAAGGTGTCCTTCTTCTACGCCTGCGAGGTTAGCTGCCGGGCTCGGGCTGAAGAAGCTGCCCTACGACGGATTGTCCCGTCGACTCGCCCCCTTCTGGTTCCCCCGCTGCTTGTGCATTCGGCGTATCATCTATGCAATTATCGCTCGATGCATCCGATTCTACCACATTGCCGCTCGCTCGTCAACAGCGGTCGCCCCCG
>JAAZAN010000075.1 GCA_012514315.1 Chloroflexota bacterium
ACGTTCGCTTGGGGATAGTTCATTCCACAGTGCGATCAACTCGATGCGTCGATCAAGGCGCGTTCTTCTCTCGTTCACTACGCTTCTTGAGGTCCACAACGGCCCGCAACTGGGCCAGAAACATCTCCTGCTCATCGTCCGAAAGCTGCGCGAAGAGATGTTGGGCTTCCGCCAGGCTCGGGTCCTCCTCAGCACGGGCGGGCAGCAGTCCGGCGTACTCCATCACGATGTGTACGGGCACGTCGAGCACCGCCGCAATATCCCGGCATAGCTTGCCGCTAGGCGCGACCTTGCCGTTGACAATTCGGGCGGCATGCGTGTGGGAGACCCCGACTTGGCGGCCGAACTCTCGAACCGACCATCCTCTATCTTGTATGCGTTGAGACAACCAGCTGCTCAGACTCTCGTTCATGCTGACTATTGTAGCACTTGGAGGGCTGGAAAGGAAATTCTGAGATGGTGTGGTTGCGGAGACGGTGCAAGACTTGGTGCTGAGTGCTGTGGGGGAGCACTGTGCGAATCGATGAGTAGTGGGCCCACCAGGATTCGAACCTGGGACCGACCGGTTATGAGCCGGCTGCTCTAACCGCTGAGCTATGGGCCCTGGAGATCAGGAGCGGGCAGCGGGAATCGAACCCGCAACAACAGCTTGGAAGGCTGTGGCAATACCATTTTGCAATGCCCGCATAAGTCGGGGCGGCCGGACTTGAACCGGCGACCTCTGCGTCCCAAACGCAGCGCGCTAGCCGACTGCGCTACGCCCCGCGGCAGTAAGTAAGTATACCGCCGATGGTCGTTTCCGTCAAGCAAGCTAGGGCGCCCACGATAGCCGCTGCGATGTCCAATCGGGCAGATTGGGCCCCAACGTCAACATCCGCTGTGGATCCTGCCCATCCGCATTCATCAGATAGATGCTCCACACACCATCCCGGTTCGACACGAATGCGATTCGTGACCCGTCCGGCGACCAGGCCGGAAGTCCATCGGACGCTGGGTGATCGGTCAGCGCCGTGACCCCGCCCGCGATGTTCAGCAAGTAGATGTCCCAGTTGCCGGAGACGTCCGACATATAGACCAGGCGGTCCCCGCCTGGCGCCCAGTTCAGTCCGATGTCGTTGCTGCTTGCCGTCATCCGTGTGCCGGGCTGATCATCGTCTGGATTGTCAACAAAAATACCACACGCTCCGCTATCGTCGCACCCTGTCCACGCTAGTAGACCGGTAGGACCCCAGATAGGATGACGGCCTTCGGCGTGCTCCACACCCGCGGTCGTCCCATCAGTGGGCGCAATCCTGATCTGCCAGATACCCCCAACATCTTGCAGAGCATAGGCGATGCGCCCGCCGTCTGGCGAGAGTGAAGGCCATGCGAGTCCGCCGCCCGGTACAAACACACGCCCCTCTGTCTGCCCAGGCGCCCAGATCGCCAGCCCCGGGGCCAGTCGATCCCGGTAGACTAACGTAGATCCATTCCACTGCCAGAGTGGCTGATCAGAGCCGACAGCCATACGCAACAACCGTCCATCTGCGAACAGCGAGTACACATCGTACGCACCGGTCTCTGTGTTGTAGGCCGGATAGGCCAGCTTCCCGATCGAGAATCCCGGTGGCGGTGCGGTGAGCGTCATCGCCATCGTGCCCGTGATGGGCGCGATGGGCGTCGGCGTCGCTGTGAGGCATATCTCTTCCGCTTGGCTGCGCTTGGCTTCCACCGCTCCCACATTGATCAACAAGAGTGCTTCCGCATACTGCTCTTGTGCGGGGCACATCTCCCCCTGTGCGTACCACGCATCTCCGTATTTGACACGGGCATCGTAGAGTCGCTGAAACACGTCCTGGTAGTTGGGCGCCTCGCGGTACAGATTGCCGAACAGCTCAATGGTGGTTGGCCAGTCTGCCCCCCAGTACCCCAGAGCGGTCATATACTGGACCGCCAGCCGGCGTTGTGTGAGTGCCTGTTCGTCCAGGGGACGCAGCGCGATGGCTTGATCCAGATAGAAGATGCCCTCCTCCAGGCGGTTCTCCCCTAACGCTTCCATCCCAGCATTATATAGACTGGTGAACAGCATGTCCCTGACCTCGGTCGTTCGGTAGGCGGGATCCAGGACGCGGAGCTGCGTAATGACCGATACAGCCTCCGCCCACTGTTCGGCCTCATATCGATCCGTAGCCTGTCTGTACAGATCATCGGCCACAATCTGGTACGTTTCGGTGGTCGGAGTGGGGCGGGCTGCAATGCGGGCTTGCGCCTCGTCGATGCCCTGCTGTGCTAGTCGGTGCGTGGGATCTAGCTGGAGCACGTACTTAAACTCAGCAACCGCCAGCTCGTATTCACCGGCGTCCAAACGGACTAGTCCAGCCTGATAGTGCTCTTCCGCCACAGCCTGACGTTGCTGAACGCGATCTAGCTCGCCCCGGTGCAGCCCCAGGTAGGCGGCGCCTCCAACGCTGAGTGTGAGGACCAGCACGACGCCTAGTGTCCAGAGCAGGATTCGGCGGATGCGCACCCAGGGACCAACGCCTTCCTTACCAGGCGATCCGCCGCTACCTGACTCCCCCCTCTGCTTCTGCACAGCCTGACTGGGCCGGGTCTCTTCAGACAGTGTTCCGCAGTAGGGACAGAGCAGTAGATTGTCTTTGTACTTCCTATTGCAGGTAGGACATCGCATCCGTTGTCTCGCTAGATAGTGGATCCTGAACCACGCGATTATAGCCCGTTCGTCCTGCCTGTCCAGCTACGATTGGTCAGTGGGGGCTCCACCCGGTTGAGCTTTCTGATGGGCAAGTAACTGCAGTTCTGGTGCGTGCCAGATCACCAGCTGATCCGGTGGTCGGCCTGTTGAGCCAGGTTGATCTACAGAATGCCGACCTGGCTGTGGTCGCCCAACGTCAGCTTGTAGGCCTTGGGTTTGATCGGCGAGCGCGCAAGGTCCACGTGCCGACCGATGAGGCTACCCTGGATTCGGGCCGGTATGTCGCGCACGACGCTGTGCTCCAGAATGATAGAGCGCTCGATTTCGCTGTCCTCCACCGTCACATCATGATAGATGGACGTGAATGGTCCGACGTACGAGTTCACGATGCGTGTTCGCTCGCCAATAATCGTGGGCCCACGGACAACGCTGTTGATGATCTCAGCGCCTTTCTGAATCGTCACGCGGCAATCGACTTCGGAGTCGCGGTCGACGTACCCTTCAATCAGTGGTGTCAGTTCCTCAAGCACCAGGCTGTTGGCTTCCAGCATGTCTCCAGGTCGTCCGGTATCGATCCACCAGCCCGAATGAACGTAGGGATAGACCCGGTACTTCTGGTCAACCAGCCACTGAATCGCGTCCGTGATCTCAAGCTCGCCGCGCCAGGACGGCTTGATGGAGTTCACAGCCGTGTGGATGTGTTCGTCAAACATGTAGATTCCCACCAATGCGAGATCGGACGGCGGGCTCTTGGGTTTCTCGATCAATCTGAGAATTCGATTGTCCTGATCGAGCTCAGCCACGCCGTATTGCTCCGGCTGCGCCACTTGCTTGAGGACGATCTGACTGTTCCAGTCGCTCTGCGCAAACTGGGCGATCAGCGGTGAGATACCGCCCTGAATGACGTTGTCCCCCAGAAACATCACGAATCGCTCGTCACCCAGGAAATCCCGACTTATCTTGACTGCGTGGGCAAGTCCCAGCGGTTGTTCCTGAGGGATGTAGGTAATCCCAACGTCCCACCGGTTGCCCTTGCCGACGGCCTTCATAATCTCCTCGGCGGTGTCCCCCACCACGATGCCAATGTCGTTGATCTCCGCATCCCGAATTGCCTCGATCACGCGAAACAGCACGGGCTTATTCGCGACCGGAATGAGCTGCTTGGCGCTGGTGTACGTCAATGGGTAAAGGCGTGTGCCTTTCCCGCCACTGAGGATTAAGCCTTTCATAGCGACGCCTCCTAGTATTTGCCCAGCATCGTCCCGTGCGGTGCGTTGTTCAGCACTGCGCCGTAAATGCGCGCGTGTACCCGTTCCAGGATCTCCTTGGCCTGTTGCACGTGCTCTCTATGGGTACGGCCTGCGTTAACGACGATCAGGACGCCATCGACCTTGGTCCCGAGCACGGCGGCGTCGGTTACGGCGATAACCGGCGGCGCGGTGAAGAGCACCACATCCGCGTGTTCCTTGAGTGTCGCAATGACCTGTTCCATCTTCTGCGAACCCAGGATGTCCGCTGGATTGGGCGGAAGCGGCCCACTGGGCAACACCCAGAGGTTTTCAATGCCTGTATTCGCCAACGGGGGGGCTTCCAGCGCAGTCGGGTCGACAATCATCGTAACTAGACCGCGCTCGTTTGAAATGCCGAAGATCTCGTGTAGCTCTGGACGTCGTAGGTCGGCATCAACCAAGACCGTGCGCTGCTCTGCGTGCGCCATCGTTACGGCCAGGTTGGCCAGTACTGTCGATCCCCCGTCGTCTGGAGATGCCGTGGCAACCAGAAGCGTCTCAATCGGTCGATCAAGTGCTGCGAATGTCAGGTTCACCCGTAGCGTTCGGTATGCCTCGGCGGCTGGGCTGTTGGGCTGAACTAGTGTGATCAAATTGGGTTGTGGCGACATCGCTCTCTCACCTCGCTCGTGTGGCGGTAACTCAGTCTTCTGGCGGAATCGCACCGATCACGGTGAGATTCAGTTGGTGTTCTAGGTCCTCAGATGTTCGGAATACGCCTGACTCAACCCATTCGAGGAAGAAGACCACGACAGCCGCGATCCCCAGTCCGACGATGCCCCCTGCCACTGTCACTACTTTGGTCTTGGGCCAAGACTGACTGTAGCGAGGCTGATCGCGCAGATAGGCTGAGACTCGGTCTTCCTTGCGCTGAAGGGCATTCTGGCTATCGCGCCACTGAATGAGCAGGTCCGCCCAGGTGCGGGCGATGTCATTGGCTTGATCTCCATCATACCCCTCGACCTCAATTTTGATGACCATCCGGTCATCCTCTGCAGCAAAACGCACGTCACTCCGTAGGCGTTCCGGCGTCAGGGGCAGGCCCAGCGTGTCGATCACTTTCTGTGCCCATTGATCGGAGTCGGCGACAGTCATGTAGGTGCGCAGTAGCATCTTCGCGGATTGTGCCAAGCCCCAGTCAGGCCGTGCCGGCTCGATGACGAGTTCAGCCGTAGATTGGTACACCGGGTGCTGCAGCTTGCTGAACAGAAATGCGCTGCCGGCCGTGAGGACGACAGCGATCACAATGATCCACCATCGCTTCTGTAGAATACGCAGATACTCTTGAATTTCCATATCATCCTTGCCCTGAGAAACCGTGAGCTATTCTACCACCGGCTGCACCTAGAGCCAACAGGGCGAGAGCCTGCTCCATAGCCGCATCTGGCCCCGACGCCCGTGCTCCGGTAGGGGGATCGCGGCGCAGCGCACTGTTGTAGCCGGTCACGTTTCTCTATAGATACGGCGCTTCGCTCGGGGCCGCAATCGCTCGGAACGTGGAATCGCGCCCATCACGATCAATCCAAACTCATGCTCCAACTCGGCTGCCGATCGCACGATGCCGGTCTCTGCCCACTCGAGCAGGAAGATGATGGCTGCCCCGATGGACAGGCCGAAAATACTCCCAGCAATTAGCAATGTGCTCGTTCTGGGCCACACCTGCTGGCAGCGGGGTTGATCCCGCAGATAGGCCAGAACTCGACTACCCTCACTCTGGAGCTGGTTCTGCTGCTCACGCCATCGGACCAGCCGGTTTGCCCACGTTCGGGCGACCGCGATGGTCTGATCCGCGTCGTAGCCTTCGACTTCGAGTGCGATGACCATTCGGTCGTCTTCCGCAGTGAAGCGCACATCCCGCCGCAGACGCTCCGGTGTCATCGGTAAGGCCAGCTCATTGATCACCTGCTGAGCCCAGTCGTTCGAGTCGGCTATGGTCATATAGGTCGTCAGCAACATCCTTGCGGACTGAGCCAGGTCCAGATTGGGTTGATCTGGCTCGATCACAATCTCAACCCGCGACTGGTAACGCGGTCGTTGCAGCAGGCTGAACGTGAACGCGGCCAGCAGTGCAGCGCTGACGGAGATCGCGACAATCCACCAGCGTCTCCGTAGGACCCGCGTGCACCTGTGACACACATTCAACCACTGCATGGTCTACCGCCTGGGTATCTCCGCCAGAATGCCCAGGCCCATTTCCTCCACCTCGCCCGCTTCCCGAACTACCGGATCGAGGTAGTGCCACACCAACGCCAGGGCCACTCCAACCGCGAGTGCCAGGGCCATCCGAATGGCCGGACCCAGGAGTTGGGCTCGCAATCCAGGTGGCAGCGGAATAGGTTCCGGAGCATCCAGCGGTCGCACAGCTGGCCCGACTCCCGCAACCTGCGGGAAGTATGCCGGGGCGTTATCCGTCAGTTCGCTGGTGATCGCCTCAGCCACGGCGATGATCTGGTCCGCATCGTGCCACGCCAGGTATACGACCATGATTGAGTTGGCATTATCCGACACGATCGCGCTTCGGATAGCCGGGGCCGGTACGTGATGCCCTGACGCGGCAAGCCGTTCCGACACAGCTTGCGCGAATGACTGGGTGATCGCTACATCCGCCAGCCCGTTTGCGATGTACTCGGAGGTCAGCCAAGGATAGTAACGGTCGTAGTCCTCGCTGAGCCCGGCGGCCTGTGTCCCGGCCGCGAAGCGCATAACAACTTGATATGTGGTGGAGGGCGTTCTGTACGTCGCGACAATGTACAGCAAAACCAAGGCGCACGGCGCCACGACGAGCCACCAACGTCGGACGAGCATCTTCCAGTACTCTCTTAACTCCATAGATTGCGCTCCACGTGACTCATCTCAAGCATTCAGCTGCTAATCACACCTGTGTCGCTGTCAGGACAGGACGATGCTACCGAGCTGCTATGATCTTGCTTCGTATTCTATCCTCGAACACGCTGACGGCAAAACGCTCGGCATTGGCGCGGCACGCTTCGGGATCGATTGCCTCGGCGTCGAAGTTATCGATCGCCTCCGCGAGTGACTCCGCGCTTGGTTCGCGAAAGTAGATGCCAGTCTGCCCCGCGACGACGGTGTCCAGCGCCCCCCCAGCGCCAAACGCAACGACGGGACGGCCGGCAGCCTGGGCCTGGACGGGCGAGATGCCGAAATCCTCCTGGCCGGGCAACACGTACGCCCGGCAGCGCGCGAAGAGCGCTGGCAGGTCATCGTCGGGCACCCGTCCCAGGAACTTGACGTTGCTGCTGGCCATGGCCTCCAGTCGGGCGCGATCTCGACCGCCCCCAGCAATGAGTAACGGCAGCCCCAGTCGATTGAATGCCTGAACGGCCAGATCGATGCGTCGGTAGGGAATTAGGCGGGACACGATCAGATAGTAGGTATCGTGAGTGGGCTCCGGACGAAACTGGGCTACGTCGACCGGTGGATGGATGACGGTCGATTCCCTGTGATAGTAGCGCCGAATTCGATCCTGGATATCCCGCGATATGGCGATGAATGCGTCGACACGCTGAGCAGCCCGGTAATCCCAGCGGCGGAGGATACGTATGACGGGGCGCAATGCCAGCTTGAGCGCCGGTGACAGGGCTTCACGCGCCGCGTAAGCCTCGAAGTCCCACACATAACGCGTCGGCGCCAGGCAATAGCAGATGTGTGTGGCGTCTCCCGAGCGGATGCCGTGACAGAAACCTGACTTGTTGCTGAGGATCAACTCATATTCGCCCAGGTTCAGCTGACCGAACGCCATCGGGTAGAATGGGAGGTACGCTTGATGATGTTGGTAGATGCCCGGGAGTCGGTCCATCCACGTTGTCCGCACTCGCCACGACCGGTAGTGCGTCGGCATACCTTCGCGCCAGTACATCGATGTGTAGATCGGCGACTCAGGAAACATTCGCACCAGAGTCTGCAGCACATCCTCTGCGCCGCCGATCTGATTGAGCCAGTCGTGCACTAACGCCAGGCGCATCTCAGGATGCTTCCTTGTTTTGGAATGGCCCCCAACTTGTGCGGTGGATCGGTGTCGGCCCGAGGCATTCCAGGGCTGTCCGATGGGCCTGTGTGCCGTAGCCCTTGTGTTGGGCCAGGCCGTAACCCGGATAGAAGCGATCCAGCTCGATCATCCGGTGATCTCGGGCGACCTTGGCGACAATGCTCGCCGCGGCGACACTCAGACAGTGAAGATCTGCCTTCGGTAACGACCTTTGGGGCAACGCCAGGTCTGGTAGTGCGATATGGTCGACTAACAGCGCATCAGCGGGTGTGCTGAGCGCTTCAATGGCGCGCTGCATGGCCCGTCGGGTCGCCGGGACGATGCCAATCTCATCGATCTCCATGCTCTCCGACCAGCCCAGACCCACCGCAATGGCCGTGGTCAGAATGACGGTCAGCAACTCTTCACGTTGATGGGGCCGAAGCAGTTTGGAGTCGCGCACGCCTGCCAGTGCCGCTGACAAGTCGGGTCGGTCCAATGGTAATACGACCGCACCGGCATAGACTGGTCCAGCCCAAGCGCCGCGTCCGGCCTCATCCACGCCCGCGACGTGGCAGTGCCCTGTGGCCTGCAGACTCCGTTCCTCCCTCAAGTTGGGCTGCGGCCTGGGTGAATTCCGTGTCATAGGCAGCATAGACGGGTGGGCAGGATCAGCGGTCGTACACACCCGAGCGCCCCATCCGCCGTATACGGAATACCTCACGTACCATGTTGTAGGAGTCGCGCATTGGGCTGACCCTGCTGCCAGCGCCGTAATACCAGTCGATGGGGACCTCCACGACGCGATACTGACGGCGGAGGGCGATGTACAGAATCTCGACGTCGAAGGCCCAGCCGTCGATCCGCTGGCAGGAGAAGATGTCGTGCGCGGCGTGCCTCGCCAAACATTTGAAGCCACACTGTGTATCCTGGATACCAGGCACCGCTGTCACGCGGACGATAAGATTGAATACCCTGCCCATCAGATGACGGTACCAGGGCTCGTTGTATCGACGGGCTCCTGCAATCTCTCGTGAGGCGATGGCGATATCGAAGCCCGAGAGTTGTGGTGGGACGAAACGCACAACTTGCTCGATAGGCATCGCCAGGTCCGCATCGCAGATGAACAGATACTCCCCTCGCGCTTCCAACATGCCCTTGCGCACAGCCGCACCTTTGCCCTGGATCGGTTGGTGTAGCAAGGACAGCATGCTGTGGTGTGCCTTGGCCTCCTCTACGATCTCGGACGTGCGATCGGTGCTGGCATTGTCCACGACGACAACCTCAATCGGATAGTCCTGTGCCTCCGCAAACGCCAGCACTCGCGGCAAGGTTATTGGCAGACGCTGCGCCTCGTTATAGGCCGGGATAATGATACTCAACAGTGGGGTTTCGTTGCTTATGACTGCACCTCAGTCGTTGGATTGGAGTGTGAAGACACCCCCCCCGTGACGCCCGTATCATACTTGCTTCAGGGGCTTTCGTCAACTCCGGTTAGAATGCTATCGAGGTACGTTCGGTCGACGACTCGCGTGCGCTGCACTGAGCGTCGCTTGCAGAGCAGCCTGGGTATCCCGATGATGCCGGCGATCTGGCCCCGCAGTCGTGCACGAGCTGCTGCTCCACGCCAGGCGCGCAGCGCTTCGATCGTGATGTTCCCCTGTGCGCGGACGACTGTGCGCCAGTGGTTACGCCAAAGGTCACCGGGGTAGTCCTTAGCCAGCAGATAGATCATGTTTCGACCGTCGTAGAAACTGGCAGTGGAGCCGCCGCCTGTTGCGCCCAGCTTGTGGTATACGATTGCGCGAGGTGCATAGACACAGCGCCATCCTGCCAATTGAGCGCGCCACGCCAGGTCCAGGTCCTCACACGAAAAGAAGAAGTCCTGATCCAGTGTTCCAATCTGATCCAGCATCGCCCGGCGATACGCTGCTGTGCCTCCACACGCACTGAAGACGTACTCTTCGGTCTCATACTGACCCACGTCTCGCTGCCATACGCCTCGGTTGCCGGGAATGCCGTTCACCCGGTAGTAATCCCCCGCAGTGTGCAGTGTGTCGCGTCGATCGAACAACAACATCTTCGACGCCACCAGACCGGCATCCGGATGACGACCGAACGCAGCGACGATTTCTTCAATCCAGTGCGCGTCGGCTTCGGTGTCGTTGTTGAGCAGCACAACAAACTCGCCGCGCGCCACCTCCAGCCCGGCGTTGCAGGCGCCCGTGAACCCTTGGTTCGTGCCGAGTGCCACCACATGAACCTCGGGATAATCCCGTGCCAGGAGCGCCAGAGAGCCATCCGTCGACGCGTTGTCGGCTACGATGACCTCAAACTCCGGGAGTGTCTGCCTACGCAGGCTCGCGAGGCACGCCGGAATGTACGCAGCGCCGTTCCAGTTCGGGATAATGACTGACGCGATCGGCCGTTTCGCACTCCACGTGCGGGGTTCGCCTCTTAACCGATCGGTCCGATCAGTCTCGCCGGTGGGAGTCGCCGCTGGTCTGAATATCGCGCAGACTGTAGGTCTCTGGTACGGCATACTCGAAGTTGTTGTCCGCATCCCGCAGAAGTGGGAGTTGTGAGTCCTTTGGCGAAAGGAGGGGAACTCCGTCGCACGGCCAGCTGATGCCAATTTCGGGATCGTCCCAACGGATGCCGCGGTCCAGTGCAGCCGAGTATTCCGCGGTCACCTTGTACACGAAATCCGCCTCGTGACTCAGTACGTAGAAGCCATGCGCAAAGCCTGGTGGAATGTAGAGCATGTGCCGGTTCGCGTCGGACAGGACCTCTCCAACCCACTCACCGTACGTTGGTGATCCCCGGCGGATGTCAACGGCCACGTCGAACACCTCGCCACGTACCACGCTGACCAGCTTGCCTTGCGCTTGAGGTGACTTCTGGTAATGGAGCCCTCGCAGAACCCGCTGCCTGGAGCGGGAGTAGTTGTCTTGGACGAATGACATATCCATGCCATTCTCCTGGAACTCAGAGGCGCGGTACGTCTCCATAAACACCCCGCGGTCGTCCCCAAACTGCCGTGGCTCAATCAGAATCACATCAGCGATCTCTAGGTCACGAAACTGAAACGGCATGCTGTCGTCCTCTCAGTCGACTGTCGCCAGAAACTCCCTCAGCGCCTCGTCCCACGGTCGCAGGTGAACCCCGTGAGCGGCTGCCGCCGTATTGGCCAGCGGAGCGAACGCGGGAGGCGTCGAAGCACGCTGAAAATCGGATTGGTGGATCGGCTCGATCGGAATATGGTCCCTGCCGGTGATATGGAGAATCGCCTGCGCAAACTCAAAGCGCGAGCAGTGCCCCGAATTGACGAGATGGTACACACCGTATGCTTCAGTCTGGACGAGCGCCGCGATCGCTTGTGCCAGATCGGGTGCGTAGGTTGGATTGCCCACCTCATCCTGAACGACGCGCAGTTGGCCCCGCTCGTCGGCGAGTTGCACGATCCGGTGAGGGAAGTTCCGGCCGCCTCCGGCATAGAGCCACGCCGTGCGTGCGATGTAAAACCGTCGGAGTAGATGGCGCACACACCATTCACCGGCTGCCTTGGATCGTCCATACGGATTGATGGGGCAGGGATCATCCCACTCTAGATAGGGAACGGTGGCGCGACCGTCGAACACTTCATTGGTGCTGACGTAGACCATCGCGGCATCGCATGCCGCACAGGCCAACGCGACGTTCTGTGTGCCGATGGCGTTAGCTACATAGGCCCTATCCGGGTCCCGTGCGCATCCATCGACGTCTGTCCACGCAGCAGCATGAATGACTACGTCGGGTGCGAAGTCGACGATGGTCTCGCCAATCGCCGCACGATCCGTAATATCGGACTCAGGTAGGTCGCATCCGGTCAATGTGTGATGGTCCATCGCGTCGAACAGCGCTCGCCCTAACTGGCCTTTGTGCCCCGTGATGAGTATGCGCATACACCTCCTCCATCTACGATGGGTTCATCTGTCTGTCACCGATTCCGGTGAATAGGTCGCGCTCCATCGGTTCGCCCGGCTGGAATGAGGGGACGAACCGGTGGAACGTCTCGGTAGACTGCAGGCGCCGAACCAGCGCCGACGGCAGTCGCCCCCATATCGAGCCAGGGCCCGAGAGCTGGCTCGAATGACAGGCCGCGGCCCGTTGCTTGATGTCGTACACGGCGCTGATGTCGATTCGGGTCGTGATAGGGATCTCGTGCTCCAGGATCTCGCGCAGGTTTATGTCGTGGTTCTTGCCGGCCCTCTCGGGATCTGCTCCGAACAGGGGCATGAGGCGTATTGCCCAACGCCAGGCCGGGTATGGGATTGTGTGGAAGTACAGTTTGGATGGGCGCTCGTCCTCGCCCATGCCTTTGAATGCGTCCAGTGTCGCCTGATGCATCGCGATGTGATCCGGGTGTCCGTAGGCGCCGAACGGGTCGAATGTGAGCACAACTTCTGGGCGCAAGCCGCGGATGAGATCCGCCACCTGACTGGCTACGACATCGGGTTTGGCTTGCACAAGTGCTTTGGGGTGCAGGTTGGCCGGAGTTCCGGCCATTCCCGAGTCCCGATAGCCCAGCAGATGAACCTCCGCGATGCCTAACGTGGCTGCTGCGCAACGCAATTCCTCCTCGCGCTGACAGGCCAGGTCCTCGCACTCCCCGAAATCATCCACATCGCTGCTTCCAGCCTCGCCTCGCGTTGCGCAGATCAAGTGTACTGACACGCCTTCTGCTGCCACCCTGGCCAGAGTGCCGCCAGGGCCGAACGTCTCATCGTCGGGGTGAGCCAGCACGGCCAACAATCGTCTGGTTCTCAATGGCGTTACGTCACCTTCTCGTCGCAATACTCGGCGTATCCGCACGATTCACATCGACGCGAGTCAGTGTGGTTGCGCCGTGCCGCGTCATGTGTCAGATCATCTCGCATCTCGTCCACAGTCATCAGCAGTGCTTCCTTGAGTTCCGGTGTGTAGTCGACCTCAAAGGCGACGTCAGCGTACTTGATAATCCCATATCGAGGCCGTCGATTGGTTGTTTCCTCAACCAGCAGACAATAGGCGGCCAGCTGCATAACGTGGGATTCGTGCGGCTGGTGAGGCGCCCGTCCCGACTTCACCTCGACGGGGACGATTTCGCGCCCGTCGTCAACCAGGTAGTCGGGCTTCCCGGTAATCCGGTACGCTTTGGAGAAGAGCGGCCGTTCTGTCCGGCGCCACGCGCTCGTGTCGACGTACACCAGCCGGCCCTCTGGCAGGCCGCTTTGGGCACGCCTGGCACGCGCTAGACTGAGCAACAGAATACCCGCGAGAAACAGCGCGATGCACAGAATCAGCCAGTCCACATCTCACCTGCTCAGCAGTCGCCAGACGCCGGCCAGGCCGATCACCAGTGCAGATCCCAATAACAGGTACGCCAGCACCTTGATGTGTTGTGCAGTACGGACCTGACGACCGTGAAGTCGGTGGAACGCCGTGCCGTCACTCAGCGCTTGATGGTGCTGCGACGGATACCCCTCGATCGCGCCCAACCACCAGGCATGCGCGCAGTAGATGTACTGCGCAATTTCGCTGGCCCGTATGATGCGTTGGTGTGACTTACTCATGGGGGAGACGCTTCTCGAAGCCACGCAGCGCTTTGAGCATGCGATCCTGCCGCAAGCTGGTCGTCACGTCACCTCGGGTCCGCTCTAACACGCCGCGAAGCTGATCTACACGCCGGCGCAATCCTCCTGTGATCGCGTCCGGGAAGTCGAATGTGACCAGCATATCGTAGACGTTGTCCATCGCTCCCAGCAATCGTTCCGCCTCGGGTATGTTTCCACGTCGTAACTCATCAAGGCATCGTCGGCGCATCTCACTCGCCGCCTCGCAGAGGCCGTTCAGATAGGTCGAGTGGATCACGCCCATTGACGCCGGCCCTGGAATCGGCTCGTCAGCGGCCAATGCCAGCGTGACGTGAGCCTCGACCAGCTCTTTCAGAGCGTCCTGAGTGTATCCGGCATACATCAGGTCGGGATATGCCTCAACCACCCCACTAATCTCCTGAGCGAGTGCGTCCGCTTGTCTCAGGATTTCGTGCGCGTCCTCCCACTCGTTCCGATGGCTGGCACGGATGGCGGTCGCGCACATACGGATCAGTTCCCGTGTGCGCCGGAGCGCCTCATCACGGGCGGCATTGCGGCGCTCGAAGTCAGTGCGAATGAGTTCGGCGATCGTTTCCAGTCGATCCATTGTGTGCTCCATGTGTCACTATTCCTGGGAACGCTGCGACGCGGCATTCCCAAAGAATCGGCGTGCCAGCTCGTCGCCGTCCGAGGGTATCTTGATCTCGCCAAACTGCGTCTCGTAATTCGCCAGGTTCTCGCTGAGAGCCCGCAGAAGCAGCTTGGCGTGCAGCGGCGTCGAGATCACACGCGTATAGACCTTGGCTCTGGGGCTGTTCGGCAGCAGTTGAGCGAAATCGATGATGATCTCGGATGCTGAGTGGGTGATGACTGCGAAGTTCGAGTAGACGGCGTCCAGGTCAGTGGGAACCTCAAGGTTCACCTGCATCTGTGTGGGTTTCGGTTGGTTCATCACTTCACCCCTTCTGTTACGTGCAGGTCAATGCACGGCGCTCGTCTGTGATCCTGCATCCTATACGAGAACCATCGTGTTGTCAATCGCGTCTGTCACGCCTCCGATGGACAGGCAGGCTCTGCACGTAGCTTGTCATATGCGTATGGCCGTCGCTCCTGGAGCGACGGCCATATATTTGCACGCCAACATAACACCGGATGAGTATCTGTTTTCCCACATCCGATGCCGTCATCTGGTCGACGGGTGGACAGGTTGTTAGAACGGGATCTCGTCCGTATCTTCTGCTGGCGGTTCCTCGAATCCTCCAGGTGCGTCAGAGGGTGCTCCCTCACCGCGCCCGCCCAGGAACTTGACTGTCAAGGCGGTAATCTCATACTGAGCACGAGGCAGACCATCGTTGCCAGTCCATACGCGGGGTCCACCTGTTGCTGGGTCCGGCCTCAGTTGCCCTTCGACCAGCACGGACCGCCCTTTCTTCAGGTACTGATTACACGTTTCGGCCAGGCGTCGCCACGCAGTGACGCGAAACCACGTCGTCTCCTCACCACGGCTGCCGTCTGGATTCGACCATTGACGATTGCTGGCAACCGGAAAGGTAGTGACCGGCGTTCCATCAGGTGTGAAACGCATCTCTGGGTCGCGACCTAGATTCCCAATGATGATGAGCTTCTGGTACATGTCGATCTCCTTGTAGACTAGCTGACGGCTCACGATGGACATATGTTATCCGGAAAATGCTCCGGAGTCAACACTGTCGTTAGCCGATGCCCGGCCAGGCCGAAGCCCTTTGAAGTCACGTGTTGGCGAGTCGACTCAGCTGGCGCTATATCCAGCCCCGCAGGCTGCACGCCTCGACCACCCGGTTGACGGCGACGATGTACGCGCCCATGCGATTGTTCACGCCGTAACCTTGGACTGCCTCGTGGACTGCGCGAAATGCGGCCGACATCTTGTCATCCAGCCGTTCGTGGACAGTCGCCTCGTCCCAATAGTAGCCGTAGGCGTTCTGGACCTGCTCGAAATACGATACTGTCACGCCGCCTGCGTTGCACAGGAAGTCCGGGATAACGTAGACCCCTCGCTCATTGAGAGTGGCGTCCGCATCCGGTGTGGTTGGGCCGTTTGCGGCTTCCGCCAGGATCCTGACGCTGGAGTGAATCCGGTCCGCGGTCTGCGCAGTGATCACGTTCTCCAGAGCGGCGGGGATCAGGACGTCCACCTCGGCCTCAAGCCAGGCGTCCCCGTCGTCCAGGGTATAGCCAGCTTGCAGCGCTGCGTCTTTGTCGATTGTGCCGTATGGATCGGTGATCGTGAGCAGGAAATCGGCGTCGATGCCATCCTTCTTGCTGTAGGTGTATGCCTTGCGGTCATCGTTGTCCCAGCAGCTGATGTGGGTCACATGCCCCCCAAGAACCTTGATGAAGTTGATGACTGTAGACCGACCCACGTTGCCAAAGCCCTGAACCGATGCGGTGGTGCCCTGCAGGTTCATGCCCAGCATCTTGAGGGCTTCCCGAATCGTCACCACGATGCCCAATCCTGTTGCGCCGGCTCGTCCCTGCGAACCGCCCAGTGGCAATGGCTTGCCCGTGATCACGCCGGCCGAATGACGTCCAGTGATGGTCTCGTACTCATCCAGCATCCACGACATGACCTGAGGATTGGTGTAGACATCGGGGGCCGGCACATCGATATCTGGTCCCAGGAATGAGTGGATCTGCCGGATGTAGGCCCGGCTCAACCTCTCTAGCTCGTACTGAGACAGGGGCTTGGGGTCGCAGACGACGCCGCCCTTGCCCCCGCCGAGCGGAAGGTCGAGCACCGCCGTCTTCCAGGTCATCCAGGCCGCCAATGCGCGCACGGTGTCGATCGTCTCGTTGGGATGGAACCGGATCCCACCCTTCGCAGGACCGCGAGCTGTGTTGTACTGAACCCGGTAGCCGTGGAACGTCCTCACTGTCCCATCGTCCATGCGAACCGGCAGGTTGACGTGCAGTTCTCGCATGGGCCACCGCAGCAGCTCGTGCGTTGAGGAGGACAGCCCCATAGTGGCGGCAGCCTCATCGAGTTGCCGCTGTGCGATCGCGAATGGATTCAACTCTTCGGACAATTCAGTGCCTCCGTATTCAAATCATAATACGGGGCCAGCCCACTCTCTCTGGTGCTAGCCCCGTTCACCAATCGCTACGTCCGCCTGGCTTCGATCGTCTCTCGAAGCAACTCTCGGACGACCTGGGGATTCGCTTTGCCTCGGCTGGCTCGCATCACCTGCCCCATTAGCCACCCCAGCAGTTGCTCCTTTCCTGCCAGGTACTCGCCCACTTCGTCGGGATGTTCGTCCAATACGCGCGAAACGAGTGACGCCAGCGCGTCAGTGTCGGAGATCTGAGCAAGTCCCTTCTGGTCCACGACCTGCTGTGCGCTCTGGCCTGTCGCTAGCATCGCCTGAAGCACCGTCTTGCCTGTATTGAGGTTGATCGTACTTGCGTCCACGAGCTGGATCAGTTCGACGAGCGACTTAGGAGATACCTGTATCTCACCAATGCCCTCGCCCCGCTCTTTCATGAGTCGGAACACTTCTCCCGTGATCCAATTGGCGATGGTCTTGCGATGATCGTAGCTCACGGCAACTGCGGCATCATAGTAGTCGCGCACAGCCTTCTCTGCCATCAGGACCTCGGTGTCGTATGCGCTCAGACCATAATCAGCGATGAGTCGTCTGCGGACCGCGTCGGGTAACTCGGGAAGCCGGGCGCGGAGCTCGTCCACCCAAACGGGATCGATCTCCAGCGGGGGCAGATCGGGCTCTGGGAAGTAGCGGTAGTCGTGCGCCTCCTCCTTGCTTCGTTGAGGAACGGTCACGCCTTGCTCGTCATCCCATCCCATCGTCTGCTGCACGATTGTCTCTCCTGCTTCAATCGCCGCGATCTGATTCTCGATCTCGTATGCGACGCTTCGTGTCAATGCGCGGAACGAGTTGAGGTTCTTCACTTCGTGGCGTGGGTTCAGAGCGCTAGATCCCACTGGCCGCACGCTGATATTGGCCTCGAAGCGCATCATGCCCTGTTCGAGGTTGCCCGAATTCACCCCGACGTAGACGAGTATCTCCCGCAACCGCGTCGCATAGGCGTGCACCTCTTCTACGGAACGCATGTCCGGTTCGCTGACGATTTCCAGCAGAGGAACTCCTGCACGGTTCAGGTCCACGTAGGTCATGCCGTTGGCGTGATACAGCTTACCAGCGTCTTCCTCCTGGTGGGCCCGAGTTATCCCGATTCGCTTGAGGCCATTCTCCGTCTCGATCTCCAGATAGCCGTTCACGTTGAGCGGCAGCGCGTACTGCGAGATCTGATAGCCCTTGGGGAGATCTGGATAGAAGTAGGACTTGCGAGCGAATCGACTGAGGTTGGGTATCTCGCAGTGAAGAGCGAGCCCCGTCATAATCGCTTTCTCGATGACTTGCTTGTTGATGACGGGTAGTACACCGGGCATCCCGGTGCAGATGGGGCAAACGTAGGTATTCGGAGGGAGGTCGCCCGTGTCGTCAACCACAGGGCACGAACAGAACATCTTGGAGGCCGTGTGGATCTGAGCATGTACCTCCAGGCCGATGACAGGTTCGTACTGAGTCATAGTCTCGTATCTACGCCGGCTACCCTATGATGGGCCGGAGTCAATGGATGATTGATCTAGCTCATATTATACTCGAAACCCTGGGGATGTCGAATAGCGCCGCGGCTTCGCCCTGACTAACCATGCCGGCGCATAAACCGGTACATTCGCTCCAGCGCTTCCTCGATCTTCTCGTATGCCGTTGCATACGAGCATCTAATGAATCCCACACCGGCCGATCCGAACGCGCTGCCGGGCACAACGGCTACCTGCTCCTCCTCGAGAAGCCTCTCCGCGAACGTCCCCTCGTCCATCCCACTCGCTGAAATCGAGGGAAAGGCATAGTACGCGCCCTTGGGCTCGAAGCAGGTGAGGCCAATTGCATTCAGACCATCGACGATGAGCCGCCGTCGCCGGTCGTACTCGGCAACCATCTCTTGGACGTAAGGCTGCCCCTCCTTCAGAGCGACCAAGGCGGCGTACTGGGCCACGGTCGGAGCGCTCATAATCGTATACTGGTGTATCTTCCGTGCGGCAGCTAGCAGATCTGCTGGCCCGGCCATGTAACCGATCCGCCACCCGGTCATCGCGTAGGCCTTCGAGAAGCCCTGGAGCAGAATGGTGCGCTCTCGCATGCCAGGTAGCGCAGCGAAACACGTGTGTGTCACCCCATACACGAGCTGATCGTAGATTTCATCTGAGATGACTACCAGATCGTGCCGCTCTGCAATCTCGGCGATCTCGCTCATGCGTGACGCACTGAGCACTGCGCCTGTCGGGTTGTTGGGGTACCCAATCAACACGGCTTTCGTCTGTGGCGTGATCTGGGCTGCAATCTCGCCGGCGGTGATCTCAAAGCTATTCTCCACCGACGTCGGTACGATCACCGGAACGCCCCCGGCGAATGAGACCTCAGGAGCGTAGGCCACGAAGCATGGTTCGGAGACGATGACTTCGTCTGCCGGGTTGACGATAGCGCATAGCGCCAGATAGAGACCTTCGGAGACGCCAACAGTGATGAGAATCTCATTCTCTGCGTCATACGTGAGGCCGTAGCGCTCGTTCAGATGCTGCGCTATCGCCTCCCGTAACTCGATCAGGCCGGAGTTGGCGGTGTAGTGATGTGCGCCCCGCTGCAGGGCTTCTATGCCCGCGCGGGTGATGGGCTCCGGCGTATCGAAATCGGGTTCGCCGATGCCCAGGCTGATCACACCATTCATGGTAGCGGCGATATCGAAAAACCGTCGGATACCCGACGGTGGCACACTGCTGACGAGCTGAGAGATACGTCCCTGAGTACCGTGCAAGTTCCCCTCCTATACTGGGCCAAGAGTATGGATCAAGATCGGCGACGATGGGTACGCCACCACGCGCCCGCACCGATGGCTGCCGCCAGTATGCCCAATCCCGCAGCCGCCATAGCGACAGTCCTGGGTTCCATCCCGGGCAGGACGGCGCCCTGTAGGCCCGCATCATTCCCATACTCGCTGAACAACCTGCCCCAGTCTGAGTCGAGGGCAGTCTGTACACGCTTTCGCCCGATGAAGGGATACCAGTACACGTTGTGATAGAAGTTGCTCGCAAAATACGACCACGGAACCAGTGGAGATCGAAGCAAGAAGGATTCAAATGGGTGCAGCCAGCCGTGGTAGATCAGCTTCTGGCCCTTGCTCGCGAAAGTATCCTCCTGGATGAAACGCCAGTTCTGCGATCGCACCCATTCCGGGTCCTCGCCCACAATCTCGATCTCGCGAGGATCACCTACACCTAGCCCCATCTCGTGGGCGATGCGGATGAAGGGGATCGACAACGGATCGAAGCCCTGCATGTGGGCCGAGATGGCATCGATCGCAACTTGATCACCCGACGCCAGGATCACGTTCTTTTCATGCCAACGCATAGCCCGCGTGCCTGGACCGTCGCCTGCGAACGTGCCATCCATAACGGCGAACAGGCCGGGGTGGATATCCTGTTGGATCATCAGTAGATCCACCAGCGTTTCATGGATCTTTCCGTGAGTCCAGTGGCGCTTCGTATTCAGCAGCCCACCAAAGGCGTTCTTCATCGCGCCGGTAATGGTTGTGAACACGTGTGTCTTGACCGTCGGAAGCTGGATGATGTTGCGCCCAACGAAGACCTCGGGAATCTGCACGCCTTCTGGGTAGATCTTGTCGAGGACCAGGAACGGTCGCTTGGGCTCGTAGCGGATCCATTTGTACTCCGGTTCATAGAGATGGGCATTCTGGATTCCGTACTTATCTACCACGTACTTATGCTTGTTGTTTCGTTCACCGACATAGGCATCGACCACAACGGTGTTGTTGTGCGCGCCGATCAGACGATCGTACCCGGCCGCCTGCAATGCCCGAATCACGCCTTCGAGCTGCCAGGGTGCTGTTGAGCATGCCGGATACCATGTCTGCCATGAGATGTTGATCTTGAGAATGGTGTCGTTGTCCTGTGGCAGAACCGTACGAAAGTCGGCTAGCTCCATCAACCGGCCATAGTCATCCAGTACTGTCTCAGGACGTGTTCTGAGCACGGCGACCTTGCCGCGACCAGGCAATCGTTGGTCCATAGGGTCTCTCCAGCTTCAGGATTCGCCAAGTATACCGGAATTCTCTCGGGCTGTCCAGTTCGGTTAAGTGTTTGTTCTCGCGGAGACACAAACGGCCTGCTGGCCGGGCTGTTGCCGTGTCGACACTTCGCCGGATACGTACGGCCGCTGTGATTTGCGCTTCCACCGGCCTATGCTATCATATGCGCATGCATCTGCGCTCACTTCGATCACTCATTGTGCTTCTAACGGTGTGCCTTTTCACACTGGGGCTTGTGCTGCTGTTCGCTGCGCAATGTGTGCCTTCCGAACCTCCTCCTCCCCCGCCGACGCCGACCTGGACAGTGACTCCGTCGCCGACGCCACTGCCCACATCGACGCCCACAGCGACACCCATACCACCGCTTCAGGTGACTCTTGAGTGGCCCCCCGATGCGTCGGCGCTGAACCCCGTCAG
This sequence comes from Chloroflexota bacterium, assembly GCA_012514315.1. GTDB lineage: Bacteria > Chloroflexota > Anaerolineae > B4-G1 > B4-G1 > JAAZAN01. The sequence goes on from JAAZAN010000075.1 coordinate 21,163, forward strand.
CCCTGAGGTGCGCATCGTCTCCCCGCCGGGTGTAGAGGCGGATGTGACCGTGAGTGCTATCTTGTTCGACCCTCAGGGAGCCGCGTACTGGAAGGCATTGTTGGCGCCGCAGGGGGACGGCGTCTTTTCGACTGACGATTCGGTGCAGCTCCCTATGGATCCACCCGACGGAGACTGGCGCTTACAGCTATACTTGCAGTCATCGCTGCTCGTGCAGGGTGAGCTGAGCCGGGTATTCCAGCCGGTTCCCATTGAGTATCGTGACTTGACGTCCACGTTACCCAGCGGGGTCGCCTTGCTCGTGCCGAGCTCCTTTGCTGAGGTGCAGGGGCAGGGTGATCAGGTATCGGGGCTGCGTGTGTGGGAGACCGAAGGCGGCGACATCGGTCTCTGGTGGGCGCCTGGGCCCACCGAGCCACTTCTTCTCAACAACGCGATTGTCATGCTGGAGACGACGTACGCTCCCGGGAATGAACCTGCGATTCTGAGTGTTGAGGAAGTCGATTGGCTGGGTCAGCCTGCTTTCTCATTCGGGGAAGACTGGGCCGACGCTGCGATCGGTGCATCCCGCGCGCTCGTCATTCAGAGTCCCAACTACTGGCTGTACGTGCTCAGAGTGCGCGCTCTGGGCGGCGCCGAGGTGCCGTACCTGGTACGCCAGGTAAGTGAATCCTTCCAGTTCGAGCCGTAACGGCAGCGCCCGGCTCAAAAGATGATCACAGGCGTCCCGACGTGTCGGGTGCTCTGGATGAAGTCATCCTCGAACCCCCCGATAGGGTAACACCACCGGTAGATGAAGCGAGCTGCATCTGCCGACACGTTCAGACACCCGTGGCTGCGCCGTACGCCATAGTCGTTGTGCCAGTAGGCGCCGTGGATGGCTGTGCCGCTCAGATCGAAGAAGATATTCCACGGAACGCCCGGGAGATCGAAGAGATCGCCCAGTGGTTCCGGCCCACCGGGGTAGGGGTAGTTCGACATATGACGTGAGGCTTGTTTGAGCAGTACGTGCATTTCCCCCGTCGGTGTCGCGGTCGCGCCGCCCAATCCCGATGCGACCAGCGTCGTGAACGCTACGTGGTCACCCTCGAGACAAGTCAGACGCTGTTGTCCCAGATCGACCTCGATGCGCTTGTTGCCGACGAATGGGTTGATGGGCGACATCTCCCTTCTCGGAATACGCCGTACGTCCCGGGCCATCACCCACTGAAACCTGGGAGAGGTTGGCGGAAACTCATCGTACACCTTGTACCAACCGGTTCCCTGTTCATCCATGTGGGCCTCGATAACGTGGTAGACCGTGCTGCCATAGAAACGGTAGATCCTGCCACTGTTCACACTCGGTTGCGCGTATGCATCGGTGTAGATCTGCGAGACCTCGCCCCAGAACCCCCACTCGCCGACGTCGGCGATGAATGGTTGAGGTGGATAGACACGGACAGGCAGCACCCAAGCCGAATGAACGTATCCCAGTGGTGTCTTGTACCATAGATCGTTGTGTGCACTGAATGGCGCACGCACTTCGCCGAGTATTGGAAAGGCCTGATCCCTCGCCCGGCTATCCAACCTCCCCGAGCCTGTGCTGGGCTCAGCGTAGAACGCCACCGTATGGATCGCACGCCCCATGAACGCCCACACATCAGTGTCGCTGCTCTCGCCCGGGTCCGGCGGCACCGGAAAGCGAGGGTAAGACGCGCGGGCATGGAAAGCAGGCGCCAGTGTCGCAGCTGCGGCACTGGCTGCAATGAGCTTCAGCAGGTTGCGGCGTGTCATTTTTCGAATCATAGTTGCCCACCTCAGGGTGGACCCATTATAGCATATCGCCGTTTGCTGGCCAGATCCGGGTGTTTGAAGGTAAGCATAGCGTCTGCTGTGGACCGCCTGGATCGTCGGATTGGTCGCACGGTGACAGTTGCGGTATAATCCGCGCCATAGAAGCTTGGCTTTCGCCATCTTGCCATCGCACGATCGATGGCGCCATACTGGAGGAGAGTCCTTGCGTGCACTGATTACTGGAGCCGGTGGCTTTGTCGGAGGGTACCTGTGTGATTACCTGTTACACCATACTGACTGGATTCTCACCGGTACAGTCTACCCTGAGCAGCCACAGGATCGGACGACTGGCTCGCGCCTGACGCACATCTATGCTGATCTGCGCGATGAAGGCTCAGTCAACGCTCTGATCGAGGGGGTGCGGCCGGATGCGGTGTTCCATCTGGCTGCCCAATCCTCGGTGCACGAATCGTTCTCCAATCCGTGGGATACGTTCGAGAATAACATCCGGGGCGAGTTGAACTTGCTTGAGGCGATACGTCGATCCGGTCGTGAAGTGCGCTTTCTGGTGATCGGTTCGACTGAAGAGTACGGTGTGCCGAAACCTGATGAGCTTCCTCAGACTGAGGAGAGTCCGCTCCGACCGGCGACCCCGTATGCGGTCAGCAAAGTGGCCCAGGACTACCTGGGGCTTCAATACCATCTGGCCTACGGGTTGCCGGTGATTCGAGTTCGGCCGTTCAACCACACCGGGCCACGCCAATCACCCCGTTTCGTGGTGCCTGCGTTCGCGCGGCAGATCGCTGCTATTGAGGCCGGACGTCAAGAGCCGGTGATGAAGGTTGGGAATCTGAAGACGGCCCGGGACTTTGTTGATGTGCGGGACATTGTGCGCGCGTATCATCTGGCTGTGATGATGGGGGAGCCCGGTGATGTCTATAACCTGGCGCGCGGCAAAGCAATCTACATATCGGATCTGCTCGACCATCTTCTCAGCCTGGTCACTGTCTCGATTGAGGTCAAGACGGATCCATCCCTATACAGACCCGCGGATGTTCCAATCGTTTATGGATCTGCTGAGAAGTTTCGGCAACAGACCGGGTGGGTGCCGGAGATACCGTTTGAACGGACATTGCAGGATGTACTCGATTACTGGCGCGCGCAAATCGCCGCGCAATCATCAGACTGAACTCTGCAGGAGGCCGGACGTCAATGCCTAAAGCGCTGATTACTGGGATTACCGGCCAGGACGGTTCGTACCTGGCCGAGTTCTTGTTGGAAAAGGGATACGAAGTGGTGGGAATGGTGCGGCGGAGCAGCACGGTGACCTTCGCCCGTATTCACCACATCCAGGACAGGATCACGCTCGTATCCGGTGATCTTCTCGACCAAGGATCGCTCATCGACATAATGCGCGAACACTGTCCCACCGAGGTGTACAACCTGGCAGCACAGTCGTTTGTCCCCACATCGTGGCATCAACCGGTCTTCACCGGCGAGGTGACTGCGCTGGGCGTCACACGGGTCTTGGAGGCGATTCGCACCGTCGATCCGACCATCCGTTTTTATCAGGCATCGAGCAGTGAGATGTTCGGGAAGGTCCGTGAAGTCCCCCAGCGAGAGACGACGCCATTCTATCCGCGTTCCCCCTATGGGGTGGCGAAGGTATATGGGCACTGGATCACAGTCAACTACCGCGAGTCCTACGATCTATTCGCGGTCTCAGGTATTCTGTTTAACCACGAGAGCCCGCGACGCGGCCTTGAGTTCGTGACCCGCAAGATCAGCTACGGCGTGGCGAAGATCGCGCTGGGGCTGACCGACCAACTGGCTCTCGGGACGCTCGAATCACAGCGAGACTGGGGCTACGCTGGCGACTACGTCCACGCTATGTGGTTGATGCTGCAGCAGGACGCGCCCGACGACTACGTCGTGGGTACCGGCCAGACGCATGCAGTTCAGGAGTTCTGTGAGGAAGCGTTCGGACACGTTGGATTGGACTGGCGCGATCATGTGGTCCAGGATCCTCGCTTCATGCGCCCCGCTGAGGTAGATCTGTTGGTGGCGGACCCCTCCAAAGCCCGTCGCGTACTGGGATGGGAACCTGAGGTGTCGTTTCGTCGGTTGGTCCGCATGATGGTGGACCATGACCTGGAGGTCGTTCGCCAGGAGTTTGGGCTTCCCTGAGTGGAGTCCTACTCTCAGGTTGTCGTTGCACGAGCCATAGAGGAAGTCGCTATGAAGCGTCTGTTTGGTACCGATGGCATCAGGGGAACTACGGAAGTCGCCGACGACGGCGATCGAGACCTGCTATTGACCCCCGAGCTGGCATTGCGCGTTGGTCACGCTGCTGGCTGGGTAGCCCGCCGTGAGCTACTGAAGCAGTCTGTGCAGGGCTATGTCGTCATGGGAAGGGATCCCCGTTCATCGGGTGCTGTGCTAGAGTCTGCCGTGACAGCCGGTTTATTGGCGCAGGGCATTGGGGTCATACGAGTGGGTGTGATTCCAACGCCTGGCGTCGCTCTCTTGACGCGGCAGCTACACGCTTGCCTGGGCGTCGTGATCTCGGCATCTCACAATCCCGTGACAGATAATGGGATCAAGTTCTTCGCTGCGAGCGGCTACAAGCTGGATGACTCAGTCGAGGAGCAAATTGAGGCGCTGGTATCGGATCTGGGCCGCGAGTTCCCTCCGGTTGAGGCCTGCCAGTTGGGATCAAGTGAATCGGGTGACGGCCTGCGCCAGAGCTACATTGCCTATCTCTTACAAAGCTGGCGTGCTGTGCAGGGCGATCTCTCAGGATATCGGGTTATGCTGGAGTGTGCTAACGGAGCGGCGTCTGTAGTGGCCCCCGAGGTGTTTCGCCGCCTGGGAGCGCACGTGGAAGTGATTAGTGGCGCGCCTGATGGCTTGAACATCAATGAGAGTTATGAGTATGTGCATCCGGCTCGTTTCGCCCAACGGGTGATCGATGCCGGTGCTGACCTGGGCGCCGCGTTTGACGGTGATGCCGATCGAGTCATTCTCGTCGATGAGCGTGGAGGAGTTGTCGACGGCGACACGATGATGGGGGTGCTTGCCCGGTATATGCAGTCGATGAACAGGCTTCCGGGTGACTTTGTCGTCACGACCAATATGAGCAATTTCGGCCTGCACGATAGCCTCAGACAGGTAGGAGTGAGTGTCGTCGAGACGTCGGTGGGTGATAAGTACGTGATGCGCCGGATGCTGGAGGATGGCGGTACGCTGGGCGGGGAGCGCTCGGGACACGTCTTGATTCTCGATGGGGACCAGACGACCGGGGACGGAATCTATACCGCGCTGGCCATCGCGTCGGCGATGGTCGATGCCGGGACAACGTTGTCAGAACTTGCGTCGGTGGTGCCGCGATATCCCCAGTTCATCGACAGTATCTCCGTGCCTCCAGGTAAGCCGCCGCTCGACAGTGTGCCTGGAGTCCAGGCTGTGTTGGATGGGTTGCGGGAAATGCTCGGAGAAGGGGCCGATGTCCATGCGCGCTATTCGGGTACCGAGGACAAGCTGCGTCTCTCGGTGCGTGCTTCCACATCCGGCGATGAGGCCGCACTGGCCGCTGTCGCTCGACAGGCCCTGCTCGATATCGGTCGCATTCTGGCCGCCTGACATTGTCTAGAGGGTGGTTGTATCTGAGGAGAGCTATGACTGATGCGATAGACTTGCGAGAGATTGAGCGTTGGCTCGATTGGCCTGAGTTGGAGTGGTCTCGATTCGGGCCGATGTGCGTGCGATTGCTACGGGCGCTGACCGAAGTTGGCGTGCCCGAAGACGCGATGCCTGCCGCGTCGGTGGCGCACGATCTGCTGGACGCGATCGACTGCGCTCTGGACCAGCCTCTGGCCTGCTCGTCGTCGGAGTCGGCGCGGCTATTCAGCGTGCTGCTCACTATACTGGCCGAGGCCGGACAGTATCGGTTTGAGACCAGGGTGAGCAAGGAGAGCACGCCGCAGGATCGGGCGATCCATGAGTATCTCGATGCCATGGCGCAACTCCGTGAGCGCGCGATTCTAGTCGCTCAGAAGTATCTGCGCCAACCGGTCTTTGACTCGCTTGCCTGCTACATAGAGGCTGAGCTCGATCCGCTGTTGAGTAGCCTGGGAGACATTTCCGGGCAACGATCGACTCTGGCGCGTGATCGGTATATGCCGTATCGAGTGGTTCAGGTGGGTAACGTGGCCGAGCTGCTCTATAGCCTCCGTCTCAGAACTGAAGATCCGCTGTTGGTGGGTGATCGAGACCGTCCGGGCCTGCTGAAGGAAATTTACCAGCGCAAGTACATCCGTTTCGGTACGTCGGGAGTCCGGGGCCGGTGGGGTCTGGACTTCACCGAGTCACTGGCGAAGCGCGTCGTACAGGCGATATGTGATTTCCTCAAGGCCACTGATGTCCCCGGTTACGTGGGTGCTGACGACCTGCAGGGCAAACGCATCATCATCGGCTACGACACACGGAAGAACGCGCGGCAAGTAGCCGAATGGACGGCCCAGGTATGTCTGGCGAATGGCTTTCTGGTCGACTTCGCGAATCGTGATATCCCCACACCCGCTCTCGTGTACTATCTCACCGACTTCTTGCCTCGCGATGAGGTGGCTGGTTTGATCAACTGCACCGCCAGTCACAATCCGCCCGAATGGCAGGGCATCAAGTTCAACCCGCGTGATGGTTATCCTGCTCCGACGAACGTTACCAACTACATTGCTGCGCGGGCCAACTATCTGCAGCTCCTGAATGAATCCGCAGCGGAGATGGATCTGTCCCAGGCCGAGGCAATGGGTTGGGTGCGTGGCTTTGACCCGCTCGTCCACTACACGGAGTGGGTCTTGCGCAACGGCGAGGGCAACGCGAGGATTCCGATCGATGTGGCGCGCATTCGACATCACTTCCGAGATGGCTGTGTCGTGGTAGATGAGATGCACGGGAGCAGCCGGGGGTACCTGACGCGGCTTCTTGGAGAGATCGGGGTCCGTCACAAGGTGATTCACGCGGAGCGCGACCCGAATCTCCCCGGCCTGGAGTATGCCAACCCCGAGGAACCCTTCATCGATACCCTGAAGGAGACAGTGAGAGACTTGGATGACGCGATGCTGGGGTTGGGTATGGATACCGATGGGGATCGATTTGGTGTTGTCGATGCGGACGGTACGTACTATCGACCCAACCAGGTGCTGCCGATGCTGGTCAGATACCTCGGTGTTGACAGAAAGCTTACGGGGCGGGTTATCGCGACCCAGACCGGTTCGCCTCTGCTGGAGAGACTTGCCGGTATCATACCGGGAAATGAGGAGTACAAGCCTGAGCCTGGCGTCGTCCCAGCCTTTGTAGGACACCCGTTCTATCATCGACAGGTGGGCGAGAGGGAAGACCGTGTATTCGAGCACACGTTTATGGTGCCGGTTGGCATCAAGTACATTGAGGAACAGCGCCGCACCGATCGACGATACCAGTTCCATGAGGAGCTTCCCGATAACTGGCGGGATGTGATCCTGATTGGTGGAGAAGAGAGCTCCGGGCTGACCACAAGGGGCCATGTAACGGACAAGGACGGAATCTGGGCGAACCTGCTCATCATGGACATGATCGCCAGCTACGGAAAACCCCTGGCTGAGATCTGGAAAGACACAGTGAGTCTGGCCGGCTGGGAATCCTTCGGCGGGTTGCCGGGGTCGAATTCTGGGCGTGTGGACGTCGATGCCGTGTTGGAGGCGAAAGAAGGGTTGATTGACGATCTTCTCGATCGCTTCGAGGGGGAAAGGGTCGGTGAGGTGTCGCTTGAGGGTCTTCCCATAGATGGTCTCCCCCGGCTGGATGAGTTGCGTGTGATCTATGCCGGTGGGATTCGCTACGAGTTCGTCGAGGTGCAGTTGCGGGACGCACTGGGAGGGGATCAGCACTTCCTGCGCGTTCGTGCGTCCGGCACGGAGCCAATCAATCGTATCTACGTTGAGAGCAGCGACCCCGAGATCGCCCATGGTCTGATGCAGGTGGCCGTGCGACGTCTGGAAGAGCTTTCGGCTAAGGAGATTGGACGGGCATCTTCAGAATGGCGCCTGGCGGAGATCCTGATTGCGACGGCTCCAACTCCGCGAACGATTCAGGCCGCTCAGCAAGTCATACGTTCCCGCAGGAAATGGCAGGTCGAGGGGATCATCGCCCGGCTCACGCGAATTCTGCCGACCGTCGAGCGTCGCAACCAGCGCGTTCTGGTCGAGTGGATCGGTCGACTGAACGATCTGATCGAATCGCCTGAGCCTTAGAGCGATCTGTTCGCTGGCAGCCTCGCCATGTTGACTCTATTCGACTCTCACGCACATCTGCAATTTGCGCAGTACGATGAGGATCGCCAGGCTGTGATCGCGCGATCGCGCGATTGGGGTGTTATCGGCATCCTCAATGTGGGCGCAGATCTGGAGAGCAGCCGGGCTGCAGTGGCGCTCGCTGCTCGCTACGAATTCATGTTTGCGAGTGTGGGTGTGCATCCCCACGATGCGGACAAGCTGTCGTCAGATGTGCTGGCCGAACTGCGTGCGTTGGCTGCTGATTCCGGCGTTGTGGCGATTGGGGAGATTGGCCTGGACTACTATCGCGACCTGGCGCCGCGTGATGCGCAGAGGAGAGCATTCGAGAGGCAACTGGCTCTGGCGGTTGACCTGGGGCTGCCGGCTATCGTCCACAGCAGAGACGCGCATCGTGATGCTCTGACAATTCTTGATGAGTGGCCTGGTACAGGTGTGCTGCACTCCTATTCGGCCGGACCGGATGCGCTGACCGAAGTACTGGACATGGGCTTTTCGATCGGTATCTCAGGCCCTGTGACCTACCCCCGAGCCGATGAACTGCGGCGGGTCGTCGAGTGTGCGCCCATCGATCGCCTGCTTGTGGAGACCGACTGTCCCTATCTGGCGCCGGTTCCCTATCGAGGGCGTCGCAATGAGCCTGCGTACGTTCGCTACGTGGTCGAGATGATTGCGGATGTCCGCGGCATCCCGGCCGAGGAGGTGGCCGAGGCGACGGCGGCCAACGCCCGGCGGCTTTTTGGGATACGATGAGCAAGTCCTCATTTGGATCGAATGGCGACCCCCGGTGTTCGGGGACAGACCTGACCCCGGTCGATCTTTCCGTCGTGATTGTGAGCTGGAACGTCTGCGAGCTGTTGAGACGCTGTCTGCAGTCGGTTCTCGCTGCCCCAATTCGGTTGGAGGTGATTGTCGTCGATAATGCCTCTTCGGACGGTACGACGGCGATGGTCGCGACCGAGTATCCCGAGATACAGCTTGTTGTGAACTCGCGCAATGTGGGATTCCCCGCAGCAAACAATCAAGGTATCGCGTTGGCCTCTGGCAGGACCGTGCTGCTGCTCAATCCGGACACGGAGATTGTCGGCGACGCGTTGGCCACGTTGGTCGCCTATGCCGACGCCCATGCTGACGTCGGGTTGGTTGGGCCGCAGCTGCTCAACCCGGATGGGTCTGTGCAGCCTTCGCGTCGGCGTTTTCCCACTCTTGCCACGGCGTTCTTTGAGTCCACGTGGCTGCAGCAATGGGCGCCCCGGTCAGTAGTACGTGACTACTACGTCCTTGACCGCAGCGATGACGTGACGCAGGATGTGGACTGGGTTTTTGGGGCCGCGATGCTGGTTAAGCGAGAGGTGCTGGATCAGGTCGGGGTGCTGGACGAAGGCTATTTCATGTACTCGGAGGAGTTGGACTGGTGCCGACGTATCAGGACGGCGGGTTGGCGCGTGGTTTATCTGCCCGCGGCGCGGGTTGTTCATCACGGGGGCAAGAGCAGTGAGCAGGTCGTCGCGGAGCGACACATCCATTTCCAGACGAGCAAAGTCCGTTACTTCCGAATATACCACGGCGCCATCGCGTCGGAGGCGATTCGTCTGTTCCTGCTCGCAAGTTACGTGGTGCAGGTGGCATTGGAGGGAATGAAGTGGCTGGTTGGCCACAAGCGGCCCCTTCGTGCGGACCGAATATCGGCGTATCGTCAGGTCCTGCGCAGTCGACTGCGACCAGGGACCGTGGTTTGAATGACGTGACGTAGGGAGAGGGCAAGCGTGCGCATTGCGATTGTTACAGGCGAATATCCCCCCGCTCAGGGCGGCGTCGGAGACTATACGCATGAGCTGGCGCTCGCTTTGGCCCGGCTCGGCCATGACCCTCACGTTGTCTCTGGCGTATTGGCCTCATCAATGTCAGCACCGCATACTGCGGATGTTCCTGTGCATCGCGTCGTGAGCCACTGGAACTGGAGCTGCTGGCGCGACATCCGGTCGATAAGCCGCCAGTTGCGGCCCGAGTTGCTGAATATCCAGTACCAGGCGTCAGCCTATGGAATGCATCCTGCGATCAACCTGTTCCCGTGGCGCAATCGATCCAGTGATGGCCTTCCTGTAGTAACTACATTCCACGATCTGCGTGTGCCGTACCTGTTCCCCAAGGCTGGACTGTTGCGTTGGCAAGCTGTCTTGGCCCTGGCTCGTTGGGCCACAGGTGTGATCGTGACCAATCCGGAAGATGAGTTGACACTCACTGCGGTCGGACTCCCAACGCCCGTCAGGCGCGTTCCCATTGGCAGCAACATCGCGCCGCGTCCGCCAGCCGGATATGACCGCGACGAATGGCGGGCGCGTTGGCGTGTTGGCCGCGGAGAGCTGCTACTGGGTTACTTCGGGTTTCTCAACGAGCGTAAGGGTGGGGAGATGCTTATTGACGTGTTGGCTGCCCTGGCTGACAAGGATATTCCTACACAGCTCCTGTTAATCGGGGGACAGGTGGGCAGCTCGGATCCTACCAACGCGGCCTATGCGCGACGGGTCGAGCAGCGCATTGCCGAACATGGCCTCGAATTGTCTGTCCACCGGACCGGCTTTGTCACACCGGAGGAGGTGTCCGCCAGCCTCTTGGCGACCGATGTATGCGTCCTGCCCTATTCGGAGGGCGCTTCCCTCAGGCATGGGAGCCTGCATGCCTGTCTGGCTCACGGATGCCCCATCGTGACCACGCAACCGTCCGTGAAGACGCCGGAACTGCGGGACGGGGACAACATCTTGTTGGTTGAGACAGGTGATCTCATGGCGATGGTCGAGGCAACGGTCCGCCTGTGGCACGATCTAACCCTGCGCAGACGGGTCGGTGACGGTGCATCCAGGCTGGCGGAGGAGTTCACGTGGGACCGGATCGCGGCCAGGACAGCTGATTTCTTCGCGGAGCTCGTGCTATGACATCGCGTTGTGGAAGAACTCTGCTTGGGGCGATCCTATGCATCTTCGCCGTGTTGAGCGCGACCTACAGTGTGCTGGTTCCGCCCTTCGAGGCGTCCGACGAACTCTGGCACTACCCGATGGTCAAGTATATTGCGGATCATGGGCGTCTGCCTGTTCAGGACCCCGGCAATGTCGGACCATGGCGTCAGGAAGGCAGTCAGGCGCCGCTCTATTACGCGATTGGTGCGTTGGCCACGTGCTGGATCGACACATCCGACATGGATCAGGTTCGCCACCTCAATCCCCATGCGGACAATGGTGTCGCAACCCCTGATGGCAACGTTAATCTCATCGTACACGACACCGACCTCGAGCGGTTTCCCTGGCAGGGAACGGTGTTGGCCGTGCACTTGATCCGTTTCCTCTCCGTCTTGATGGGAACGGCGGCTGTCTATCTGACCTGGCTGATCGTCCGTGAGGTGTTCCCAGGCTGGCCGCATCTTGCCCTGGGTGCAGCGGCTGTCCACGCCTTCACACCGATGGTCGTCTTCATCGCGGGATCGGTCAACAACGATAATCTGGTCATACTGCTCAGTAGTCTGTCGCTGCTGCTGATCCTGCGGCTGCTACGAAGGCCTGCGTGGACGGGGTGGACGCGGGTCATGGGATATGGCGTATTGGGCTGTGTGCTGGGCCTCACCGTATTGACGAAGTCCAGCTCGCTGGCACTGACGCTGATCACGGCCTGCGTCGTCGCGATCCGGGCGGTGCGACATCGTTCTTGGAGCGAGTTTCTTGTGGGCGGGATCGCCGCCGCCGGTCCCGTGCTGATCCTTTCGGGTTGGTGGTTCGTCCGCAACCTGGTGTTATACGGTGATCTCACGGGACTCAATGTGTTCATCGAAATCCTGGGTCAGCGTGATGTCCCGGCCGATCTGGCCCAACTCTGGCGGGAGCGCTACAGTTTCGCCGCCGGCTACTGGGGCAATTTTGGCGGGCTCAACGTGCCGATGCCCAGCTGGGTGTACCATGCCCTCAATGCGCTGGTCGTGTGCGCGGTTCTGGGGCTGCTTCGACTGCTTGTCCGGTGGCTGATCAAGGATCGCGGTCGCTGGTCTCCTGGGCTGTGGCCGCTTGTTCTGTGTCTGCTGTGGGGCGTCGGCGTGGTTGTGCCCTGGTCCCAGTGGGCTGCCGTCACCTGGTCGTCGCAGGGACGCCTCATCTTCCCAGCGCTGCCGGTCTGGTCGGCTCTGCTGGTCTTGGGGCTGACGAGCTGGGCGCCGACTACGTGGCGTGGTTGGGTCACGGCACTGCTATCGGCCGCGTTACTGTCGCTTGCCGTAGTCGCTCCCTTCGCCTGGATACGCCCGGTATATGCGCTCCCGCACCCGCTGAGTGAGGATCAAATCACTGGCATACCTCAGCCGATGCACGTCGATTTCGACGGCGTTATGCGGCTTCTGGGGTATAGCCTGGAGGTCAGCGAAGTGCAGCCAGGCGATTGGCTCGAGGTCACTCTCTACTGGGAGGCGATCGCGCCAACAGAGCAAGACCATACGGTCTTCGTGCATCTATTGGGCGAAGGGGATCTGCTCATCGCGCAGCGTGATACGTTCCCTGGACTCGGCCGGCTGTCCACGACATGGCTGCAGCCTGGATTCCGGTGGGCTGATCGCTACGTCCTGCAGGTGCCCGCCACGGCCTACACGCCGGATTCCGCGGTGATCGATGTGGGGCTGTACGAACCGGTGAGTGGGGAGCGGCTGCGCGCGCAATCACCCGACGCGCCGGATACGGCGGACAGCGTCCGTTTTGGGCGGGTCGCCGTCGTGCCGATTCCGGGTGTATTCCCCAATCCGATGACGGCTGACTTTGGTGGTCAGATGGCGCTTGTTGGGTATGATGTGAGTGAACGTGTTCTGCGCCGGGGCGACAGTGCGACATTGACTCTGTACTGGAAGGCCGTCGGGCCGATTGACCGGGACTACACCGTGTCAGCGCAGTTCGTTGACTTCGAGCAGCACAAGGCGGCCCAGAAGGATAGCTGGCCACAGGATGGCATGGCCCCGACCTCGTCGTGGCAGGTCGGTCAGATTGTGGCGGACGAGCGCATACTGATGATTGGTCAGGACGCGCCCTTCGGTGTCTATGATGTCCGAGTCGCGGTCTACTCTGCCACTGAAGAGGGACTGGCGCTCCTTCCCGTCATTCCCGAGGGAGGGCGCATGCAGACCGACTACGTCGTGCTGACCGGAGTTCGGGTGGCGCCCTGAACGTGCAATTGTGAGATATGGACGTCAGCGAGCGAATCACGCATCAAATTGAGAGCTTGCCGCACAGACCGGGTGTATACCTCATGCGCCAGGCTGATGCCACTGTGATCTATGTCGGCAAAGCGATCGACCTACGGAACCGGGTTCGGACCTACTTCCAGCCCTCGTCCTGGGAAGACCCAAAGGTTCGGGCGATCGTGTCCGACGTGACCGATGTGGACTTCATTGTGACCGATTCGGAACTCGAGGCATTGATCCTCGAGGCCAATCTGATTAAGGAACACCGACCTCGGTACAATGTGCGTCTCAAGGATGACAAGCGCTACCCGTACATCAAAGTAACGTGGGCCGAGCCCTTTCCGAAGGTCGTCATCACGCGTCGGATGGATCGTGATGGTTCCCGCTACTTCGGACCGTTTACGTCCGGGTTGGCTGTTCACCGTACTCTCGATCTGCTGCGAAAATCGTTCCCGTATCTGACCTGCAACCGCGATATTACTGGCGAAGACGAGCGCGCTTGCCTGTACTATGATATCAAGCTGTGCCTGGGGCCGTGTATTGGAGCCGTAAGCCGGGAAGAGTACCGTGCGATGATTGAAGGGCTGATCCGCTTCTTCGAAGGCCGCAGCGAGGAGGTGATCCGTGACCTGGAGCAACGCATGCAAGCGTCGGCGGATGCCTGGGATTTCGAGCAGGCTGCCTCGATTCGGGATCAACTGCAGGCCGTCCAGCGCGTAGTGGAACGCCAGAAGATCGTCTCTTCCATCGGGGCGGATCAGGATGTGTTGGCGTTCGCGCGCGGCGATGGTGATGCGTGCGTACAGGTCTTCTTCATCCGTGGGGGCAAACTGCTGGGCCGAGAGTACTTCGTGCTTGAGGGCGTGGAGGGCGCCGGCGAGCGTGAGGTTCTTGCGGCGTTTCTCAAGCAGTTCTACGAGGAAGCTGCGTATGTGCCACCCGAGGTGCTTCTGCCCGATCACGTTGAGGAATCGCTGATCATTGAGCAGTGGCTCCGCAGCAAGCGAGGTACGAAGGTCTCCTTGCGCGTGCCTCGTAGGGGGCACAAACGGGATCTTGTCGCTCTGGCGGCGCAGAACGCAGCTGAGACGCTCAGCGCCCTGCAGCGCCAGTGGGAGGCCGATGCGCACAAGCAGGAGCAGGCCCTTGCCGAGCTTCAGAATGCGCTCGATCTGCCCGAGGCGCCGACCCGTATCGAGTGCTACGATATCTCGACGACTCAGGGCACTGAGATAGTGGGAAGTATGGTCGTCTTCGCGCACGGGGTGCCGCGCAAGTCAGACTACCGGCGTTTCGTGGTGCGCAGTGTGAAGGGGCCGGATGACTATGCCAGTATGCGCGAGGTACTTCAACGTCGCTTTCGTCGCTGGCAGTTGGCTGTGTCTGATGAGATCAAGCAGGGCCGGGATGTAAAGGGATGGGCCAGGTTGCCCGATCTCCTCATCGTCGATGGAGGAAAGGGGCAACTGGGAGTGGCTGTTGACGTACTGGCCGAGTTTGGTTTGATCGAGCGTGTGCCGGTTGTGGGGCTTGCCAAACAGCGAGAGGAGATCTTCCGACCTGGTCGCTCGCGTCCCACCGTGCTCTCTGCTGGCTCCCAAGGGCTGTTCCTGATGGAGAGAATTCGTGACGAAGCCCATCGGTTCGCGATCACCCACCACCGCACGCGCCGGCGGCGTGCAGGCGTCGCATCCCAATTGGATGCTGTCCCTGGAGTTGGACCGGCGCGGCGCAAGACGCTGCTCAAGGCATTCGGCTCGCTGGACGCGATCCGCGCGGCTACCGTGGAGCAACTGGCCGCGGTACCTGGTGTTTCCCACGCTGTGGCGCTGGCGATCAAAGAGAACCTGTAACCTCTTTGTACGGACCACCGACTCGGTCGCAGATTGTGTCGGTGGCTCTACCAAGGCGGTGTTGAGCACCAGGTGTAGTGGCGCTGACTTCATGCATCACCAGATATTCGGAAGTAACAAGTGTACGGACGTCACCAACACACTTTGGAGCCGAATCAGTTCCCCGCTCTCCTGGTCGAAATGCCAGGTCTGTGGTATACTAGCCGCACGCGTGGTTCAGGCATCTTGTTGACTGGGGGCGCGTTGACCGCTTCGACTCTCAGTATCGTGCGTTTGCTCGCCTACGCACTGGCAGTAGCTTCTCTTGTACCGCTCATCCTGACTGTGATCTACTACGGCAGGTCTCGACGGGCGTCCTATTACGCTCTACGTAGTCAGGCATTGCGTAGCGCTAAGATCGCCGCCCTGGTCGCCATCGCTCTCCTCTTCATCGCGTTCCTGTTGTTGGTTGTTGCACCGATCTTCTTGGTAGCGGAACCCGAGGTAGTAGCCATTACTCCAACGCCTTCGCCAACCGACACGACTCAGCCATCTCCAATGTCGACCGCAACCGAGGCGCCAACTTCGACGCCGACGCCCCTCCCAACCGCGACGGCTCCGTTCATCCCCACCTTTACCCCGAGCGTGCAGCCGCCGCCTCGAGCGTTGAGCCCATTGCCTTCAGCGGTCCCGGCCGGTGTGGACGCGCGCATCCAGATTATGGCCTTGGCTATGGAGATTGACGATGATGGTCAGCCTGTGGAGCCCGACGATCGATTCCCTGATGGTCAGCATCCAATCTATGTGTCCTTCCAGTATGGCGGAATGGCGCCCGGTGTGGCGACCACCTTCGCCTGGTATAGCGATGGTGTCTACTTCGAGCCCTGTTCGGATACCTGGGCCTGGGCGCTCGTTGAGGGTCGTGAGTGGGGAACGCGCGGCGGTGCAGCCTACGAGTGCACGCCACCTGAGGGCTGGTCGCCCGGCCGGTATGAGGTACGTGTCTTCATCGAGACCCGATTGCAGGGGGTCGCGTCATTTGTGGTCGAATGAGCCGTACCTATACCGTGTCTCAAGGGTTGAGGTAACCGGATTCCCGCGATCCGTCGTCGGCTAGCTAGCGGACCAATACGGCCAGAATAAGCGCCGAGACAGTTGGCACGCTGAGGTTATCGATCCCCCAGGGCGAAACCGCCTCGACCAGTGTTGCTGGCAGCGCGACGGCCGCTGCAATGGCCAGACTGCCAGGCAGGCCGGGCTGGGTGGGGCCGAGCACCAGGAAAGGAATCGCTGTGGCTGTCCAACTGGCCAGAAACATGGTTAACGAACCTTCTACTGTCCGCGAGTGCCCACAGACCGTGTAGTGGCGTCGGCCGAAACGTCCGCCGATCACAGCAGCCAACGCATCGCCCCAGGTCATCGGCATCAGACTGGCAACCAATATGTCCGGTCTTCCCCAGAACAGCCAGATCAGCGCTGCAAATGCCAGAGGGAAGTAGACTGTGCCAAGCTGCCCTCTCTCCTGCGTTTCCATAGCCTTGAATGTGCCCTGCCAGTACGAAAACGCATTGATCGCGACGAAAGCGAGTGGCGGCATGATCGCGAGCGCCCGAGTTCTGAACAACACGACGGTACCGTAGGCCCACATTCCCACCGCGACGTGGATGAACTTGCGTGTGAAATCGACGGAGTAACCGCGCCACTTGCGCAACAACTCCGCGATGCCGATCATCGCGAACACGTATGCGAACGATACAACGACGGCTACCCATTCACGGGTCATGATGCAGCTCCTCGATGCCTCGCTATGACGAACATATACAGGCGTGGGGGTGTTTCGTCATCTGCCAGTCAGTACTCTATCCTGCGTCGCAGGACAGCGACCAAGTCACCGCCGATCAGATGAGGTCGCGTGCCGATGAAGTGAATCTGTCCCGTCGCGTCTCGAACGAAGTTTCCCACGTCTGACTGGGCCGACGCGATGCGCTCACCGTGTACCGAACCATGGCCGCCCTCCGACACTCGAATCAGACCGTAGGCTGTCTGATGCACGGGGCGTCCTTGCTCCGACCTCTCTCGGATCTCGACGACTTGCACGGGCTCGCTGAGCGCGATGGGCAGAGGAGAACGGGGTCGCTGGCCATCAGGCAGGAAGATGTCGTAACTGATGTTGTCGATGCGCAGTGCATCCGGATTGATGGCGCTGACCATCCCTGGAACCGCGATCAGGTTGCAGTCTATCTCTCCATCGGGTCCGCTCTGCCGAAAGACGGGCATCCAGATCAGGCTTGAAAACGGCACATCGAGAGGGTGTTCGATCAGGGTCACGATGCCGCGCATCAGCGCATTGACCCACATCAGCATATACTGCTCCATCTCCCGAAGTTGACGGCTCATATGGGATGTGCCATGGCGGGCGCTCTCATCCAGCGCCTGAAGTGCGGCCTCGTAGCAGTTCAGTGCCCGGACATCGTTGCCCAACTCATGGCATACGAGCCCAAGGGCGTACTCGCACACAGCGCGGTTATGATGATGCGTGGGCCCGGCCAGCGATCTGAACAGGCGCTGAGCGTGTTCGCAGTGCTCAAGCGTGGGGCCAGGCCGGCCGACGCCTCGAAGGGCGTCTGCTAGATGAACTAGCGCGACAGCGTGCGCAGCAGGTTCGGAGTGCGGAGCACTCCGGTCTCGCGCTTCAATGGCCGCTTGCTGGGCTGTTGTCCATTCCCGCGCCTGCATGCAAGCACGTGCACGCTTCAGCGCAAGCTGAGCGCACGACGGCACGGATTGACAGTCGAGCAAGTTGGACGGCGTGAAGTATGCAGGTAGGCAGATCATGACCGTCTCCACCTGGTAGTTGATTCGCCAGATGCGGAAATGTGCACTCCGCCCCTCTACGTGGGGTTTGTTTGCGCAGGGCTATCTGGGCTCTTGATCAGTCTCTGCACATCGTTCAATGACTCCAGTGAATCCGGCAGCATATACGACCGGACTTTGGGGTCCATGGACATCCAGCGCAGAGTTTCGACCAAACGCAGCGCAATGCGATAGGCCGATATCTCCTCGCTGCCCACCAGAGACTGCACAGCTTCCGCGAGGTTAAGGATCATCTCAGCCTGCGCCTGCACACTCACGGTCTCCAGGTTGGCGAGCTGGGCTTCTCCTTCGGCGCGTTGCTCGAGTTCGGCTCGCTCAAGTTGGGCTTGCCAGTTGCGGATCCATTGGCTCACCACCTGGTCTTCCAGCTCCTCTGCGGCAGTCTCCTCACCCTGAGGCATGGAGATCTCGATGCTGATGGTCCCAATATCAGCATCGAGCAGCCGGACTCCGATCTGGCGCATGGAGTCCTTGAGGATGGCCTGAAGGCCCTCTCGAATCCGCTGGCGGATTGTATTCCGTCCGGTCGGTTCCTCCGGCCTGATCAGCTCGTCCAGACGGTACTGCCGTAACAGAGTGCGCATCGCGCCGTCGGCGGACACTGTCACGGCGCGACCTGCCCAGTCAACCATTGGATATGTGTGGGTCGATTCCCTCATCCAGCATGCGGCCGAGGCACGGAGGACCGCATCGGGTGCGAACGGGTGAGGCGTCTCCGGAGTCGGCGCCGCCGGTCCATCTGGCGTGCGATCATCGATCCGGAACGTGATGTCAACCTCACACGACACCGGGATGCCATCCTGTGTCAAGGCGCTGACTGGGTGAACCCAGTGTTGAGGCCTGAGGTCTACTACGCTCCAGATATGCTCGAATGGTTCCAGTTGGGTGCGGCCAGGCCCAACGATGCGCTTCAGTCTTCCGGCCTGTTCGGTAACCACTGCGCTGTCATTAAATACGACGAGCATACCCGGTCCGCCTACCCGGGCGAGCACAGTGTCGGGCTTGTCATCGATCTTGCCGTTCTTGATGACCAGGCGTGGATGGGTGCTGGCCTGTTGAAACATGTTGCCCAATATATGCTCCAGAGCCGACGCGACACCGCCCAGACGAAACACCGAGTCCATGTACCAGGCCCCGATCAGGAATGCGGCGACCAGTGCCATCCAGCTCGGCGTGCTGTTCAGCAGGACATTGCCCACAAACCTGGGGAAGGTCAACGGGTCGAGAACTGCGCCCAGCCGGAAATCAGGGTGGCTGATCTCTACAACCACGCCCAGGCACATGATGACGACCAGCGGCAGGCCGAGAACAATCAGGAGCTTGCTGGTAGATCTGATCAGGCGATTAGCCATAGGACATACACGGCAGAAGAGTCTTAGATCTGGCGATCACTTCGCGATCTGTTCCTCGAGCGCTGTGATCGAGGCCATGGTCTGTGCTGGCAGCAGTCGCTGCACCTCGGGTTGCGTTGCCATCTGCTTGACGATATCCAGCACCAACGAGCTGATGGTCTCCACAGAGGCGGGCGTTTCGCTGGCGTAGACCTTGGCCAATCGGTCTCCCAACGTCCTGATGAGGTTCATCTGTGCCTGAGCGCGGGCTTGTCCAATCTGACGGAGGCGGGAGCGATGTCCCTCGGCTTGGAGCAGCATGATGTGGCGCACCCAATGGATCTGCCAGCTCCGAATGCGTTGTTCGAGGATCTCACGTCGATTCTTCTCCGCTGGCAGGATGGCGCCAATATCCGCGGTCTCCAGCGCGATGCCACACGCGGCCAGCCTGGCTCGTAGTCTGCGCCTGAACTCTGTCGATGCACGATGTATGGGATCGTAGGCTGCGTAGTACGGAGCACACAGGTCGTCGAAGCGGAAGTCCGCCACAATGTCGCGCACCACGCGTGTACCCAAGGCCTTCGGTAAGTCGTCCCAGGGCCGAACCTTGGTTCGTTCGATCGCATTCTCATCTGAGACGTGCTCGATTAACTGAGCGTGATGGATAGCCTGGAATGCTGCCTTGGCTCGGAGCGGAAACGCCTGGCCCAGCCGTGGCAGAGCGCCACCCGAGTCCAGGCGAAACGATGCGAAAGCCGTGACTTCAACCTCAATGCCGTCCTTGGTTCGAGCCGGGACAGTGAACGTCCGCATCTGTGTACGCAGATCGATGGTCTGAGTCACGTTGTCGTGGGCGCCGATGAAGCTCAGGCCGGGTACTCTGACGCCCTTAAACTGCACTCCATCGCTCACAACCGCGACTTGATCGCAACTGCTCAGCACGACCCCGGGCCCGGACAGCACCTTGCTCGGTTTGGTCTGTGGCAGCCCTTTGGGTCGCTCAATGTCCACGACCCCTTTCAGGTTTCTTCGCAGCAGGACGTGTGGGCCGTTTGTGCCGGTGACAAACGTGATCAGCGATCTGAGAGCGTAGGATCGTTGTCGTTCATCGTTCAGCGGCAGTGTATACTGGGAGACCAGGTACAGCGCGACGGAGGCGAGTACACAGGCCGGCAGAGTGATCAACAGTACACCAATCCATCCGCCGCGTGCATAGCCCCGTATAGCCGCAAACCAGAACCACGCCCACGCGGCGCCCATCATCACGGTGAGCCTGTGCTTCCGGGCAACGCCTACGGCGAGCGCTACGACAACCACCACAATGAGGGCGGTGATGAAACGCGGCCAGTTGAAGCCCGGGTCAGTGAATCCCCTGAGCAGACATAGCCCGCTGAGGAGCAACCACACGCCACCGACCAGAAGTCCGTCGAGCTTCCGCTGGTACCCTACCACCGTGCCAAAACCTCCGAGCACCAACAGGCTTAGCACGATCATCAGGCTGCCGTACTGCTCCACCATGCGTTGGAAGATGCCTCCCGGAATACGATGTGCTGATCCTCAAACGAGCATAGCACAATCTATCTGCTCGTGCAAACGGCGCGGACCGGCACCTGGTCAGGTGGCTGCATGCAGATCAACCCAGAATGCTCTCCCCATATCCAAACAGCCCACCCACACCCCCAGTGTGCCAGAACAACACCCGTTCGTCGGACCTGAAGGCGCCCTTGGATATGGCATCAAGTAGCCCGCCCAGTGCGCGTCCGGTATAGACGGGGTCCGCCACTATGCCCTCAGTCCGTGCGAGAGTGGCCATACCGCTGCGCTCCAGATCGCTCAGTACCCCGTATCCCTCTCCAATGTAGTGATCGTCGACCTGGAAATCCTCGGCTGTGCACTCGAATGACAGCCCCAGGAGGTTGGCAGTGGCTGTGCCGAGTTCGGCAAGTTGTGCTTGCAGAGGGCGGGCTGGTAGATCGATGCTGATCCCAAGGATATGACCCTGGAAACCCAGTGCTCTGGCGCCGACGACGAGCCCGGCTTGTGTGCCGCTGCTCGAAGAGGGCAGGACGATCCAGTCGAACACGACATCGCGCTGGGTGCACTGCTGCATCAGCTCTTCCATAGCATCGACATAGCCACTGGCGCCAATCGCGTTGCTGCCACCGTACGGTATGAGGTACGGGCGCTTCCCCCGTGCCTTCAGGTCATCGGTCGTCTGACCCATCACTAGGTCTATTGGCCGGTCGGCCGACCAGACGATATCGGCGCCCAGAAGCTTGTCAAGCAGTAGGTTGCCCTGTGCCTCTGCCGGCTGCTCTCCACGTAATACCAGTGTGCACCCCAGTCCGAACTTCGCAGCTGCGGCTGCTGTCTGGCGCGCGTGATTGGACTGCGCCGCTCCGCCAGTGATCAGGGTGTCCGCCTTCCGTTGCAGCGCGTCAGCAACCAGGAATTCGAGCTTCCGTGCCTTGTTCCCGCCGCTGGCCAGGCCGGTCTGGTCGTCTCGCTTGATCCAGAGTTCGGGACCTCCAGACTGGGCGCTGAGGCGAGGAAGTGGTTCGAGTGGAGTGGGTAGATGCGCGATGCGTACTCGGGCAAGCCGTGCTGTGAGCATGGATGGACCTCCTTACGTAATGTCTGCTTCACCGAATCTCGGCTGGGTGTTGACTTTGGAGTCGCTCCATTATACTGCATTCTGCCGGGTTGCCCATACATCCCCCGTCACCCTCGCCTGTTGACAGGACCCTATGTTGTCAACCTGGCGGGAACGCGGTATAGTCACGTCACAGAGCCTGTTTCGGTGGAAGGGGGAACACACTATGGCAGAATACGCTGCGGCCGTCGACCAGGGGACGACCGGGACCCGCTTCATGGTCTTCGATCGACTTGGGCAGGTCGTTGCCTCTCTGTATGAGGAGCATTCTCAGATCTATCCGCAGCCAGGCTGGGTCGAGCACAATGCCGCGGAGATCTGGGCCAAGACGCGCCGGGTTATTGGTGGCGCGCTCGCCGAAGCGGGCATGGCGCCAGCTGCCCTTGCGGGTATTGGTATTACCAATCAGCGGGAGACCGTGGTAGTCTGGGATCGGCGTACTGGAGAGCCGCTCTGCAATGCGATTGTCTGGCAGGATACCCGTACGCGCGATCTGTGCCAGCGTTTGATGGCCGACGGACTGGAGGAGACGTTCAGAGAGAAGGCTGGCTTGCCGGTCGCTACCTACTTCTCCGGCCCCAAGATCGCATGGCTTCTTCACAACCTGCCGGGCCTGCGCGACAAGGCGGAGGCGGGTGACGCCGTCTTTGGCACTGTCGATACGTGGATCATCTGGAATCTCACCGGCGGCCCGCAGGGCGGGGCGCACGTGACCGATGTCACCAATGCGTCGCGCACGATGCTGATGAACATCCGCACCTTGGATTGGGACCCCGAGCTCCTGGAAATTCTGGGGATTCCGCGCGCGATGCTTCCGGAAATCCGACCATCGTCCGATGCGGCGCACTTCGGCCTGACGCGCTCGAGCGGTCCCTTGGGAGGTGAGGTGCCAGTCTGCGGCGATCTCGGCGATCAACAGGCGGCCCTGTTTGGACAGGCGTGCTATGCTGTGGGTGAGGCGAAGAATACTTACGGTACAGGTTGCTTCATGCTTCTCAATACCGGGCCCGAACCCGTGCCCTCACGCAGCGGCCTGCTAACAACCGTGGCGTACGGTCTGTCCGACGGGGCCACATATGCGCTGGAGGGCTCCATAGCGATCACCGGAGCCGCAGTTCAGTGGCTGCGCGACAATCTGGGCCTCATCCAGACTGCCGCTGAGACTGAGGCGATTGCTCAGTCGGTTGACGATGCAGCCGGAATCTACTTCGTCCCTGCCTTCTCCGGTCTCTTTGCCCCGTACTGGGATATGGACGCGCGCGGTGTGATCGTCGGTCTAACCCGTTATGTGACGCGCGCTCATATCGTGCGGGCGACCCTGGAATCTATCTGCTACCAGACCCGTGACGTCGTCGAGGCCATGCAGATCGATTCGGGCATCGCACTGTCAACACTCAAAGTGGACGGCGGCGCGACCGTGAATGACTTCTTGATGCAGTTACAGGCCGACGTGTTGGGGGTATCCGTGGTGCGGCCCCGCGTGCACGAGACAACGGCGCTCGGCGCGGCCTACGCCGCTGGGCTGGCTGCCGGCCTGTGGACCGATTTGGATGAACTCAGGGCGAACTGGGGCGTCGACCGCGTCTTCGAACCGACTTGGAGCCAGGATCGGCGCGAAGCGTCGTATGCGGGCTGGAAGAAGGCCGTTGAACGCAGTAGAGCCTGGGTGGATGACTAGCTTGGCTCATTTCAGTCTGTGTCCGCCGCTCTGTTGATCGAGTCGCCACTGAGGCCTCGCCTACTCTTTCTCTGCCTCACTCCAGTGGTCCGATTGTCGCTCGGACCCACGCGTTCGTCGTCCGTAGAGACCGAATTCTGACCATGTTGGCTCGCGCCGTTGGTGCTCAATCCGTGGAATATGGTAGAATATGGTTACGTTTCAGATCGAGATTGTACATCAGGTGAAGTATGAGTAATGGATATACCCCTGTTCCAGATGTGGAGAACGAGATTCGAGTGGTAGAGCGCTCTTTAGCTTGTGCCGACACTGCACGCCCCGTACACCCGGACCGGTCCCTGGTTCCTGTCAGTACCGGGATGCCGCGCTCGTGGGACGGGCGCGTAGCGTATGCGGTGTCGCATATGGGTAGTCCGCCAGTGCTGACCACTGGTTCGATCGCCTTGCTGGCGGCGGTGTTGTCAGGGTTGAGTGCGTGGCTCTGGGCGTGTGCTTATGTGTTGATGTCTATGATGGCGCCACTGGCTTATCTCGTGTGGCTCCTGCGACGGGGACAGATCACGGATCTGGATGTCCAGCTCCGCGAGCAGCGACTGAGACCGATG
>JAAZAN010000076.1 GCA_012514315.1 Chloroflexota bacterium
ACGGCACCGTCTTGGGCGCCATCTGCCGCAAGCTCCTCGCGCGTATCTACATCATCCTGAAGGAGCAACGTCCCTACGTTATTCGTGATTCTTAAGGTTCCGGTCCTTGACTTCTAATAGCAGGTCTCTCCGACTGGTGCGGTGCATTGTTTGCATCTACCACGCAAAGAATTCGCCCGCACCACATCCCGCGCAAGTAACCTATCCGTTGAATCCACCTTACGTCTGGATATGCTTTGGTTATGATGAAAGTCTGAACTACACAACTCACTAAGAGGCGGGTTCGATGTAAGTCAATATGTTGACCATTGGCTCTCGGGTGACGTACAATCGCTTGGATCACTGGGAGCGGGCCTGCGGCATGCCGGACATGTCATAGGATCGGTCAATAGCTTACCTCCGTTTGCCTCACGGGCGCCCACGTTCTATAATCCCTCATCGTCAGCAATCCAAAGATCTCGCAACTACGGAGGAGTACATCTGCACCACTTGTGACAAAACAGACACTAGATACAAGGATCAGATCATGATCAAAGTCCAATCGCCTTTCATCAAATCTATACTTGCCTTGCCCCTCTTCCAAAGCAATGACAGTTGGGGTGATACCCGACAAGCGGTTTTGAAGTACGTTCTTGGAGTGCTTCCATTAGTAGGACTCACACTCATACTGGCTGCATATGTGTTCCCCGACCCACTCTACGGAGGTCTCCTGGGACTGATTCTCTTGGTCTTGCCGTTTCCTGTGAATTGGGTCTCACAGCGAAGCTATTGGGGAGCTACCTCGTTACTGCTATCTGGATTATTGATAACGTGTCAATTGGCCCTGCAATGGTCAGGCGTCAGTGCTGCCGCTTGCCTTCTCGTTGTCCCCGTCTTCTTGTCAGTGATCCTCGTTGGTCCAGCCGGGGGGGCGTTAACAGGCGCCGTCTCCGCCGTGGCGCTGAGCTGGGATTCAGCCCTGGGTATCTACCAACCCACTGACTTCGAACACGCACTGATCCTGTTTCTTATCTGGACAATGGTACTACTACCTGCAATCACGCGGCAACCGGTCAAGATGGCCATCATCCAATCGCGAGCAGACCAGGAGCACATCAGTCAATTGCTTGAGGAGGCCCGCGATCGCCAGCTTGAACTTGCGCAGATTCGTCAGAGTCTCGAAGAGAGAACGATTGAGCTCGCGGGGCTCTCTGACCGCTTGAGGGTGATGCGCCAAATCGCGGAAGATGCACGCGTCGCCAAAGAACAGTTCGTCGCCAACGTCAGTCACGAACTACGCACCCCACTCAATATGATCATTGGATTCAGCGAGCTAATCGTTCGATCTCCGCACCTCTATGGCATGGTGCCCCAGGCTCTGTTGGCGGACATTGAAGCTGTCCAGCGGAACAGTGAGCACCTGGCCAGTATGGTGGACGATATTCTCGATCTGAGCAAGTTCGAGTCCGAGAGAATGATCTTGAAGAAAGAACCAGTTTCGCTTCCAGATCTATTAACCAATGCAGCATCGCTGGTTAGAAGCCTGTACGACTCCAAAGGGCTCTACCTGCGAGTGAAAGCTCCATCAGACTTGCCCCTCGTGTGTTGCGATGGTAACCGGATACGGCAAGTAATTCTGAACCTGCTAAGCAATGCCGCCAGATTCGTTGATCATGGCGGCGTGGAAATGCGCACTTGGAGGGAGAAGGCCAAGATTTGGGTCAGTGTGACGGACACCGGTACGGGCATCGCGCCGGAGGACCATGCACGGATATTCGAGCCATTCAGCCAAGTTGATAGTTCGCCGCATCGTCGATCAGAAGGTGCAGGGCTTGGTCTCAGAATCAGCAAAGCAATCGTGGAACTGCACCAAGGGAAGATCTGGGTGGAGAGCGAACTGGGCAAGGGCACGACCTTTCTGTTCACTCTGCCCCTGAACGATCCTGTGCAGCTTCAATCTAGTGCTTCGCGCTGGATTAATCCCTACTTGACCTACAATGAGCGCACACGGCCTCCAGCTCCCCCGATGCCAGAGATCAAGCCTCGCTTTGTAGTGGTTGACCAACAAGACTCACTACGCTATCTGGCTGAGCGTCACCTTGATGGGAGCGCGATTAGCAGTGTAAACACTATAGAGGAGGCGCTCCGAGAGATCGGGCGTTCTCCCGCACAGGCGCTGATCGTCAATGACCCCACCGAGTCTGAGGCAGACGCTAGGATGATGCCACAAGCTCCGGACGGCACTCCCACTTTCACTTGTTGGCTGCCCGGCAAACCTGAGATATCGGAAGGTCTCGGGATTTTCGATTACCTGACCAAGCCGGTAACGAGTACAAGACTTCTCTCAGCCCTGGCGAAGCTAGGCGAGAGCGTGAGGACACTATTATTGGTGGATGACGAGCCTGAGGTTCTTCGGCTGTTCGGACGGATGATCAGCGCATCGGGGCGTGGATATCGGCTCTTGCGGGCATCAGATGGCGAACGAGCACTCACCATGCTGCGGGAACGCCGGCCTGATGCCATGCTGTTGGACCTAGTCATGCCGGGTTTGGACGGCTTCGGTGTCCTGGCTCTCAAGAACAAGGACGCTAAGTTACGTGATATCCCCGTGATCGTCGTATCGGCACAGGACCACAGTGACAGCCCTCCCACGATCAGCTCCCTCACAGTCTCACGCGTGGGCGGTCTCTCAGCGCACGAGCTTCTGACTTGCATTCAGACCATCAGCAACCTTCTGAAACCTGCCGGTCGAGTTCAGCAATGAACTCCTCGCGCCTCACTGGCTTCCGTAAATACCCATTAGCCCCGAGTGTGCTGGCCAGTTCCTCCTGAGCGAGCACCGTACACACGATAATTCTCATATCAGCGCTACTCGCGTGAGAACGGAGCGCACGTAGGAGATCCCAGCCATCCAGGTTGGGCATCATAATATCGAGGCAGACAACTTGTGGCTTGAGCTTCTCCACCATAGTCAAGGCCTCTGCTGGATCGTTTGTGGCCGTCACATGGTAGCGCGTGTTAAGCGCGTAGCGTTGGAGCAACTGGATGACATCCGCGTTATCGTCAATGACAAGCACCGGAATCTGCAGATTAGTGGGCAAGCTGACTGTCGCAACAGCTTCTTGATTGCTGCTGCGCATTGATACTGTGCCTCTGTAGAGCTGCGCCAGCTTGCGAGTGATGGCCCAATTTGCCTTGTCCCTAGCGCCCGGGCCTCTATCGCGAGCCTGCCGACACGGCGCGTCCACATGGATCTGCACCGCCGAACGCGCCTGCGTGGCCGAAATACGTAGCGGACCCTCTGTGCCGCCACCGAGGATCCCTGTGGCCAATCCGAGCAGAATCTGTCGTAGTGCAGTCGGGTGAACCGCAAGATGGGGCAGCGACTCGTCAAGCAAGATGTCAACGTGGGTGCCGTACTGCGCGGCTAATGGCTCAAGCAGCGTCAGCACATTCGGCAACTCTTCATACAGGTCACTCCAATCACCGCCACGTGACGCTCCAAGCCAGGCCAGGTCGCTGCCTTGCATGTTTCCCTCTGCCTGTTCGATTTCCTTGGTCTCACTGCCGACCGAACCCATGCACATTGGTTGCACGAGATATGCAAGCGCTTCTAGCGCCTTTCGGTGTTCACGCCCTGTCTGCCGTACGCTAAGGCCAAGCTGCTCTGCTACCTCCTGTCTACTGAGCTGTTCTACATATCGGTAGAACAGAACCTCGTAAGTCCTCCAGGCATGACAGTGTGACGAGGCGTCACCTGCAGGCTTCAGATCTTCAATGGTCTGCTTCAGGATGCGACGCAGTTCGGACGAGGGATCGATCTCATCTTCCAGGGACAACAAAGAGACCAGGGGCGACCGGCTGAGCACAACCGGGACGTACAGGTTGCGCAGTGCCCTACGCAGATGGGAAACAATCTCCTCCGTCGACAGTACGGCCATACAGTGTCCCTACTTTGTCCTAGAATTGACCGAAAACCTATTGTAATCGCCATTTCGTGGGAGTATCATAGCTTTGTGAGCAACAGTCCCACCACGGCCGCCACGCAGAGAAGCGCGCGCCTATCTACTGTCCCTGTCACAGTAGAGGTATTATAGGCTGATCCGTGGGAGCGTCAACCATGGCAGCATTGCCTGAAACATGGGTAGTGACGTCTCGGACAAGATGACAGCCTTGGAGCCATTACACTATCGGCAACAGTCACTGATAGAATCGTGGCCAACTACAGTAAACCCTGACTGGTAGGTGACGGACAAGGCGAGAAACAGATCACACGGTTCGTCGACAGACCCGATGAGTCTGATCCTATACTACTTGGAGTGTATGGAATAATGGTCAATCTGAAAGCCGGAGTTGCACGTGTATGTATCACCCCACCGATCGGTGTCGAGTTGGCCGGGTACGGCCCGTTCCTCAGCCGTCGCTCGGAAACCATCCACGACGACCTGTACGCCGAAGCCTTGGTGCTCGACGACGGCTCCAGCCGCGTGGCAATCGTGACCAGTGACCTGATTGCCTGCGACGAGGCGTTCGTAGCTGCCGTGCGCGGGCAGGCCGCGCTCGCCACTGGGATCACGCCAGATCACATTATGGTCAGTTGTATCCACAGCCACACAGCGCCCACCGCCTGCGCCTTCAGAGTGTGGGGTGCCCGCGACGAGCAGTACCTGGCGCTCCTCACGCGTCACCTTGCCGGTGCGATCTCCGCAGCGGCCCGACAAGTGCAGCCAGCGAAAATCGGCTGCGGACGAGGAGAACATCAAGACCTGGCCTGGTACCGGCTTCATGACGGCACCGATGGACACGTCGATTCAACCGTTATGGTTCTCCGCGTGGACGATGCCGAGTCCGGAAAGCCACTGGCAATCCTGTCCAACCACGCTTGCCACGCGGTGATGCTGGGTCCAAAGACTGCCATATCAGCCGACTACCCAGGAGCCCTGCGGCGCCACGTGGAGACCGCCCTGCCTGGCTGCATCCATATGTTCGCCAACAGCGCCTGCGGAGACATCGATCCTGTCAGCAACAGGGATGTGTGGGGACAGGCTTCGTTCGACGATGTCGATCGCGCAGGAGCAGCGCTGGCAGCACAGGTCGTGGAGACAGCGTCGAGAATCACGACCAAGCAGCAGGCATCCATCCGCTGTGCTCAGACTCACATGGAACTACCACTCGAGACAATGACGTTGGACGAGGCCCAAGCTGAACTCAAGAAGCGCGAGGATGCCGTTGACCGGATTGCCAAGGAAGGTGGTTCGACAAGTCGCGACCTGAAGCTGGCTGAGTTCTGGCTCCTATGGGCAAGAGACTTAGTCAATGCACTTCAGCACGGACTCACAAGTAACGAGCAACAGATTGAACTACAGGCCATCCAGATCAATGACGCCGTCCTGATCGCACTTCCAGCAGAGGTCTTCACCACGATCGGTACGATGATCCGGGCCGAATCCCCTTGGCCTCATGCCTTTCTGGTTACCTATGCCAACGGATGCGTAGGATACATTCCAGATGAAAATGACTATAAGAATAATGGATATGCCGCCCGTAGGGCGCCGGCGATCTACAACCACCTTTTCGGCTTCCGAAGCGATGTCGGCAGTGTTCTGGCTGCAGGCGTAGCAGAGTTGCTGAATATGTTGAAATAGACGAACACATGCGTAAGCCGACTGGAAGGTGGATGATACTTCAATCTGCAAGGAGGACGAACAATCGTGACCACCAACAATGTGCAGGACAGCTTAGGCAGCTTTCGGTATGATACATCGGGTACCTGGTTCCGGGGAAACATGCACATACACAGTGTCATGTCGGACGGGGGCAAGACATTTCAGGAATTGGCTGAGATGTACGCCGCTGAGGGATATCATTTTCTGTATAGGACCGACCATTGGGTGATATCGGACGTGCGGTCTGATGCGAATTCCTATCCACTGCTCTGGCTGGATGGTGTCGAGCTGGATGGGTATGATAAGCACGGAGGCGAGTACCACGTGGTCTGCCTGGGCACGTTCACGGGGATTTCCAGGGAGATGGGTTTCGAGACAGCGCTGAACGCTACGCGGAATCAAGGGGGGGTTCTGATTCTGGCCCATCCGCATTGGATGGGTAATACGCTCGAGGAGGCACTCCGGTGGCCGTTCGATGGGGCTGAAGTGTATAACCACGGGTGTCATTTCGGGAATGGAAAGGGAGAGGGCGGGGTCTATTGGCACGCGATGCTTGCGGAACGGCCTGATGTACTGGGTTTTGCTGCTGATGACGCACACATAAATACGGAAGATGCGGTATGGAACGGCGGCTGGATCGTAGTGAATGTCCCGGAGCTGAGCCGGTCGGCCATTAATGGAGCCGTGCAGGCAGGCAACTTCTATTCGTCTTGTGGGCCGGATTTCCAATCCATCGAACTGGTGGGCGATGATGTAGTCATCACATGCTCTCCGGTACGTGACGTGTGGATGGTTGGACCTCGGTCCGCAGGTGAACGAAGTAAGGCTCCCAAGGGAGGATTGATCACCGAGGCTCGCTTCAAGATTCCGACCGATTGGCCTTATGTGCTTCTTGAGATTGAGGACGCCGACGGGCGGTTGGCTTGGACGAATACACTATTCACGCCACGGACTGGATCGATGAGGTAGTGGCTGGCGCTGCTACAGAGTGTGCGTGTACCTATATGTTCCTACTGGTAATGCCCTCCTGGTAAGAGTGCGGCAAGACTCAAGGATTGGTTTAGGGTCAAAAACGAACCGTAGCAACTGAAACGAAGTCGCGTCTATGGATGCCCGCCCATGTCAGTTCTTCGAAATAAGAGGGCTGGCGGAAACCTATGATAGCCAGGGTGAACTGTGATTGACTCTAGGTGAGATTGCCTGCCTGAAGAGGAAGACTAGCCAATGTAAGTATTTAGTTCGCAGATTTCCCATTGAGCGATAGGGTTCGTCGCGGCGTAGCAGCCCGACGACGAGACCAACGCTCTTGCGGGGAGGTAAGACAAGACGGATCGTCCCGATCCGCGCCCGCTTGTGATGATGCCTGGCAGGTTTTTTGTGCTTGCGTCTGTGGAAAGCCTGGCATTGTAGGTTGCGTTTGCGCATCAGGTTAGTGGCTTGGATGAGGGAGTAACGCAAGCAACGGTTGCCCGTCTTAGCCGTGCGGCGGTCGCAGCTCTGTGAGGCGCTCGAGGTTCTCTGGCCGAGGCGACGCAGCGGGATGACCTGAGACCGAATGCCGTGGATCCGCTCACCGGCCGCAACTCAGGTAACAACATCGGGTGTGGGTTCCCGACGATGTGACTCTACGGGCGCAACCTGGAAGGCGTTCGGCGGGTCGTGCTAGATACTGTGTTCCTGGCCCAGGGAGAGCGGTGTGCATCCGGGCTGCTGGGCCTGGCACTTGGAGGAGATCGGGGTAGCGGTTATCTGTTCGCAAAGCAGCAGTTGCTTCGGCCGCTCGACGATGAAAACCCGATAGCCGTGCTCGCTGACTTGGAGCAGAGGCTCTAA
>JAAZAN010000077.1 GCA_012514315.1 Chloroflexota bacterium
CAGAGATTGTGGTCCAGCAGGACTTCGTGACGCCGGATCCAGCACTTTTCGAGGAGCGCGTATCGCTGGTTGAGGCCTGCATCCCGGCAGCCGCGGAGATCGGCATCAATGTGCTGAACCTTTTCACCGGCCCAGCGCCCTGGGATCCAAAGGCGCCGCGCCTCGGGAAGGACATCTCGGAGGGCGAAGCGTGGGCGTTGGTGGGCAAGGCCTTTGACAGACTGGTCCCCCTGGCAGAGCGCCGTCACGTCTATCTGGCGGTAGAGGCGGTGTTTGGCCATCTGTGCCACGACTACTACACGCTGCTAGAGCTGTTGCGCCGGTACGACTCCGAGTTCCTCGCTGTCAACATGGACCCCTCACACTACCGGTTGTATGGCAATGACATCAAGTGGGCCGTTCACCAGTTGGGCGCCAGGATCCAGCACGTGCATCTGAAGGACGTCGTCGGGCGACCGGGCATGGTGGGGGAAGATTTCACGTTCCCGCTGCTTGGGGAGGGCGTGGTCGACTGGGGTGGTTTCCGGCAGGCGCTTGGGGATGTGGGCTATCGGGGCGTGATGTCCGTCGAGTTCGAGGCTTTCGGCTACTATGCGCAGATCCTGGGGCAGGACCCCGTCAAGGCCGCGGCGCTCTCAATGCAGCAGATTCGGGCTCTGTTCCCGTCCAGGTAGACTAGAAGGCGAGGTGTATGGTGAAGCTGACCGGTGGTGAGATCGTTGTTGAGTCATTGATTCGGCACGGGGTGCCTTATGCGGTAGGCATTCCTGGCCATGGTAACTTGGGGCTGGTGGACGCCTTTCGGCGTCGTCGGGATGAGATCGACGTGATCCAGGTTCGGCACGAGCAGGCGGCTGTGCACCTGGCCGACGGCTATTACCGGATAGCGGGCAAGCCTCTGGCGGCGTTCACTTCCATCGGGCCTGGCGCAGTCAACACAGCTATCGGCGTTGCGACGGCCTACGTCGACTCGACGTCTGTGCTGGTCCTGACAGGCAACGTGCACACCCATATGCGTGGCACTGGCGTGCTTCAGGAGATCGAGAGAAAGCGCTGGGCGGACTTCCCCCAGATGCTGGAGCCGGTGGTGAAGCGGCACTGGTCGGTGACCCGCGCTGAGCAGTTGCCCCGGGTGATGGCCCGGGCTTTCAGCGTGATGGCAACTGGGCGGCCTGGGCCAGTTCTGGTCGATCTGCCTATGGATGTGCAGAGCGACGCGGTTGATGTCACGATTCCGACCGCTGACACGCGCCGGCCGACGACAGTAGCCTTCCCGGATGAGTCCGAAATCTCCCGGGCGGCGGAGATGCTCTGGACGGCCAAACGCCCGGTTATCCTCGTGGGGGGTGGCGTGGTGACGGCGAGAGCAGAGGCAGCTTTGAGAGAGGTGGCCGAGCATGTGGGCGCGGCGGTGATCTCGACCATGATGGGCAAGGGCGCGTTCCCAGAGAACCATCCACTCTACGCCTGGCACGCGGGATCCAAGGGGACCACGTGCGGGAACGCCGTGGCTGCGTCCGCGGACGTCATCCTGGCCATCGGATGCAGATTTGCGGATGAGGCGACTTGCTCGTACCGACACGGCGCAGCCTTCGCGATCCCGCCAACGCAGCTAATCCACATCGACATCGACCCCACCGAGATCGGCAAGAACTACCCTGTGGCTGTGGGGATCGTGAGCGATGCTCGTATGGCCCTCAACGCCTTAGTGAAAGCGCTGAAAGCCCTCGGCTCACCTCGCGATTGGCAGGACGCTGACTATACGGCCGACATAGGCCGGCTGAAGCAGGAGTGGATGGCCAAGAAAGCACCGCTAGTTGAGTCAGACCGTGTGCCACCGACGATATCACGGGTGTTACGCGACGTCCGTGCGGTTCTGCCGGATGAGACAATCGTGACCACCTCATCGGGACATTCACAGGCTCAGGTGTTTCAGGAGTTTCCCTTCTTTCTGCCGCGCACGTACATCACGACCGGCGGTTTTTCGACCATGGGCTGGTCGCTGCCGGCCGCTATGGGCTGCAAGTTGGCTGCTCCAGATCGGCCGGTGGTGGCCATTGTAGGTGATGGCGATTTCCTGATGACGATGCAGGAGCTGTCTGTAGCTGTGCAGTATGAGATCCCGGTCATCACACTGATATGCAATAACAGCGGGTGGTTGTCGATCACCGACCTGCAGATTGATGCCTATGGCGCTGAGTCAGACTTCGCGACGCGGTTCCTGGACAGGAGCGGAGATCCAGTGACGCCGAACCTGGCAGAAGCAGCCGCAGCTTTTGGTGTGTACAGCCAGCGTATCGAGACGCCGGACCAGGTGGGGCCGGCACTGAAGAGGGCGCTGGCTAGTGGCGAGCCTGCCGTGCTGGAGGTGATGGTCGCCCGCCAGCACCCCTGGTCTGGTGGCTTGGTGGCGGGCTGGTGGGATGTTCCGGTGCCTGCCTATATGGTGGAACGCCGGGCGGCCTACGAGCGCGCGCGGTCTGAGGAAGTGATCTAGGTGCAACCTAACGAAAAACCGATGCGAGCCGGCGGACTGCCCGCGGCAGCCGGGCTCGACCCGACTATGTGCCACTGGTTGGGTCCGATGCTGGTCCCGTCACTGGAGTGCGCGGCGTGGGATGCTGGGACCACGCCGGTGTTGAGTCATCACGTCGTTCAAGGAGAGCAGACGCTATGAAAACCCTGGTAACTGGTGGAGCCGGAGATATCGGAGACTATGTGGTCGCGGAGTTGGTGTCTCACGGCATCGATGTCACCGTCCTTGATCTCAAGCCCCCGCGCAAAGAGGTCAAGGGCGTGGCGTTCGTGCAGTGTGACCTGATGGACATGGACGCCACCATCGAGACGGTCAAGGACTATGACGCCGTGGTTCACCTTGCGGCGATCCCCCATCCCTTCAATGATCCTGCCGACCGGGTGATGGCTGTCAACATGGTCACGTGCTTCAATGTGCTGGAGGCAGTTCGGCTGAACGGCATTGGGCGCGTCGTCTACGGGTGCAGCGAGTCATCGACCGGCTTTGGCATCCACAATGTGGAGCTTGTCCCCCTCTACCTGCCCATCGATGAGGCCCATCCGTGCTGGCCCCACGAGGTCTACAGCTTCACCAAGCGGTTCGGCGAAGTGATGGTGGAGAACTACGCCAGGGCCTATGGCATAGAGGCTATCGCACTGCGCTACTGCTGGGTATGGCTGGAGCGCGACCGGGAGGGTATCCAGGCCATCGTGGATGCAGGTCTGCGCGGTGAGGGAGATGCCAAGGCCTGGTTCGGTTGTTACGTCTCGCCCCACGACGTGGCGCAGGCGGTCCGGCAGTCTCTTTCCTACAAGTTCCCGACAGGGCAGGCGATGGATTTCGAGGCATTCTACATCACTGCCGATACCACCTTCCTGACCGTACCCTCCTTGGATGCCCTTGGGGCGCACTTCGATCCGATGCCCGAGCTGCGAGATGCGGCCTACTTCGTCAACGAGCCAAAGGCATCGCCCTTCGATAACCGCAAGGCCAAGCGGCTGCTCGGCTTTGAGCCCACGATGGACTGGCGGACCTTTGCCGAGTGGCCGAAACCCTAGCCGACGACGGGTTGTCGTTGACCACATTACGTCATTCGATCTTGCGCGTGCTCCGTCTCGTGATGAGTTCGGGATAGAGCACGCGCTGATGCACAGGCATCTTGGGATTTTGGATCATCGAGACCACGTATTCGATGCTCTGTTGGGCAATAACATCGAGGTCTTGGCGCACAGTGGTCAGAGGCGGGTTCAGGTAGGCGGCTTCGGTCATATCGTCGAATCCGACTAAGGATACATCTTGCGGTACGTACAGACCATGTTCGCATAGCGCATGCAATGCCCCCACGGCCATGCGATCATTGCTTGCAAAGAGCGCGGTGAAAGGGGCACCTGTCGTCAGCAGACTTCTGGTCGCTTCATAGCCACTGGGAACTTCGAAATCCCCTTCCACGCTTAGGTCGGAAGGGAGTCCTCGGGCCTTCAGTATGCTCACGAATGTCTCGTGCCGTGCACGTGCATCAATGTGCTCCTGCGGACCGCGTATCTCCGCGATGTGGCGATGCCCCAGATCAAGCAA
The DNA here is from genome assembly GCA_012514315.1 of Chloroflexota bacterium. Taxonomy (GTDB): domain Bacteria; phylum Chloroflexota; class Anaerolineae; order B4-G1; family B4-G1; genus JAAZAN01. Next base: position 4,091 of record JAAZAN010000077.1, read on the forward strand.
GTGCTGGATAGCAAGTCCAGCACCGTGTCGTTGATCAAACACAACAGACGGGGCCTTCATTCCCATTTCCGTACCGACGAGGACAAAGGGCACGCCTCTGCACAGCTCAGTCAGCTCTTCATAGGGGAGGAATGCGTAGGGGCTGAAGATGATCAGGCCGTCAATCATCCGCGAGGCGAGCTCCTCCAGTCTGTCCCTGGTTTCATCCCTGGGTGTAAAGGGCGTGATCTCCGAGATAACGAGGGTATAGCCCATCCGCTTGGCCCAGTAAATCATAGCGGGCAGCGGGTCGTTGTAGCGGATATCGAACATAATGAGTTGAAGCATATATGAGCGCCCCGTAGCCAGCACCTTGGCTGCCTGGTTGGGACGATAGTCAAGTTGGCGAATCGCGTCCAGCACTTGGGCCCGCGTCTTCTCAGCCACGTTGGGATGACGGTTGATAACACGTGATACCGTTTGGTAGGAGACACCGGCCAACGCAGCGACGTCGTGGAGTGTGGAACGCTTCGATTGCACTTCGGGCATGGGCGTACCTCTGCGGGAGACTTTGTGAACCCTCACATAACCATATTGTCATTATACCTAGGTAGTGAGCCGGGTGCAATAGGGTGAAGGGCATTTCTTGTGTCTGGACTATGCGATAGCCAGGGGGGGCCTCGCCGATTCACGATCTGACCGTATCCAACGGCCGCTAGACCGCGATAGTTTGTTATATTGTCCGTCTATATGTGGGTTAGGTGTTGACTCTGAGGCCGCGTTGTGCTATAGTTATTGTGTGATGCATCACAACCCATAGCGCATTCACATACTGAATCTCCTCCCATCTGCTGGAACCTTCTTCCTCGTTGGACTACAGGGTCGTGGGTGCGTTTACTCCCTGGATTGGGTGAAAGGAGGTGTATACCGACGATCAGAGTGGAAATCGAGATCCGATGGACGTTCTGACAATCAGGTAGCAACATCACTCGATTTGCCCAATCATCTTGGAGGAGAACAGATGGAGAAGAGACGCTTTAGCCGCCGTGAGTTTCTGAAGATCGCTGGCCTGGCGAGTGCCGGAATCGTGCTGGCTGCGTGCGGTGGTAAGCCTACCGATACCCCAGCAACGGAAGGAGCACCCGCTGAAGCTCCGGCAGCCGCAGAACCTACCGCTTTCCTGTTCTGGTTCCAGGCCGAGAACCACGAGCCTGAATACGCTTCGCGCGTCGAGGAGCTGAACGAGAAGTTCAACATTGATCTCACCTACGAGATCATGTCCCGCGACGCGATGACTCAGAAGTTCCCCGCGACCTTGATGGCCGGCAGCGGTTTCCCTGACATCATCGAGCAGAACGCGGATGATGTGGTCGGGTTCCTGAAGGGCGATGACAGCATCATTCCCTTTGTTGACCTGAAGCCCGGCCTGGAGGCCGGTCCCTATGCTGACCAGGTCCTGACGACCCGTTTCGACCGCTATAGCAAGGATGGCAAGTACTACGGTGCACCCCACGATGTGCACCCTGTGGTCATGCTCTACAATGACAGAGCCTGGAAGGAGTTCGGCGTCGATCTGGCGACGATCAAGACCTACGATGAGTTCCTGGATGCTGCCATGGTAGTCGCAGATGAGACGAACATGGAGATGCCGGATGGCCGCCCGCGCGCCGTCATCATGGACTGCCTGAGCTGCACCAACCTGCCAGCCCGCATGATGGACCTGGGGATCTGGTGGACGGACGCCAATGGCGATCCAGAACTGAAGAACCCGGCGTTCAAGGAGGCCGCGGCCGATTTTATGCGCTTCCACGACTACCATATGGACATCGACTGGGGCAATCAGGTTGCGATGGTCAAAGAGGGGCAGGTGTTGACGCAGTTCTGTCCCGACTGGCTGTACGGCATTCACTTCCAGGGCACGGCTGAGGATACCGCGTGGCTCGCTGACTCTCCTATGCGTATGACGAGCTTGCCGGGCATGACTGCCGACTCCCCGCGCACTACTTCGTGGGGAGGCACCAGCGCATCCGTTCCGAAGCTGTCCAGTATCTCTGACCTGGCGGTCGACGTCCTGCTGTACCTGTACTTTGAGGATGGTGACGGCCAGATGGGCAAACGGTTTGTGGATACAGGGATACTGCCGCCTATGAAGTCAGCCTGGGACGCTGATGTGTTCCACGAGCCCAAAGACTACCTCGGTGGGCAGGTCGCCGGTGAGATCTTCATCGACGCGGCAAATCGCTTGCCCAGCTACTCGGAGCAGTGGACGACACAGCTGGTCACCAGTGCTTGGGGCGGCCAGTTTGCCTCGGCGTGGGCTGGGGAGATCTCCCTTGACGAGGCCATCGACGCGGCATACGAACAGGCGGTGGCGGACATCGAGCAGAATGCGTTTTGACCGGGATGGCGTTGATCAAGACCACATCTACGTCTGCCCCAGTTGCGTGGGCTAACCAATGGACCGGGGGAGAATTCCCCACTCCCCCGGTCATGCTACATGTAGAGCTAGCTTGTCACAGGGGATGCTAGGCTACGATGACAACGCCTGCTTTGTCAGTTGAGCGCCCTGGGTTCCGCTGCAAGGTCGGGCTTTTCCATCTGCGGTCCGTTCTGACCACCGCACTCGCAGCTGTCCTCGCATTTCTGTTCATCTGGCCGTTCTTGTGCATTGTGGCGTGGACGTTCAACAAGATTGATGCGGTGATGAACCCCCTTAGGCCCATTCCGGCTCAGTTCAGCAGACAGTTCTATCAGTTGATGTTCAGTGAGGAGTACCATTTCCAGGACTATATCTTGAATTCGGTTCTGGTATCCTTCACGACAACCGCGCTTAGCACTCTCGCGTCTGCCCTGGCCGGCTATGCCTTGGCCAAGCTGCGCTTTCGGGGGCGCGACCTTCTCTTCTCTATCATTATGGGGATCATGCTGCTGCCCACCACGACGATGTTGGTGCCCCAGTTTGTGGTAATGAAAGAGCTGAATCTGGTCAACAAATACTGGGGTTTGATTCTACCCGGCATTGGTGGGGGGGCCTTCGGCATTTTCCTGATGCGCCAGTTCATGCTCAGCATTCCCTCCGAGATGCTTGAAGCAGCACGGATGGATGGTGCCAACGAGTTTGCGCTGTTCTTCAGAATCGTGCTGCCCAATGCCAGCGCCGGTGTGGGGGTCATCGCGACGCTCTCGCTGCGCGGCAACTGGAACGCTCTCTTGTGGCCGCAGCTCCTTATCTCAGATCCTGGACGACAGCTCTTGATGCCGGCCATCGTGATGCAGAACAACCTAATGGTCGGTGTGTTTGCGCTGCCCGTCGTTCGGACGGCGTCGCTTGTCGCCGCGATGGTTCCCTTGGCCTTGTATGCCTACAGCCAACGTCACTTCGTGTCGACCTTGGCGGGAGCACTCAAGGGCTGAACAGCCGAAGAGCGCTTTGGGCCCTGTGGCTTGCTGTTGATCGTCTACAATCTCGAAGGAGGTCCCAATGGCAGATATCGCTGCTGCACAGCCAGCAAGAAAACGCTCTCCGATTGGACGATTCTTCACCGACCAAACGAAGTGGACTCCCTATCTGTTCGTCGCACCATTCTTCATTACGTTCGCCATCTTCACCCTGTATCCGATGTTACGTGCTGTCATCATGGGATTCCAGAAGTCCTTGGGTTACACGGGCCAATGGGAATGGGTAGGGTTTGCTAACTATGTCGAGGCGTTCACTCGTGATCCGCGTATGGGTACTGCGCTCGTGAATTTCGCCTACTTCACGCTGGGAAGCTTGGGCACCCAACTGCCCTGTGCCTTTCTGCTGGCGCTGCTCCTGACCGCGCGAGCGCTCAAGGCTAAGGGGTTGTGGCGCACTCTATTCTTCATCCCCTCCGTCCTCCCCGGTGTCACGATGGGGGTCATCGGTCTATGGTTCTTCAGCAAGACCCACGGCTTTGCCAATGCCCTCGTTGTGGCCCTTGGCGGCGAGCGAATAGATTGGGGAGGTTTCACATACTACATCATGCCTCAACTGCTTACGATCGCCTTCTGGCAATGGATGGGTAACCACGCGGTGTTTCTCATCGCGGGTATGAGCGGTATCAGCGATGAAGTCATCGAGGCTGCCATTGTGGATGGGGCAACGCCATGGCAGCGCGCACGCCATATTGTCCTACCATTGCTCAAACCCGTGTTCGCCTATATTTCCATCACCGCAGCAGCTGGATCGCTGATGAACTATGATGTTCCGTTCGTGCTCTTTGACGCTGGAGGAGGACCGCGCAACAAAGGCTGGTTCTTCATGACCCACATTCGCGAGATGGCGTTTGGTCAGTTCCGCATGGGCTATGCGACTGCGATCGGCTGGCTGGTCTTTTTCATCGCGATTGTGATCACCGTTGTGCAGTTCCGGGCGTATAAGTTCAGGCTGGGACAGGAGGAGGTCTGATGGTAGCGCCGAGTGTGACGCGTGGCACTACGCTGAACCGTGGATGGGGGCTCCTCTCAAAAGTCGGCCTATTCCGCTTGCGGGCGATCCTGACCACAGCCCTGGCCCTGCTCCTGTCTCTGATCTTCATCTGGCCGTTTCTCTGCATCGTGGGGTCGACGTTCAATCCGATCGACGCCATCGCGAATCCGCTGATCCCCATTCCGAGCAGGTTCAGCACGCAGTTCTATGAGTTGATGGTCGAGAAGTACGAGATGCACAAGTACGTTCTCAACTCTGTCCTGATAGCTTTGGCCACGACGGTTCTTGGTGCCTTTGCAGCTGCCTTGTCCGGCTATGCGTTGGCCAAGCTGCGCTTTCCCGGGCGCGATCTTCTGTTCTCCATCATCATCGGCATCATGCTGCTGCCCACCACGACGATGCTGGTGCCACAGTTCGTGGTGATGAAAGAGCTAGGGTTGGTCGACAACTACTGGGGGCTGATCTTGCCCAGCATCGGTGGGGGGGCATTCGGCATTTTCCTGATGCGCCAGTTCATGCTCAACATTCCCACTGAAATGCTGGAGGCGGCGCGGATGGACGGCGCGAATGAGTTCGACCTGTTCTTCAGAATCGTGCTGCCCAATGCCAGCGCCGGTGTTGGGGTCATTGCGACGCTCTCGTTACGCGGCAGCTGGAACGCACTTCTGTGGCCACAGATCCTCATCAGCGATGTGGAGAAGCGCTTGCTGATGCCCGCGATCGTGATGTTGAACCAGCTGCAAGTGGCCGATGCGTTCGCTCTGCCCGTTGTCCGCGCTACGGCTATTTTGGCGGCATTGGTACCTTTGGGCTTGTATGCTTACAGCCAGCGCTACTTCATTTCAACTCTGGCTGGGGCTATCAAGGGGTAGGCGGTCCTCCGGAAACTGAGGCTCTGGTATTGGGTGAGAAGTCCCTGGCCCCAATGAGGGAGAGCACCACCTGCATTGAATGCATCGACGGTCCTCTCGAGATACCGTGACGAGCGTACAAGCAGAGGCTCGCCCTACTCACCGATTTGCTCAGGCGATGAGCGAGCCGTAAGGAGCCTTGTTACGAGCCATTTGCCTTCGATCCTGCTCCAGAAAAGAACTACTCTCCCAAAGACCCTGGTCAAGGGGCCGCTACTGGAGGGACGCAGGGTCTCCTGGAAAGAACCAAGCACGTACGCTCTGTCTCCGACTACATCGACTACGTCGTAGTCGGGCGCATAGGCTGAAGTAGGGAACACATCGAAATAGCGACGGAAGGCTTCCCCTACAGCATCTCTGCCCACGATCGTGTCCTGGTGGTGGATAAGCGCCTTGCAGTCCTCAGCAAAGAGATCCATGATGTCTTGGGATCGGCGATCTCTTAAGGCATCATCGAACTCTTGAAGTGCGGTCTCGAACCCTGCCTGAGACGAGGCTGAGTTGCTATGACTACGGTGGGGATTGGTCATGGTGATGCGCTCCTTTCGGCATTTTCTCGGCGATCTATATACCACTTGAACTGACTTATATTGGCACAGGACTTGCAGCGCTCTGGGCGGGACGGGTTGGTTCTATCTTTGGGTCTAGTTGGAAGGGTTGCCATTGGGATGACACGCCCGTATCTATGGTAGTTGACCTCCGCGATCAAGACTTTCCACTAGAGGCCTTTCCACAGGAAGACGCTGCACCAGCCACTCGGTGGGGGTTTGCCAAGCACCCGTGTGCTCGATCCGCGTCGCTCCCTTCTCAGTTCAAGTTCCCTCCGTCGATGAAGGGCCCTCATTCCGGGATTCGGATCGGTCGATGCACGATAGGCCTATAGCGTGGCCTAAGGAACTCCCCAGTATAGGCCGTACATACATCTACGCCTGCAGCACTGCGGACCGATAGAACATTTTTTCTATTCCTGGCTGGAAATATGACACCTCATGACATCTACCCCCGGTAGAATGAGACAATCGGCGTGGAGAGCCCCCAAGTTGCCGGGCGCGTCAAATTAAGTGATAGTGTTACCGAAGGGCCGTTGACAGCGAGGTCGGATCGGTTACGATGATTACCACGCTGCTACCTTCTGTGACACACTCCTCGAGCTTGCGTTGGCCATACTGATCGCACGGCACCGCCGTCACGGGTGCAGCAGATGAGACGGCAGTAGAGACGGTGGATAGACGGCACCCGGCTACGATGAGGTCATCTGGGGACCACCACCACGAGGTGGCAGCCTGAACCCCATGCGAAGTACTTCTACATCGTGACTCGTCGGGTGAGCCATGGGCCGCGGGCTGAGAAGGAAGGTGTGATACGAGACTCTGTGAGAACGACTGTAGGGCAGGTGCTGGCGGCGTACACACGGTAGCGGTTCAGCGCGACGGATCACTCTTAGCCTGGGGCCGGAACGACTACGGTCAGCTTGGTGACGTGGCAGCAGGCGTGTCTACGCCGGTCAGAACTCTGGGCGATGCAGACTAGGCTGTAAGTGTCTACAGCGCACAAGCACAGAAGGGAGGTCAGGGGCGTGAACGGGTGCCCGAATCGGATCGTGTTGGACGGCGTGCCGCAGGTCGGCTTCTACAGGGGCGGCGTGCGCTGCCCGGAGGACATCATCCTACCCTCGGTGGTGCGGTCGGTGCTGGAGTACCTGGGCGAGCCGGACTATGGCTGCAGGCACTGCCCGGCACTGAACTCAGTGTGCAAGGTACCGTGTACCTATGCCTTTCTCGTCGGCGTGTCGGGCGCGGCCTCGTTCCTGTCTTGGAAGGAGGGTTGGGAGGGCGACAATGTGGCGCCCTTTTATATGTCCGCCAATCCCGAAGCACCCGAGCAGCGCATCTTTCGCGCGATCGGCTACGCGTATGAGTGGGTGGCCAACGAGCCGGGGCGCGACAACGAGACGCTGTTCCGGGAACGGATCGCGGAGAGCATCGGCAGGGGCATGCCAGTGTTGGGGTACGGGGTCATCGGCCCACCGGAGGCGTCGATCATCGCCGGCTATGACGAGGGCGGCGACGTCCTACTCGGGTGGAGCTTCTTCCAGGATTCACCCGTGTTCAATGCCGGTGTCGAGTTCGAGCCGGCAGATGATGGGGAGGGGACAGGCTACTTCCGCAAACGCGACTGGTTCGCGGGCACAGGGTGGCTGCTGGTCATCGGCGACAAGGTCGACAAGCCCCCGCTCCGCGAGACGTACCGCGAGGCGCTCGGCTGGATGCTGGAGGTGGCGCGCACGCCGATGGTCCGCCCCGAGCCGGACGCGCCCGAGTGGTACCGGCAGCGGCATAACGGGCTGGCGGCCTACGACGCCTGGGCCGAGCACCTGCTGCGCGACGACGCGTGGCCGGCGGACGACGAGGCGACGCTGCGCGCTCACCACCGCATCCATGATGATGCTGTGGGTACGGTCGCCGAGGCGCGCTGGTACGGTTCTGCATTCCTGGCCAGTGGCGCCGAGCACTTCGCCGCCGGACCTGGCAATCCGGGTGCGGCGGAGAGCATTCTCCACGCTGCCGCGTACTATGCGGCAGAGCACGACCTGATGTGGGCGCTGTGGGACCTGGCTGGCGGCAACGGCAACCCTGAAGCCCATCGTGCGATGGCCGATCCGGCTGTGCGCCGCCAGATGGTGGCGATCATCCGTCAAGCGCGCGACAAGGACTCCCAGGCGGCCGACCATCTTGAGCAAGCATTGCGACAGGCAGAGGAAGTGAGCCAATGAAACGTGAACTTGGCTTCAACGTCCCGTTCAGCGGTTTCACGACTACGGACTTCATCAACTGCTTCACCTCGACCCTTATGGTCCTCGAGGGCATCACCGGCAAAGATGACTACGAGTGCAAGCAGCGGAATGGGCAGCCATGCAACGGCTGCGGAAACTGTCGCAGATCGACAGCCGGCTTACAGGAGCAGCGCTTCTTCGTGTATGACACGATGTGCGGGCGCAGTTCCCTGCGCTGCCGCTACGACGGCGAGCCCACGGAGATGCAGGAGCTGATCGGCGAGACCGAGGCCGGTAGCTGCGGCACCGACTATACCGTCGAACTCCTATTCGGTTTCGCGGGCTATGCTTACGAGAAGCTCACCGATTCCGAGGCGTTCCGAGCTTCGATCGTCGCGTCCATCGACACGGGCAGGCCGGTGATCGCCAAGGTCAAGGCAGGCGAGGGGCGCTTCCGCGTTCTCACTGGCTATGACGGCGACGCGCTGATCTCCCCCGACTACACCAACGCGCAGCGCAAGCCCCAGGGCGCGCCCGCCTATGACGATCTTGAGACGCTGTACATCATCGGTGACAAAGTGCAACCGCGCTATACGCTGAAGGACGGCCTGGAGCGCATCCGGCAGGTCATAGAGCACAATCTCAACGAGAAGCTCTGGGACGGCTATATGGACAAGATGGGGTGGTACCAGCCGGACGGACTGGGCAAGGCGGATCTGGCGGAGAAGCAGGCGCGGATGCAGCGGGTGTCCGACACGATGTGGCACACGTTCAGCAGCCACAATTTTGCGGAAGTGTTCCGCTACCGCATCATTGAGGCGCTGCAGGACCCGGCGTTCGATGACATTTGCAGGCAGATCGGCGGTCCGTGCTTCGGCTATACGCACGACCTGGCGTGGGCATTGATTGGATTGAACGAGCGGGCGGACTGGTCGACCCACTACGCGTGCGGCTGGGGCGAGATGGTGGAGCTGACGCTCGAGAGGATCAAGCAGAACGACATCCAAGCGCTCGACGCGATTGAGCGCGCATTGGCGGTATATGTGTCGGGAGAACACCCACGCGGTGAATGACGATGTACCAGATGCCGCTACGGCCGGCTCGTGGTCCCGGACCCATCGCCGTCCCACCTGCCCGCCGCACTCTTCCTGCTAGAGACGCAGGCAGGTCTCTTGTTCGCTAAGCGTGGGTAATGGAGGAGGTGAGATGATGCATAGGACGGTTTACCAAGAGTGGCCCGCATTCACGATCACGGGGGTTTCCATCATTACAGCGTCGGGCGGCGAGCTCTTCGACGCCGTGAGGCGTGACGGGCGGTGGGAGGCGCTCCGCCGACTGGGTGGCGAGGACGCCACGCTCTATGGGGTGGCTTCGTTCGACAAGGCAGCTCCACAGGACTCGTACCGCTACACCTTGGGCGTGAAGGACCCGGCGGCGGGTGACCAGCTTGCCGGTGAAGAGCTCTTCTCGCTCCCGATCCGGCAGGCGGGTTGGCTCGTGTTCGCGCTGGACGACTTCGTAACGCAGTGGGGTCAGTTCTGGCGCGACGACCCCTACCGGATGGTTCAGGAACTCGGATGGGTCTATGACGCCAAGGTAGGCCTGCATATCGACGTTTTCTCGCCCGCCTTCGTCGCGGAACATGATCCGGTCTCTTTCATGATGCCCGTCAAGCGCGCAGCCACGGGTAAGAGCTCTTAGCCCTTCTTCCGCACAACAACCGGGGAATAGCCACCCCTATCGTGGCCAGGTGTTGGCATCGCAAGCATGGATCCAATGACACACTCAGAGAAAGGCGCGCGAGATGGACTTCGAGAAGCGTACCGGTACCGACTTCGGCAATGTCTCACAGCGACTGGTCTACAACTACATCGCCACGCAGCCGGACTTCCGCCCCGTCCTCTCGGACGTGGCGAGCGAGACCGCGCAGCGCCAATTCTACGACTTCATCTGCGGGGTCTACACTACGCTGTACCATGATCCGACGCTGATCGCGATGACGACGGACCCCGACGAGACGGAGGACCGCCCCAATCCGGACCGGATCTACAAGGACGAGGCGAGGGCCTACCTGGAGGCCCGCAAGCTGCGGCGCAAGAACGAGGACAGGATCGAGGGCCTGTTCGACAGCCTGCAACACCTGGCTGAGCTGGGCACCGTGCACGACGGCACGCTGGTGGTCGCCAAGGGCGAGCTCGGGCTGAACAAGCGCGCTCTTGGAACACTGGTCAAGCAACTCGGCGCCCTGGGCCTGCGATGCTCGGAGGACGACCAGGCCCTGCGCCTGCGGAGCGACGCATATCCCGAGATGTGGGATGCCTGGATCCTGCTCGCCACCCTCGGCGCCGCCGAGGCTGACGCCCATGACGCCAAGTGGCGCCAGGAGGTCGGCAACGAGGCCGATCGACCCAAGTGGCAGGTCTTCAGCCACCTGCGGTACCTCGGCCAGCTCAAGAACCGCATCTTCAAACGCGCGCTGTTCGACCCGGCGTACGACTATGCCCTGGACCTGATGGGTGAGCTCAGCGATAATCCCGAGACCTACCGCCAGTTCGCGGAGGCGCTCGTCGCCCAGGGCTTCGAGCAGAGCTCCGACTGGGGCAGCGGAACCGACGTGACGCAGTTCATCAGCCTGGCCTTCACCAAGACCTACGCCAGTCCCGAGGGCGAGCCCCTCAGGCTCCGGTTCCTGACCCAGTTCGAGTCGCGCTACCATCGCCAGATTCTGTACACGTTCATCGAAGACAAGGTTGCGGTTAAGACGTTGTTGAGGCATCTCGACGCCCTTCCGGAGCCGCTCCAGGACCTCGTCTACGGCTTCACCGGCGAGTGCCGGGCGTGCGGGTTCTGCAACCAGACCAACCCCAAGCTCCCGTACAATAACATTCCGGCGGTCTACCGCGGCAAGCCTGTCAAGATGTGCTACTACTTCAAGTTCTTCCGCACGCGCGAGCTGACCCGCGAGATGCTGGAGGGGGCCAAGGCTCTGTACGCCTGGGTGGACGAGCACTACGAAGTCGCCGCCTGAGCCCAACGCTGGCCTGCCCACGGCGATCGACCTGCTGGTGGCGGTGTGCGAGGGCCGCACCGCCGGTCCGCTGCTCTACGCAGGTAACGGTGGTACAACCCACGTGAGAGCCGGCGCCCGTCGCGACAGGGCGCCAGCCCGTACAAGAGAGAACACTAGCTCAACCCATCGACTCGCAAGTCCCCCGGATGCAGGATCCGAAGAGCTAGGCCTCTGGCTCGTGTACGGTTGCAAAACCGATAGAGTTCGTGTGCCGTTGCGCTACATTCCCAGCAGCCGCAGCAGCCCTCCAGGCTGTGGACACCGTGGACACCTCACACGACGTGTTGCCCACCGTGCCCACAGCCACCACGACCACAACGGCCAAGACAACCAAGGTATCCATTTCCAGAAAGGAGACGG
>JAAZAN010000078.1 GCA_012514315.1 Chloroflexota bacterium
CCAGTTGCAGCGAGAGGAGAAGCTGGCGCGCGGGGTACTGGCCGGTTACCTGTGGGCGGCCCAGGATGTTGGGGCTCGCACTAGTGCGTTGGGTTACGAACCGCACAGTTCGGCAGCCTCGGGAACCGTGGACACTCAAGCGACCACCCCGAATCAAGAACTCGCGTGGTTATGCCAGTCGGTGCTGCCCGAGATAACTGACCTGGACACGACTATCAGGGAAGTTCTGGACACGGCAGCCCCCCTGTTGGCTGCTGCTCATGTCAGCGCCTGCTACTCGCCGTGCGTCAAGTCGCTCCAACTGAAGGTGCTGGGCCCAATGCTGCGTCAGGCAATGCTCGACGTGCTGACGGCGACTACGCGCTGTGTTCCTGAGGGCACGATCCGGTTAAGCGTGCAACAGTCTCCGCCGGAAGCTCTGTTGTTTGTTAGCGTAGAGCCCGGTCCTTGCCATACCGTCTGCGCGGTGGACGGGCTTGAGATGGCTACTCACCTCATCACGTTGTGTGGGGGCAAGCTTTCAGTCGCATTACCCTCCTGCACAGCAGAGGCCCAAGGGCAACCACGGTTCCTCACTGTGTCGATCGCTCTGCCGCTGGCCCAGGGCGTGCCCGTGCTCTTCATCGACGACAACGCAGACGCCCTGCGCTTGTTCCAGCGTTACCTTTCGGGAAGCCGGTTCAGCTTTGTGGGTGAGTCCGATCCGCGCAGGGCGGTTGACGCTGCAACAGAACTCGAGCCGGGGCTGATCGTGCTTGACGTCATGATGCCAGAACACGATGGGTGGCGCGTGCTGACTGATCTGAAGTCCGACTCCGCGACGCGAGACACACCGGTTATCGTCTGCTCTATCCTCGCTCAGCGGGACCTCGCCCTGGCGCGTGGCGCTGTCAGCTTCATCCGGAAACCGGTCAGTCGGCAGGATCTGATCTCCTCGCTCGATCTGCAGCTTGACCCGCGGTGAACAACGTCCGGCCGAGTACCTCGATGCTGGTCAGCAGTTGGCGCGCAGTGAGCCCTCCCACGCACGTCACCGCCAGCGCTTTGCTAATGATGGGCTGGCCACCGGGATCTCGCGCCGACGTCACGATGACGGGGATGTCGCGCCACGATGGGCTCTGTGCGCGCCGTTCGAGGAACTGGAAACCGTCCGTTCGGGGCATGACTAGGTCGAGCAGGATCACGTCGGGGTGGTGCTCGTGCAGGACGTTCATTGCCTCGTCGCCGTCACGGGCGAGTAGCACCCGATAGTTCCGGCCTGCTGACGCGAGCATCCGCCCGAACAGTTGTAGCGCGTCTGGCTCGTCATCGACAATGAGCACCGTCCCCGTCTTCAGGCCGAGGCGCTCCAGGGTCTCCAGGAGCACCTCACGGCTGATCGGCTTCACCAGTACGTCGGACACCCCCAAGTCCTGTGATACTCGCGCCACGCCTGGCACGGAGCAGATGATGATGGGGATGCCACGCGGCAGCCGAGTCATTGACCCGATCTGCTCCAGCTCGTGTGCTACCGAGGAGCCGTTGATCAGCAGCGCTTGGCTGGGGGTATGCTCGAGCTCTACCTGGGCCTCCTCGATGCTGCTGACGGCGACGAGCTCAATCGTATCTAGATAGCGTGTGAGTAGTCGCTGCAGGGCCTGGGAGGGATCCATCACGATCATGCGTGGCGCGATCACGGGATCGGGCGCCATCGGGGGGTGAGTGCGCTCGACGAACTCCCACGTCGAGTCCAACCAGCGCGTGTAGCCTGGGGAGAGCTCCGTGGACAGACCAATCGGCAGCCGGAAAGAGAACGTGGTTCCCACGCCCTCCCTGCTATCTACCCAAATGCGCCCGCCGTGGAGGTCAATAAGGCGCTTACTGATATTCAGGCCAAGGCCGCTGCCCCCGTAGCGCCGCCTAATGGATCCATCTACTTGTTGGAACGGCTGAAACAGTTTGCTCAATCCGTCTTCGGAGATGCCCGGTCCTGTATCTGACACGGAGAAGATCACATCCCCGCCCTCCCGCCACGCGCTGACCTCCACTCCGCCTTGCTCTGTGAAACGGCCGGCGTTGCTCAGCAGGTTCAGCACGACCTCGCGGATCCGTGTGCGGTCGCACAGAACCAACGGCAGGTCATCTGACACGGTGCTTGTCAGACAGAGCCCTTTCGAGTCGAAGAGTGGACTCACGGCCGTGACGGCCGTCTCAACAATCTCGTGGATTTCGGAAGGCTCCTTGCTCAGGGCAAACTGACCCGCCTCGATCTGGCTTAGGTCCAGCACGTCATCGATCAACGTGGCCAAGTGCTGTGCGTTGCGGTGGATGACATCGAGATCGGCCAGCAGAACCGAGGGAACCTGGTCGCCGTAGGTCTCAGGAGCCTGGAGGATCATCTCGCTGAAGCCGATGATCATATTCAGCGGCGTGCGAAGCTCGTGGCTGACGTTGGCCACAAACTCCTCTTTCGCCCGGCGCGCCTCATCGGCCGCCTGTCGTAGCCCGTGAGCCGTGATGTTGAGCCGCGTGAGCAGGCGATTGGCGTCGGCTAGGTCCGCCAGCGCCTGGCCCAGTTCCAGCCTGTGCGTTCTCGCCTCATCTAGCAGTCCCTGGGCGTGCTCGAAGTGACGCCATGCCCAGCTCGCGATATCCTGCACTGGGGTATACATGGCACGCAGGACGCCGAACATCACCCAGTTTGAGACCAGGGCGCTCGCCGCGACTGCCACGTTCCCGCCCGGGAGCGTCAGAACGCCGAGGACAATGAGGCTGGTTTGCAGGAAGGCGACCGCGAACGCGGCGTCTGCATTCAACAGCGCGGCGGCCAGCGCGGTCGGCAGCACGGCGAGCGGAAGCAACGAGACCGTGCCCCAGTGCCAGGACACTATTGCCAGCAAGCCCGCTACGGTCGCGATGCTCAGCCATCGCCCCGTATTGAGATCATGATCTTCAAGTCGCCACGCGATGAGTGTCAGCACGATGACCAGCGACCCCACCATGGCCTGCCGAAGCTGGACGCGACCTTGTGCCAGCGGATCGGTGAAGAGCACGACCATCGCACCGACCATAGCAAGCACGGCAAACACCGGCCGGGCCGAAAGCCGCAGATCATCCCGAAACCCCGTGTCCGAAGTCGCCATATTCGTCCCCCCAAGACCTGTGTCGTCGAGCCGGACGGCTCGCACCGTGGTGCTTGAAAGCAGTATAGCACATCGTGGGGGCAGTGCGCCAGACGGTGGCGTTGGGGACGTCCCGAGGCCTTGGGGAGGCTGGAGAACCGCTCGGCCAACGCGTCTTGTCCGTATCTCGACCATCACCCTCGCCCGATGACTGGCAGACGCCTGGCGTTTCCATCGAACACCAAAGTAACGATGTCTGGTGAGACATGGGTTTGCTCAATGCCACCGCATCCAACCGCGGAACGGCAGAGAGGTGAAATGACGCGAGTGGTGCCGTCAGCGTCCATCTGGGTTCCCGATTCCGCAATCCAAGAGGAGCGGACTACGGAGAGTGACCGTGCGGCCCCAGCGCGCGTTCGACGGCGTCGCAGAGCGCGTGGATGTCGAACGGCTTGCGCACGACCTCGATGATGCCGTCCGCGTAGAGCGAATCGGCGCGCTCCTCC
>JAAZAN010000079.1 GCA_012514315.1 Chloroflexota bacterium
CGCTGAAGTTGAGCGGCATTTCCGCTTCAACGCCGTTGCGAACGTGCTGGACGGCGTGTTCTTCTGGTTTGGATCCGGCTTTCTGGCGCCCTCAACAGTCCTTGCCCTGTATGTCAACAACTTGACTGACAGTACACTACTCATTGGACTCCTCTCCACGATCTCATCGGCGGGTTGGTTTCTGCCGCAACTACTCACAGCCAACGTGGTCGAGCGGCTGCCTCGCAAGAAGTACATGGTGGTCAATATCGGTCTCTTCACAGAGCGGCTTCCTGTCGTGTTGCTGGTTCCCGCCTCACTGCTGGCCTTACGTTCGCCAGCGCTTGCGCTCGTAGCGTTCTTCCTGCTCTACACCTGGTATACAGTCGGCGCCGGTGCGGTTGCGGTCGGCTGGCAGGACATGTACGCCAAGATCGTACCTGCTGCACGCAGAGCCCGACTGTTTGGATTCAGCAACACGCTGGGAATGGGAGCGGGCATCCTGGCTGGCGCGATCGTGCCACGTCTGTTGGAGAGTACCCGGTTCCCGATTGGGTTCACCATCACCTTTGCGATCGCTGCAGTGCTGATGGTAGCGTCTTGGGTTTCTCTGGCCATCATCCGAGAACCGCGGGGCTCGACGTCGCACGCCGCGGGCACGCAGCGGGAGTACTGGCGCCGGCTGCCCGGAATACTCAGAGGAGACACGAACTTTGTGCGCCTGCTGATCTCTCAGATCGTCGCCAACTTCGGGAGTATGGCTACGGGGTTTCTGGCCATCTACACGGTCGAACGCTGGCAGCTCTCTGACGCGCAAGCTGGCGCGTTCACAGTGAGCCTGCTTCTGGGTCAGGCTGTGACGAACCTCCCGTTCGGTGTCCTGGCAGATCGCCGCGGACACAAGAGTGTTCTGGAGATCGGAATGCTACTGGGCGCCGCGGCTGCGGGGGTGGCGCTACTTGCACCGAATCCCACATGGTTCCACGTCGTGTTCGTGCTGACAGGTGCAAGTTTCACCGCCTTCTACCAGTCGGGTATGATGATCGCATTCGAGTTCGGCTCGCCGGAAGTCCGGCCAACGTACATTGGGCTGAACAGCACAGCACGCGGCGCAGCCGCGGCGGTGGCGCCAATCGTCGGCGGGTGGCTGATCGGATCAGCCGGGTACCCCACCCTGTTCACACTGTCGCTGATTGTTGGGCTGGTTGGCTTCGCGCTGATGCGCTGGACAGTGCGCGATCCGCGCCGAGTCGAGGGATAGCCGCTGCACAAGTTGTGAGACTCCATCAACGTGATGTGCGAGCCGTCGCACGGAAGGGGCCGGGCAGTGCACAACGCGATCAGGCGTCGCCCATCCGAATCAGATGAACGCCTCGTCAACGCACACGCCTTCCCATCCAGGGTCGGGCTGAAGACCAAGCACCCGCGCCAGCGTAGGCGCTGTGTCCATCAAGCTGACCTGCCCGGCAATAAGGTAGCCTGATCGGATGGCAGGGCCCGCGAGAATCCAGGGGATTGTTAGGTCCTCGGGGCAGTCTGTACCGTGCGTATGTTCATGACCCCCGTGATCGGCCAGTGTCAGGACAGTTGTGCTGGGAGTCAATGACAACAGGAGCGTACCCAGGGAGTGGTCGACGCGCTCGAGCTGGTCCAAGTACCGCCCCGACATGAACCCATGATCATGACCTGCGACATCCATCGTACCGAAATAGACGAAGAGAAGATCGGGACGATCTGTCAGGATGTAGCGTGACGCCTCGTCCGCGATGACCTGATCGCCGTCGGGGGCCGAGAGGCTATCGCGGAAGTACGAGAACGCCAGACTGTTAGGCCGGCTCAAGTCTCGCAGCGGCTCCCAGTTATAGACGGCGGCCGTCTTGAGCCCAGCCGCCCGCCCAACCTCCATGAGTCCCGAAAGCGGCTGCGTGGGCGCCATCCAGTTGTTGGTAAGCACACCGTGCTGTCCAGGGGCGACACTGTAGAACATCGACACGTGACACGGAAGGCTGACAGCCGGCATCACGCTCGACGCCCGCAGTGAACAGGCGCCCCTGGCGCAGAGTGCACGCAAGTTCGGGCATTCATCGGCCTCGATCGCCTCGGGCCGCAGCCCGTCTATCACAATGAGAACAGCAGGTGACATGCGTCTCCTCGCTCCGGTTAGGTAGTGGTACTCTCGATGAAAGCCGCCTGACCGACGCCCCGGTGCCGACGCTAGTGTCGGGCGAAGAAGGTTACAGCAGGCCAGCGCCGCCCGGTGCGACAGCGTACCGTGGCGATCTGGTATGGTCGAAGCTCCACGCGCACGGTGTGCGCGTCGTACGGCAGAATCTCCTGATCCTCCTCAACCAGGTTAGTTCGGTATGCCTGGCCGATCCTCACATACGGAAGCTCAACGTCGACCTGGGTATGCAAACCCTCGGTCTCCGCCACCCGAACCACCACGCCATCACCGTCCTCGGCAGCCTTGAAGGTCAAGAGTGATACATTGGCGGCACTGAGCCGACAGAAACTCGCCCGTACGGCGAGCCGACCCGTCTGGCGACCCCGAATGCACACGGGATACAGAGGCGCTGACACATCTTCGCCGAAGTCGCGGGAGCGTCCGTCACGCCAGTCGCCAGCGTGGCTCGTCATTGCGTAGCGGAACAGAACATCACCAGTCTGAACTGGCTGGAAGTTCGTGCGGAAGTTGCTTGCAAGCGCCAACGAGTAGATATGGCCATCCCGTAGTTCCGCAGGATCGGACAGGAACTCATGTCCATATCCGGGTCCGGTCGCTCCATGGTGAGCCTGTGACACGTAGCCGGGCCAGAGCCCGCCGATCGCGACCACCGGCGCTTCCAGGCTCGACCAAGTCACCGCCCCCTCGGCATCCCACGTACTGACCCAGTGTTGGACCGCGTAGTTGTCCGTGTTGCTGCCTGGGAGCTGATCCACGAGTGGCGCCAGAACGGCATTACTTGTCTCCAAGCGAAAGTCGGGCTGGTTCACAGCGTATGGGAACGCGAAGTACAGCTCGATCAGGGGCGTTGGATCCTTCAGCATGCGGTTACCAAAGTCGATTCGCTTGATTGTGTCGTAGAGAGTGATTTCCTGGGTGCGCTGCGGGAAACCAGGCAACGGTGTTTCCGCCAGGCCGCGTACGAGCAGGCTGGCTGCAACGGGACCTCCGTCTCCCCGCTCGATGATCGACCGCTTCGGGGCGACTTCCTCACCTGTTGCTGCCCAGCGCATTACCGGAAGCCCGAACCCGTGGGGTGCAGACGCATCCACCCACTCGCGCTCCAGCTCTTTGTCCCATACGCTCACTACCGCGCCGCTTTGGGGGTCGAGCCTGACGACGTAGAATCGGTTCTCGATCCAATTATCGCTCACTTGCAGGCTGGTCTCAAAGATCGGCCAGGCTGATGTGGGCGCGATCCGGAAGGTCTTGTATCCAAGGCCTGGGACGCCCTCGGCCACAAATACCAGTGACTTGCGATGCACCGTGTTGGGAACAGCGCGAGATCCGTCGTGCAGAGTGACCGCCCCCAATCCAAAGTTGTAGGGGGCGAGCGAGCGCGGACGCATGGGGTCGTCTACAGACAGAATCTGATAGGGCACACTACGCCCCGTGCTCAGGTCCACCAACTCGAATGGGCTCTCCAGCAGCTCGAGGGGCAGATCGATGAGACTGCGCCCAATCGCCGTCCCCGACACCAGTACCGGCGGCCTCGGCTGGCCTGAGTCGAGCAGTTGCCCCTCAGTGCTCTGCCAGTGCATTGGGCGTCCGCAAGGAGCAGGCGGGGTCGCCGGTACGTTGACAAGCCCTGTTCGTTCTCGAGCTAGTGCGTTGAAGACAACAATCTGGTAGCCCGCGTCCTCAAGATTCACTTGATCGGCGATCCGGTTCACGCTTTTCGAGAGCACATCGTGTGCAAGCGCCGCCGCCCGGAAGGCATACTGTGCTTTCTGTGCCCAGCAGCCATCCTGCGCAGGACCGACTGGATGAGCCATACCCCAGGTATGCTCATCGTACAGCAGCGCGCTGTCGTAGGCTTCCGCCAACACGTCGGCGGGATACTCATAGTCGCTTGACACCGATGCGCACGTCGCGAACTTCTCGCCGGATGCCAGCACATCGTGCGTGATCCGGTTGACCCCCGTTGTACGGGCAGTGCTCGTTGCCCCGACCGTGTAGTCCGTGTTGGGCAGCTCGCCGCGCAATACCGGCAGGCGGCTTCCATATGCCCGCTCGAACTGCTCGAAGAACATCGTGTTGGTGCTCACAATCAGCCTGGGATAGGCCCAACGCTCGTTCCATTCGCGCGCGATCAGGCTGAAGCGCACATCGACTGGCGCGTTGTCGCGATGTCCGCCAATCACACCGAGGCGGATCACGTCGTAAGGATAGCTGCGCGCCGAGAGCTTCCCCAGAGTTGTACCCAGCTCTTCCTCGGCCTGGTCGATGGCCCAGAGACCGGCGTGACGCCCATACCAGAACAGTACGCGGCTGCCATCGGGGCCCTCCCACCAGAAAGCGCCTGGCATGTCCCGTTCCAGCACCTTCAGCTCGTCCCAGAAGGGGTGTACGGTGTAGCCCCACCGGAAGTAGTCGGGCAAGCCCGGCGCGAAGTAGCGGATACCGGCCCCTGCCAGCACACTGACAAGACCCCAGGAAAGGCCTGGCACATCATTGAGCTCTGCGCTCTGGATGGGGATGCCGAACCGGCGTTTGATCCGGAATGAGGGATATGTCAGCCTGATCTGTTCCTCGTGACCACATAACTCGCTGGTCTCGTTGCCGAAGAGAGCCGTGACTTCGATACGCCCTTCACGCATCAGCCGAACCAGCCTATCCACCTCGGGTGGCGGTCTGTGATCAATGTAGTGAAGGGCAGACCAGCCCTGCTCGATAACATACCGGAAGCGGCTCTCGTCCGGGAAGTCCGCGGTCTCTTCACAGTACTGCACGACACGGTCGAGAAAGCTGTCGTGTTGCCTGAGAACGTTGCTGGGCAGATCTGTATAGCCCAGGTCGTGATGTGAGCCGTGCACCAGGTGAACCTCCCAGTGTCGCACGGGATTCCACGGCATCTCCAACACGCTCTCCACTGAGCCAGGGATGTCGATGCGAAACTGAGCTGTGCCGCGCGTTCTGACGTCTCGCACATAGACGTCGTGGGCCGTGCGCCCCGAGGCCATGTGTCCTAGCGGGAACGCCTCATCGTCGCCACCCAGCCGCGTCATAAGTGCAGCCTCGCAGGAGTCGCCGGTGTTCTCGACCGTCACTCGAACACGTTGCCTCAATCCGTTTTGGTCGCGTACGAAGAATACCGTTGGCTCTGCTGACACCAGTGTCACTCGGTCGTTCATCTCATTCTCCCGCCAGAAGGTCCAGCGCAGGCCTGGCTATGCCCTGCAGCGAACAGTGGCCGTCCCATAGGCCGGCAGATCGACCCAAACTCGATGTGTGTCGTACAACAAACTTCCCACATTCTCCTCGACAAGGTTCGTGGCAAACGCCTGTCCGATGGTGAACCACGGCAGTTCGACTCTTGCCCGCGTCGTTCGACCGTGCGTCTCCGACAGGCGCAATATAATGCCATCGCCATCCTCCGCTCGCTTGACGGTCAACAGCATCACATTGGACGGAAGTACAGAGCAGAAGCTTGCCGTCGCCGGGATGGATCCCGCCTTGCCCCCTACGACACCGGCAGGTATGAGCGGCATCGAGACGCCCCACCCAAACAGACTCGCCTGTCCTTCGCGCCAGTCTCCTTCATGCGTCCTCAGTGAGTACCGAAAGAGCACATCAGCTACCTGTACCGGCTGGAAATTCGTCCGAAAGTTGTTCGCGAACACATACGAGTAGATGTGGCCCTTCACCAGATCCGCCGGATCACGGACGAAGCTGTGGCCGAAACCCGGCGGCGTGACGCAGTGGTGGGCCTGCGACACATACCCGGGCCAGAGATCCCCCAACGCGATGACGGGGGCGTCTACGCTGGCCCAAGTGATCCCACCGTCTGCATCCCACGTGTCTACCCAGTGCTGGACCGCGTAGGCGTCCGTATTGGAGCCCGGCAACTGGTCCCGCACCGGCTCGATCACCGTGTTACCTGACTCATAGCGAAACTGAGGTCGGTCCAGGGCAAACGGAAAGGCCACATACACCTCCATCAGAGGCGTGGAATCTTTGAGCAGGCGGGTGGCCAGATCAATGCGTTTCAGTTGATCGTACAGGATGATCTCCTGATTGCGTTGCGGGCATCCGGGTAGCACATCCTCGCCTCTCACGACCAGGCTTGCCAACACGGGGCCTGTCTCGCCCACGACGGCTCGTGCGCAACATCCCACCTCCTCCTCGCCGGTGGATGACCAGCGTACGATCACCTGGTTACACGCGTGCTGTGCTGTGTTATCGAGCCACTCTCGACCGGTGGCCTTGTCGATGATGCTCGAGATCGTCCCACTGTCCGGGTTGAGCACAACCCGGTAGAACCGATTCTCCAGCACCCCAGCCCTCACCTCGAGGTCTGTATCAAAGATCGGCCAACGCTCAACCGGAGCGATGCGGAAGGTCCGGTAGCCCAGCGATGGGACGTTCTCAGCCACGAACACCAACGTCCTCCGCTGTTCCGGGCTGGCCCCACCCAGCGCATAGCGCTGCGCGGCCGCTGGCCGCGCAGCCAGCGGATCGTCGAGATCCATGATCTGGTAGGGGATCGACTGAGCTGTCTCGACGTCAATCAGCTCGAATGGGTGGTCGATCAGGTCCGGTGGCAGGTCGACAACATCCCGTCCGATCGCTGTTCCCCCTTCGAAGTATGCCGGGCGTGTCTCCCCGCGAGCGGGTGCGCTCCAGTACATCGGTCGTCCGCAGGGAGCTGCAGACACCGCCGGCACAGTCACGAGATCGGTGCGCGGCGTACCGAGCGGGTTGAACACAACCAGGTGGTGTCCTTCGGCATCTAGGATGACCTGATCAGCGAGGCGATTACTGCTCTTCACCAAGACGTCGTGCGCGAGCGCGGCAGCGCGATACGCATACCGGCTCTTGTCGCTCCAGTTGCCTTCTTGAGCCGGCCCCATGGGATTCGACATGCCCCACGTGTGCTCATCGTATAGCATTTCGCACGCCATCGCGTCGGCAATTTGCTCGGCCGGGTACTCGTAATCGCTCACAAGCGATGCGCACGCTGCAAGCTTCTCAGCCGATCCAAGAACGTCGTGTGTCGCTCGATTGACGGCAGTCTCTTTCGCCGTGCTGAGTGCGCCTACAGTGTAGTCCGTGTTGGGAAGGTCTCCGCGTAGCACCCGCAGTCGGTCTCCCTCCCGGCTCTCCAGAGCCTCGAAGAACATGCGGTTCGTCGAGACCAGCAGTCTGGGATACGCCCACCGGCTATTCCATTGACGAGCAATGAAACTGAGACGAATATCGGGCGGAGCGTTGTCGCGTCCGCTACTCTCGAATCCGAAACGAATCAGATCAAAGGGATAGCCGCGCCTTCGGTGATCCACGAGATGGCCGGGTAGATCGGCCACCGACTGCTCAAATGTCCACAGCCACATTCGATAGCCATACCACAGCAGCACCCGCTGGCCGTCGAGCGCTTCCCACCAGAACGCACCACTCAAGTCGTTGGGCAAGACGGCGTCCTCATCCCAGTAGCTGTGAACGGTCATTCCTCCCCACGAGAAGTAGGTGGGAAGACGCGGTGAGAAGTAACGAATACCCGCACCCGCCAGAGTACTGGCGAGGCCCCAGGATAGACCAGGCACATCGTTCAGCTCGGCCGTGAGAATCGGGATACCGTACCGGCGCTTCAGTGCGAACGTCGGATAGAGTAGCCTGATCTGCTCCTCGTGTCCACACAGCTCACTGGTCTCGTTTCCGAACAATGCGTTGACCTCGACCCGGCCTTCACGCGCAAGCGACATGAGACGGTCAACCTGATCAGATGGTCTGCGCTCTACGTACCGCTGCAGCGACCATCCCTGCTCGACGGTGTAGCGGAAACGAGATTCCTCTGGCCAGTCAGCAGTCTGCTCACAGAAGCGGACCACATCGTCGAGAAACCCAAGATGCTCGCGCACGACATTCGTTGGGAGGTCTGTGTAGCCCAGATCGTGATGCGACACTTGCACCAGGTACACATCCCAGTGGCGCTCAGGTTCCCAGACGAGCTCGAGTGCATCAACGGGCTGATCGCCAATCAGGAGTCTGAACACAACCACGATTGGCGTCCGCACGTCGAGGATATGGATCTCGTGGACGGAGGCGCCAGGCTCGATCGGGCCGAGTGGAAACCGTTCATTCGAGTCCGGGAGATACACGACAACACAAGCCGCACCTTCAGGCAAGGCGCCAGCGGAGGGGTTCTCGACTGAGACCCTCACCACCTGCCGCAACGCGCCGCTTTCGCTGACAAAAAAGACCGTGGGGTCGACCGAGACAATCCGCGTCATCGCTTCACACTCCCACTTCATGTGCAGATCAGCCGGCCAGCTCAGGAGCGCGCGGCCATGGCCTCGGCGACTTTGTGCACTGCGCGCCCGATGTCGTCGATGTCCTTCTCATCGTATCGTTCGTTGATGGGAATCGTGCGAAGCATCGCCTGCACCTGTTCGGCCTGAGGACAGAGCCCTGGCTCGTAGCGCGTCGGCCTACCGGCGTATGAGGAATCGAACGGGAAATGGGACTTTCCATAGGTGATCTGCTCCTGGAGCGCCTCAAAGAGATAAAGTGGCTTGCCTGGCCAACTCCCTCCCAGAGGCACACCCTCGGCGCTGAGCGCCTCAGCGAACGCGGCTGGCGTCACGCTCAGGATGTTCTCGTCCACCAGGATCGGGAAGGACCAATAGCTATGCTCTGACCCCTCAATGCGTCCTGGAGGCGTGATCCCAGGCACGTCGCTCAGCAACAGGCGCAATCGTTCGCCCAATGCCTGCCGCCGTGCGACGATTTCGGGTAGCCGGTCAAGCTGAGCCAACAGCACGGCGCCCTGAAGCTCAGTCATCCGGTAGCACGGCGCAATGAACGCGTAGCGCAGCCGGTACTTGCGGTCCTCTGACCAATCGCACCCTTTGTCGACGAACAGTGTGGCACGCTTCCCCAACGCGTCATCATTCGTGATCGTGATGCCTCCATCGCCACACTGCAGGTGCTTGGACGCT
Source organism: Chloroflexota bacterium (assembly GCA_012514315.1). Lineage (GTDB taxonomy): Bacteria > Chloroflexota > Anaerolineae > B4-G1 > B4-G1 > JAAZAN01. The sequence goes on from JAAZAN010000079.1 coordinate 9,142, forward strand.
TGCAGGCTGAATGTCCCGAGCTTGCCCATAGTGCCTGCCAGACGTCCCTTGTACCGCGTCAAGTGCGCCTGTGCGCAGTCCTCGATCAGGGGCACGCGGTGACGCTCCGATATGGCGAGGAAGCGATCCATATCCGCTGTCTGCCCCCAGCAATGGACGACGATGATCGCCCGGGTTCGATCAGTGATCTTCGCTTCCACGTCGTCGGGGTCAAGGATACAAGTCGCTGGATCCACATCCGCAAAGACCGGTATGCAGTTCTGCAGGATGATGGGGGCAACGGTCCCCATATCGCTAATGGGCGTCGTGATCACTTCGTCACCAGGGTCAGGGTCCAGCGCGCCCAGCGCGACATGGATTGCCGACGTGCCCGAGGTGGACGTGACAATGTGTTGCGTACCGTACAACTCACCGAACCGTCGCTCGAACTCGTACACCTTGTGACCCGAAGGATAAAACAGTGTCTGTTGGTCCAACGCCTCGAGTACCTGGCGCGCATCTGCGAGCCCGAAGGGTCTGCGCCCTGGGAATGGTCGTGTGCGAACCGGGGCTCCCCCCTCAATCGCCAGCTTGCCTGTCATCGTCAGCCTCCGTCTATATGATATGCGCCACGCAACAGGGGTGGTTCCCGGACCGTTCCGCATCAAACCAACCCTCAGTCATATCGCCCATACTCCTCCGTGGTCTCCACCATTGCTCGCAGGTTCTCCAACCTGGCATCGGCGGGGACCTCATCGGCAGTCACCATCACGTAGCCACCGCCCTCCATGCCCTCATCTAGACAGCGGCGTGCCTCACGGCGCGCGTCCTCGACAGAACCCCGAGCCAGGACGAGGCAGTCGAAGTTGCCCATCAGGCAGATCCGGCTCCCGTAGAGCCGCTTCGCCTCCGCCAGTGTGATGTCACCCTGATTCGGTTCGAACGTCTCGACGAAGTCCACGCCGGACTCGACCAGCATGGGCAAGACGCGCCGAATCGGCCCCAGCGTGTACAGACCGATATAGCGGCCCGGCCGTGCGTGCACCAACTCCGCGGCGCGCCGTACGTCGGGCAGCACCCACCGCTCGAACATACGTGGACTCATCATCGCGCCGGTCGCCCAGCAGATATCGTAGAACAGCACCTCGGATGGCGACGCGAGAAACCCCTCGATCAGCCGCTGACGGCGCGCGAGACCCGCACACCAGACGGCCTCCATCCGATCAGGGATGTCGAGCAGGTCTATGAGCAGGTCCTCCATCCCACGCGCGAGCCCGATATCACCGAACACCGAACCGATGCCGACGCTGGGCACACCCTCATTCCCCATCGCCTCGTAGGCTGTCCGAACCGTGTCCAGAGCGGGCTCGGATGCCCGCTCCGTCCACTCCTCCAGGTAGGCCTGGTAGATATCCCAGTCGGCGCGCTCCTTGACGGGGGGCACGACCAACTTCCCCACCAACGGATCATCGGGAATCACCTTGTACACGTACGTCGAGTCCAAGGCGCCGAATGGAGTCCGCAATTGTCGATGGCGCAGCACCCGCCCGTCAGCACCCAACTCCAGCCGTTCGTCGTCGCCCCACCCGCCGTCCCATTCCACCTCGAAGCCGATGCCCAGGGGGCCACGGAAATGAATTGAGCCGATGAGGCGGTGCACGTCAAACACCGCCCTCCAGTCCGAATGCGCCAAGATACGGTGTGCGAAGCGGCGATGAATCAGAGGCGCGACCGGGACTACGTCCGGCGCCTCGCGACGAACAGCGGCAAGGAAACGTTCTTTCGGTGTCATCTGGCTCCTCTGCCTGACGCAGTCAGACTGTGTTACATTCGCGACAGGACTAGCACGCGCACGTCAAGGCTGGGTACAGAGAGAGAGACGGTGTTACCGTGCTGTCTTGGCTGTTCACCCAGCAGGTCCTCAACCCGCGCCCACCCGCGTACATCGACCGATTCACTGATAGCCTCGCGCGTGGGGTTTGTGAACAGCCACGCTTCCTGATCGGGCAGGACGCGTCTTCTCAGAAGCAGCTGGCCCACATGCGCGGGCTCAACACTGCATGCTCGCAGTAGAGCCTGCACAAACTGCCGCGTGTCGGCATCGCGGTAGGCAGTACCATTGTGCCCCACATATGTGCCCAACAGCCAGGCCTTCCCGGACCCAACCTCTCGCACAACTCCAGCCGTTGCTGAACCGTATCTGAGAAACACGTGTGCATCTGAAGCATCAGATGGATCGAACGTCTCGACGTACACGTTTGCCCTGAGCCGTGTTCCGTCCAGCGATCCGACGCCATCGAGGAGTGCTGGTTCCAGATACTCGCCCCAGGTTCGCGCCGTCGGAGACCAGCGCGCACCGGACGCGGGCTCTGCGACCATCGTGAAGCTCAGTTGACGCACACCGTGGAGCTCGGCCATCGCAGGCGAGAGCTCCCCGCGATTGGCGTAGGCATGCTCATCCAACCTTCCCGGTGCAGCCTCTGTGATCAGGTGCCCGCCCCGTTCGACGAATTGCGCCAGCTTGCCAGCCACATCCTCGGACAGCGATAGGGGAAAGGGCAGGATGGCCGCCTTGTATCCGCTCAGGTCGCGCTCATCGAGACCGGATACCTCGACGAAGTCGACTGGGATACCCATCTCCCATAGGAGCCGGTGCCACCCTCGCAGGCTGTACGCCAGGTGATCACCTCCCTGAGCCATCGACTGGCAGAATTGGTAGTTCCACTCGTTCACCAGAACGGCGACATCAGCGCCCGCCCAGCTCGGCTGCCCGAACAGCTCAGGATGACGATTGAGCGCCCGACCGATCCGCGATGCTTCGTCGAACCGGGGGGATGAGTCACCCACGCTGTCGAGCAGACTGAAGCCGTTTGTCTCGCCGGCCATGATCTCAGCCCGGGTTACCCAGAACGCGATCCCTGTGACACCCGATCCCACAGCGGTCAGCATCCACCTCCGCATGTCCTCGCGTGAGGGAACCCGTCCTTTGTGGAATCCGGTACTCTGCGGGCCGCCCTGAAACTCAGCTGCCCAGACCGGCGCCCCTGATCGGTTGCTCGATCGGATATAGTCGTATCGAAGCGCCACATACTCCCACATCTCAGACAGGAGAGCAGCGTGTCGTTCGACAGGCCTGCCGAGCTCGGGATGTCCATCATCCCATAGGTTCAGGAAACGCGCAGGATAGGCGGATGAGCCTACGAAATCCTGGCAACGAGCATATGTCCAGTCCTGACCCGAACCGATGGCTGGGGCGCTCTTGTGTGCGAACACCGGCCGGTCCAACGGGTCCGCAGAACGAATAGTTTCCGCCCGCTTGCGAAGCACCTCGGCAACCTGCACGTTGTCCATGAAGTAGAACCAGTCGACATCGTGTGGAAGCGCCATGTTGCCGCGCGCCGCTCGATGGGGCAGCACACCGTCCCAACTCATATAGCGGGTATTCCAGGCGCGGTTGAGACCGTCGAGATCACCGTAGCGCTCCGCAAGCCAGCGCTGGAAGTGCGCTATCGTATACTGACAGTAACACACCTTCTGCCCAACCAGGCTCTCGCCCCAGTATCCAATCTCCTGCCAGGTGTTCCACGTCACCACATTCTCGTACCGCCCCAGCACGCGCACAAGTTCACGGATGAAGCGGAGCTGATCGGCCATAGCGCCGGGGTGATCGAAGCATGGACCGGGCTTGCCATCAGCCGGTAGCGTCATCTGCGCTTCATACGCAATCGGCAGACCATCTCGTCCTACCATACGGCAGTTCGGGTGTTTGCGCCACAACCACTGGGGAGCCTGCTCGCAGGTCAACCCGAGGTAGACTCCGAGATCGAGCCCAGCCGCGTACTCAATGAGCTCCTCGTACCTCGAGAAGTCGTAGACGCCTTCCAGGGGCTCGTCCACCATCCAGTGTTCCTGCAGCTTGATCAGATTGAAGCCGTTGCGGCGGAGCGTCTCCATATCGTGCTTCAGCTCGGCCATCGGCGGCATCGGCTCTCGGCACAGATGAGATCCCACCGGGAAGGACCTTGCGAATGCATGTACGTCCATGTCTGCTCCCTTGTATCGACGGCTAACGGCCGGCGGCCGGCCGTCGACAGTCTCGTCGGCCAGGTTCTCTGCCACATGGGGTTCGGCGCCGGGCACGGCAACGCGACGCCAAGCCAATGCCCGGGCAGGCGCGCCCCGGCATATTGAAACCTCGTTCTGCAGTGGTTCGCGCCTGCACTGGATCGTCCAGTGCGGCGCCGCAACGATCGGCAAGCCCGGCGCTCACTCCGGCGCCACCAAGACAAGTAGATCGGCTGACGTTGATCCTAGATCAAGCGACCACGCTCCGGCAAAGCGATCCTCGCGCACCAGTGCCTTCGCTGCGATATCGTACACCTGCACGATGAGTTGCTCCTGCGGGAAATGGTGCAGGCTCACATCGAGTTGCGCAGGACGTGGAATCCGATGGTATCGCCCTGCAAGGCCGTGGTAGTCACAGTCCAGGTGCCCAGCACAGTTGTAGATGTAGGCCAGCATCGTCCGCTGATCATCCGACCAACAGTAGCTTGCCCTGTAGTCGGGTGAAATGCGCAGCGGCATCATCTGCTTGACTGTGTCCGGCACTGGTCCGCCATCTGCAGCGAATGCCGGCCGCGAAAGAGAGGATAAATCGGGTATCGGCTCACGTGCATCGAGGACGATCTGTGTTTCGACTGGAGCGGGTTCGTCGTTGGCAAGATAACGACTTGCCAGTGGCCACGAGCTGAATGCAGCCTCCAGTTCGCGCAACCTATGTCTTTCCTCCCGAACCTGCTTATCAGACACGCGAATGGCCACCGGAGCTGTCCTGAAGCGTTGTGCCCAATTCACCCGCTCGCGCACCGCTCTGAGCACGATTCGCTCATCCTCAGTGAGTTGCTCCTCCCAGGTCAGCAGTACGGGCACGCGGTGGACAAGCCCTAGGTACAGCGAATCCCGTACTCGCGTACGGTACTCCTCGGCGCCTGCCCAGGTTCGTGGTTCATTGTGCAGCGCTGCATAGAGCGGCGGGCACGGCCAACTCCCCTCCGCCATATAGACCGGCCCCAGTCCCATCAGCTTGAACTCCACAGCAAGATCGAGTTCAGGCTCAATCGAGTGCCCGATCCAATACAGGCGGGAACCAAAGAGCGGCTGATCCCACCCCGCACAGTAACGGGAGGGCAGATCATCGATCCGAAAGATCGGTTCCGAGGCAAACAGGTGATTGCGATCGCACGCGCGCACGTGACGACACGTATCGTTCACCCGCTCCGGACCCGCCCGGTAATCCCCTTCTCCCGATGTCGTCAGGAGCGCCACCGCCGTCTCATCACGGAAGAGCCGCGTGTAGTCATCCAGGTAGGCGTGGAATCGTTGTGTGAATTCCGAGCTGACGTCCTGCCAGTCGGATTCCTGATAGCCTGCCTCCAGATACTGTCGGTACACCGGCGTGCGGTGCCTGCCTGTTGTGGGTAGCGCGTCCGTTCCATACGGGTAGTGCGAGAGCGCCTGAACCGTAGCCAATCCGTGCCGTGCGGCTACACGATAGTAGAGGGCGACCTGTTCAGCGCCGTGCGGCGCGATACGTCCCCCCGCATCTAGCTTCTCCCAGAGGCCCCAATGCTGGCACAGATGAAGCAGGTCCCAACCATTCCGCTCAAGGTAGGTGAAGCGCGCCTCAAGCTCAGCCTCGGTCAAACCTTCCCAGTAGTGCCAATGTTCGCCCGGAGGAACTATCCGGTCCCACGCATCGTAGTCCGCCTGTCCCTGAACCAGCCTCTCGTCCGGTGTGCCGGCATCTCTGACGTAGACCAGGCCCTGGTACGAACCCGACTGCGGTCCCACGGGTCTGCCCCCGCGGGTGAGCAGATTGCGCCGTGGGTCGTACCCGATGAATTCCCCGTCTGTGACACGGATGGAGAGCGTCGTGCTTACCCGAACGTCTCCGTGAGTACTCAGGCGCGCGGAATGCTCGCCCTGCGGGACGTCCGACAGTTGCGCCCACCACGTGCCATCCTGCTCCGATAGCTGCCACACCCGATCCCCTAGTTCTGCTGTGACCGACACGCGATCCGGGCCAACACGTTCGCCTCTCCCGTCCAGCACCATCGCACTCACGGGGAGTACCTCAGCATGGGCACCGGCGCAGGCCCGCACAATGGGCAGACACGGCACCATCGCGGGTGCCGCGTTCAGTCGCAGCGAGAAGTCAATCATCTTCTGTGCTTCACTACTCGCCGACCAGAGACCCACGACGAAGAAGAGCTCAACGAAATGGAGGTTGAACCCGCTCTTCTGCAGGGCTGTCTGCAGGTCGATCTCAACGGCTGTAGACCCCTGGCGCCACGGAGATGCCAGGACCGGAGGCCCGCTACGCCCCTTGACGAACACGCAGAGTTGCCAGTCGGCCTTAGCCTCGGCCACCTTGAGATAGGCCGTCGGGTACCGCTCGATCTCAAACTGAAGGGCCGGCAGCACGATGCAGTCTCTGTGCCGGTCAGAGCGGACTATGAATCGCGTGCGCTCGCCAGAGTGTGATATCTCGTTCACTGGATCGGAGAACCATGCGGATACGTTCTCCTCTCCGCTCAGCACAAGGTCGCCAGCTTCCGAGTAGCAGATTAGCGTCTCACCTGGACCATCCAACCAGCGCATTGCCCGGTTGAACACCCATGAGCGCCCCAGGAAGGCGTAGTATTCAGGGTCAGTCGAGCGGTCGCCGACCTCCTGATCATGGTAGACCTGATCCTCGTGGCTCTCGAGGACGTAGCGAGGTCGTTCGAGGCGATCTCGGTGCTGCATCATTGCCCCCCTACTCTCGGTGAGATCTGATCTAGTCCAGAACAGCGCCCGAGTCGTCTATGTCTCGGGATGGCGGGCCGCGGCGTCCCTATCCTTTGACGCCAGTGAACGTCACTCCCTGAATGAAGTAGCGTTGTGCGAAGAAGAAGATGGTGATCACCGGAGCGACCGCAATCACCGATGCGGCCATTAGGTAGTGCCAATCCGTCGCGTGCGGACCTCGGAACTTGGTCATTCCAACCGCGAGCGTCAGCTTGTCCGCTGAGCTGAGATAGAGTAGAGGTGACATAAAGTCGTTCCAGGTCGCGTTAAAAGTGAAGATGGCGCAGGCCGTGATAGCGGGCTTCGTCAGTGGCAACGCAATACGCCACCAGATCCCGAAGATGCTGCATCCGTCGATACGCGCCGCGTCGTCCAGATCATAGGGCAGCGTCGTATAGAACTGCCGCATAAGGAAGATGAAGAACGCGTAGCCAAAGAAGCTCGGTACCCACAACGGCTTGAACGTATCCAGCCAGTTGAGGTTCTTGAAGATGAGATAGCGCGGGATGAGCGTCACAGCATTCGGTAGCATCAGTGTCGCAAGCGTCAGCGCGAACAGAAGATCTCTGCCGCGCCAACGAAGACGTGCAAACGCGAACCCGACCATGCTGCACGACAACAGCGTCCCAATCAGATCCATCGCACACACCCACAGCGTATTGCGGATGAAGATTGGGAACAGCGGCTCTTTGACGAATACATCGATGTAGTTCCTGGGCTGAAACGTCTTCGGTAGGAAAGTCGGTGGGAATTGAAAGACTTCTGACTTGGGCTTGAATGACGTTGTCACCATCCACCACAATGGAATCATCACAACCACTGCGCCGGCCAAGAGGATGGCGTAGATCAGGATGGTCTCGAATACCTTCGTGGCTCTGCTCACTGAGGCGGACCGGGATGCTCTCTTCGCTGTCGATCTAATGCTCATACTTGTGCCTCCATGCCGGTACCGGCGTGGCTCACCGACCACGGATTTCGCCAGAGTAGAAGACCCACATCTGCGACGAGCGCAGCACTAACAGGGTCAGCAGCAGAATGTAGACAAAAATCGCCCATGCCAATGCACTGGCGTAGCCCATATTGAGTAGCCGGAATGCGTGCCGCCACAAATAGAGCAGGAAGAACAGCGACGCATTGTTTGGGCCGCCAGCTGTCATCACGTAACCTTGCGTGAAGGTCTGCAGTGAGCCGATGATGCCCATGATCAGTTGGAAGAGCAGCACCGGTGAGATCATCGGGACGGTGACATGCCAGAACTTCCGGACGCGTCCGGCGCCGTCGACCTCAGCGGCCTCGTAGATCTCAGTAGGCACCCCCTGAAGCCCGGCCAGATAGATCACGAGGCCTCCACCTACGCCCCACAGACTCATAATGATCAACGCCGGAAGTACCCAAGTCTGGCTAGACAACCATGCAGGCCCCTTGATGCCCGCCAGCGATAGGAGGAAGTTCAGGACCCCCCAGTCAGCAGAGAAGATCCAGATCCATAGGAAGGAGACCGCCACGCCCGACAGCACGGCGGGCAGATAGTAGATCGTGCGCAACCAGGCAAGTCCGTGGATGCGCGCATTGAGCAGCATGGCGAGAAAGAGCCCGAGCACGATCTGAAGCGGCACCGAGGCGAACGAGTAGATGGTCGTCACCTTCAGGGCCTGCCAGAAGAGCGGGTCCTGGAACATCCTGCCGAAGTTCTGCAACCCTATGAACTCGGGGGGATTCAGAATCTCGTACCGGGTTAGCGAGAGGTAGGCCGCGGCTACGTACGGACCGATGATGAAGAACAGAATGCCCAGGATCCACGGTGAGGCCATCGCCCAACCCGCAAGCTCCTCCCGCCGTGCGGACGGGCTCATCCTGGCCCTGGAGCGCTTTGTCGAACGATTCCGTGATAGTGTTTCTGTGCTCAAACCAAACCCCCTTGGTTGACACCCGGATAGAAGGCGGGGTGAAGGCGGCTGTAACCATCCTCCACCCCGCCTACAGTCTACACCCTCACGTCGATCTAGGCGTTCCTCTTTTCTGCCATCATCGCGTCGACTTGCGTGACGATGCTGGTGACCACATCCTCAACCGTCCGTTCGCCAGTTGGAATCTGAGAGATCTCGTTGCCGTGGATGACGCCCAGCTCCTCGTAGAAGGGAATCACCGGCCACGGCGCAGCTGCATCAGTCATCTCACTGATGTACTTCCAACCGTTCTTGGGCAGTCCAGCCGACACTTCTGTGACCCACTTGTCGACGTTCTGCTTGCGGAAGGGCGGTCCATACATGTTGATCGCCCACCACAGATCCTCTGACTCACTGTTCAAGAAGCTGATGAGTTTCCAGCCACCCTCGTGATCGGCGTAGTCTTGCCCATTGACGGCGTGAAAATCGCATCCAGGGATGTTCGCGTGGCGTGTCCCCTTGGGAGGTGGCACGAAGTCCCAGTCGAAGTCCACCCACGTCTCGCGGAAGTTGGGAATGCCCCAGGACGCATCGTGTGCAATCGCCAGCTTTCCGCTGGAGCCCCAGTCAAAATCGGCCTGTTCCTCGCCCTTGCCGATGGATTGGTCCACATTGACCATATCCTGGACCATCTGCAGCCACTCCATCATCTCGGGGGCGTCCAGGTTGAAGTGAGTGAAGTCCTCGTTCACCATGGCGAGGTCGAAGGATGGAAGGCCGTCGCCAGGTCCCACAAACCCACGCCCTGAGTGGCTCCCATCGTCACACGCCGATCCCCGTCGAACTCAGTGAGCTGACCCGCTTTCTCGCGCCACACGTCCCAGCTCCAGTTGCCCGCGTCATAGTCGACGTCGGGAGTATCGACGCCGGCTGCCTCGAAGATGTCCTTGTTGTAGAAACGCATGTAGAGACCGAACGTCTCACGGGGCAGCGCCATTAGCTTGCCGCTGCCAGGGGGATAGTACAGCATTGTCGTGACCGCTGGCCACATGTCATCTACAGAGAACTCGGGGTCAGCATCCACATAGGGTGTCGTATCAAGCAGGACACCTCGCTCGGCAAATGCCCAGACCGGGCCCCACTGGAGCCCGTGACAATCGGGAGCATTCCCTGCACCGTACATCGTCAGCAGCTTCGTGTGAAACTCGTCACCACCCGGGCTGGTGATACGATTGACGGTATACTCGGGAAATGCCTCTTCAAACCGATCAACCGCCTCGTTGAAAACCTTGTTGGCGCCCTCGCCGCCGGTCCACCACGCGAAACCCAGCGTCTTTTTCTCCGCGGGGGCCGGGACGGCGGCAGTCGCCTCAGCCGGCGCCTCAGCCGGCGCCTCA
>JAAZAN010000080.1 GCA_012514315.1 Chloroflexota bacterium
GGAGTGTATACAATGGACAAGTGGGAATGCATGGTGTGTGGCTACGTGTATGATCCGGCTGTGGGGGATCCGGATAGCGGAGTTGAGCCAGGGACTCCCTTCGAGGCGCTCCCCGATGACTGGGTGTGCCCCGACTGTGGCGCAGAGAAGGACATGTTCGAGAAGCTGGGATAGGTTCCCGTGATCCACGTCATTGCAGGCAGTGGAGTCGCTGGCGTCACCGCGGCGCAAGCGATCAAGCGAGCCGACCCTGACGCGACAGTGCACCTATTCAGCGCCGAGCGGCATCCCTACTACCGCCGCCCTCAACTATGGGAGCTGATTGCGGGACGCATCGCGACCGAGGATGTCTTCTTTCGCCCCGTGTCGTGGTACGGGCAGCAAGGAATTGCCCTGAATCTGGGCTTGCCTGTCGCCGCTGTGCGGCCCGACACTCACGAGGTCAGCCTGTCGGACGGGGAAGTGCTCACCTATGATCGACTGCTGATCGCGACCGGCGCCCAGGTATACGTGCCGCCTTGTCTAGGCATCGACCAGGAGGGTGTATTCACCCTGAGGACACTGGACGATGCCCTGGCGATCAAGGCATACGCGAAGACGGTCTCGACGGGCATCGTTGTCGGAGGTGGACTGCTCGGCCTGGAGACAGCGCGCGCACTTCAGGCGGCCGGCCTGGATATGACTGTCGTGGAGGTCTTTCCATACTTGTTGCCACGCCAGCTTGACACGGAGGGTGCAGGTGTACTGCAGTCGATCTTGGAAGAACAGAAGCTGCACGTCGTGACGGGAGCCGTCACCGAAGCTGTGATTGGCAATGGTCGCGCTGCAGGGATACGGATGCAGGACGGCCGCACCATATCCGGTGAACTGGTTCTATTCTCAGCTGGAATCCGCTCGGATGCGGCGTTAGCCGTGTCAGCAGGGCTGACCGTGAACCGGGGTATTGTCGTCGATGACACGCTGAGATCGAGCCACGCCGACGTGTACGCCGCCGGCGACGCCGCGGAGTTCGAGGGGACCGTCTACGGCATAATTCCGGCGGCCATTGAACAGGCTCGGGTTGCCGCCGCAAATATGGTCCGAGAAGAAGCCGCCAGATACCATGGCACGCTGCCCTCCACCACGCTCAAGATTGGAGAAGCAGAGGTGACTTCCCTGGGGGAGTGTACCGTCGATAGCGCTGACACGATCGCACTGCGGTTCATAGACTTGCCGGCTCATCGATACCGCAAGCTTGTGCTGCGAGACAAGCTGCCGGTGGGCGCGATTCTGCTCAACTACCACGACCAACTGCAGCCGGTTACCCAGCTCATTCAGCGCCATATCACCATCCCCGGAGATACGGATCGCTTCCTGACAGAGGAGATCGACTGGAGTAACCTGCTACCGTCATCGTCCTCTCGGCCATCGTAATCCTGGATAATTCATACAGATACTCTACCGATAAGGAGAATAGCCACGATGCACAAGATGACACAAGCCAACCTGGAGGCCGCGTTCTCGGGTGAGAGTCAGGCGCATATGAAGTACCTGATATTTGCGGCGCGCGCGGAGGCAGAAGGCTTGCCGAATGTTGCCCGTCTGTTCAAAGCGATCTCGTATGCCGAGCAAATCCACGCAACCAATCATTTCAAAGCGCTGGGTGAACTGGGCCTGACACCGGCCAACCTTGAGAGCGCCATCGACGGCGAGAACTACGAGGTCCACGAGATGTATCCGGCCTTCGAAGCCGTCGCGGAGTTGCAGGAGGAACGGTCCGCCGTCCGCTCCAACCAGTGGGCGATGGAAGCGGAGAAGGTTCATGCGGGAATGTATGAACAGGCTCGTCAGGCCATCAAGGCTGGCGGAGACATAGGAATCGGTGACGTGCAGATCTGCTCCGTCTGCGGCTGGACACTCGAGGGCAGTGCCCCAGACAAGTGCCCCCTGTGCGGCGCCAAGGCCGAGAAGTTCGTCAAGTTCTAGCGCGAAATCCGAGGAGAACTCAGCGATAGTTCCATCGCTGTTGCACAGCGACGGAATCCGGAGTATCATTGGATAAGTGATCAGTGTGGAGGTAAGACAGATGATCGAGTTGAGCGAGCGTATTCAGGTTGCGGATTGGAAGAAGGAAAAGCACGTTCCCGTCATAGAATGCCCGGATCAGGTCGCATCAGACGAGGTATTTGAGGTCAAGGTCAGCCTGGGTAAGGAGATTGCCCATCCCAACACCACAGAGCACCACATCAGCTGGATATCGCTGTACTTCCAGCCCGAAGGGGAGAAGTTCACACACCAGGTAGGGCACTTTGAGTTCACAGCACACGGCGAATCGACGGCTGGTCCCAATCAGGGCCCCGTATACACGAACCACGCTGTAGTAGCATCGCTCAAGGTGAACGCGCCCGGTACGCTGTACGCTCTGGCCTTCTGCAACATCCACGGTCTGTGGCAGAGTGGGAAGGAGATCACGCTGAGCTAAGTCAGGTCGGCCACTGGAAGAGGGGAGTGGGATGCCTCTCAACAGCTGAGAACTCGGAGGGGCTCCCCTCCTGACCTGGCGAGGCGCAGGGCAAGGGGAACAGTCGTGAACGAGACTCTACGGTGTGACTACTGCCACGACGAGATCGAGGGTGAGCCGATCCGCAGAGGGAAGAGGGTTTACTGCTGCGAGGCGTGCGCGTTCGAGGCAAGCCGCAGCGTGGACTGCAGTGGGCGCACCGACTCCAATTTTGAAGTGACCGGACCGGAAGCAGACTGAGCCGCAGGCCCGCCCGATCAGTCAACACTTGGGCAGACCGCTGCCGGCGAGGTGGACCGCCGGCGTTCATCCACGCTGGCATAGTGTTCAGGCTATGCACTGCAAGAACCGGCGCGTGCCGGCAGTGTGAAGCGGCACACCAGCTAGATAGGAGATGCAGATGAACAACAATCAAGCCATTATCGACATGCTTAGGGCGGATATGCGAGACGAGCATGCCGCGATCGTGCAGTACTTGCAGCATGCCTACGCTCTGGGCGAGAGCGGAGAGGCGTGTGAGATCGAGGGCATCGCTCGCGACGAGATGCGTCATCTCGACTGGCTGGCGGAAGCCATCGTGGACCTGGGCGGTGATCCCGATATGAAGCGGGGCGTGGTCGACCTCGAAGGAGCGGGCCCGATCGATTGGATGGCTCGTGACGTCGCGGCCGAGGAGCGGGCCATCTCCCAGTACGAGCAGCACCTGGCGGCCATTGATGACCCGAAGATCAAGCGGCTGCTCGAACGAATCCTCTCCGACGAGCGAGCCCATCACGGAGACTTCGAGGCGCTGTCCGATGAACTGGCCGCAGAAGGAGATCACCCTCCAACCGTGCTGGAGGCGCGCACTGCAAACGACGCTTCGCCGGCTGTACTGGATGTTCTGCAGACCGGTGTGGAGCACGAATACACGGTGATCCTCCAATATCTCTACCACAACTTCGTGATGCCTGATTGTGAGGTCGGGCGGGAGCTCGAGATGCAGGCCATCAACGAAATGCAACACATGGGCTGGCTTTCCGAGGAGATTGCGGATCTCACAGGCCACCCACGTATGGAGCATTCGCGCCTCGAGCTGAAGGGGTCGCCGGCGGAGATGCTGCAGGCTGACATCAAGGCCGAGAAGGCCGTGGAGCGTGTCTATACCAGGCAGATTGATGAGCTTGACGATGAGGATCTGAAAGTGCTGATCGCGCGCATTCGCGACCACGAAACGTACCACGCGGCGGTGTTTGAGGATCTACTGGAACACGTTGAATCCAGCGGCGAGGCCGGGACACAGTCGGACGAACCAGTCCGGACCGACGAGTCCAAGCCGCCGGAGTCGCAACAGCGTTTCACGGTGGGAAGCCTGATGAAGAAGTAGACTCAAGGGCAAGTCTGGTATTCCATCGAACACCCTGAAATGAGCCAAGTCAAGGAGGTTGAACCTAATGGCAGATTACTTGATGCGAGATGATGCCCCGCTGAGTTCTCACGAGTGGGGCAAATTGGATGAGGTCGTGGAAGCAGTGGCACGTCGTGTACTTGTCGGTCGGCGTTTCGTTCCGCTCGCCGGCCCGTTTGGCATCGGCACGCAGGTCCTACCACTGGATGAGATAGAGCGCAGCGAAGCCTGCATGCACGGCGCCGAACCATGTGAGGATGAGGCGATCAGCGTCACAAGCCGTAGCTACATCCCGGTTCCGATGATTCACAAGGACTTCATGCTGAACTGGCGGGACGTCGAGTCCGCACGTCAGACTGGCCACGGCCTGGAACTGGCGCCCGCTGCCGCCGCTGCTGCGAGCGTAGCCCGGGCTGAGGATCAGATGGTCATCGCGGACGGCCTGCTCAAGTCTGCGGGGCAGAGACTCGCACTGAGCGACTGGTCAGAATCAGGAAATCCCATCAATGACGTATCAGCGGCCAGCGCAGCGTTAGCCCAGGCCGGCGTCTTCGGACCCTACACGCTCGTTCTCAGCACGGCGCTCTTCGCGATGCTCCAACGCCCATTCAGACACTCCGGACAGCTCGAGTCCAAACTCGTCCAGGCGATCGCCGACGGCGGCATCTTCCAGTCGCCAGCGATCACGGGAAACCAGGCGCTGCTGGTGGCCCAAGGTGCGCAGTATATGGACCTGGCCGTGGCTCAGGACCTGACGACAGCCTATCTTGGCCCCGAGGGCATGGATCACCGCTTCCGGGTGCTGGAGAGTCTCGTCCTACGAGTGAAGCAGCCTGCGGCGGTCTGCGTAATCGAGTAGACAGTTGCTGCTCACAATCAGGAGGCGAGGGAAATGACGGTATTCACTGCAGCCGAGGCCCTGAACATGGCCCTGGAGATCGAGACAAACGGGGAGGTCTTCTACAGCGCTGTTGCTGCCAGGCAAGCCGATCCTGAGACGAAGGCTGTGTTCGAGGAGCTTGCCGCACAGGAGCGCGTCCACCATCAGGTGTTCAGTCGGATGCTGGGACAAGTCTCACCGGATGTGGAGTTGCCCGACGCAGACTACGAGGCGTACCGGGAATATGTACAGGTGGCGCTCGACGGGGGATTGTTCGCGGGAAAGGACAAGGCTCTGCGGATGGCAGAGGAAGCCGAAACGAAGGCGTCCGCCGTACGCTCGGCCCTGGGATTTGAGAAGGACACCCTGCTGTTCTTCTACGATCTGCGGGAGATGGTGCCGGAGAAGGAGCAGGATGCGATCACGCGGATCATCCGCGAGGAGAAGGCCCACGTTCGCCGTCTGGCGAGCATGTTATAGGAGGGGCAATGCCACCTGTAGTCGTCAAGCCGGGCATCTACTGGATCGGAGTCAACGACCGTACCACTGATCTGTTCGAGGGTCTATGGCCCATCACGCGGGAAGGTGTGTCGTATAATGCCTACCTCATCGATGATGAGCGGAAGGCCATCATCGACCTAGCTAAGTCAATCAAGACCGACGAGTTCTTCGAACAGATCGAGGACGTCATTGATCTCTCAGAGATCGATTATGTCGTCGTCAACCATCTGGAGCCAGACCACGCGGGCATCATTCAGATGCTGAAGCGCCTTGCTCCCAGGGCCAGAATACTCGGCACCGCCAAGGCGCAGCAGATGCTCGAGTCTTTCTATGGCATCACCGACGGCGTTCAGGTGGTTAGTGATGGAGAAACTCTCTCGCTGGGAAAACACCAGTTGCGGTTTGTGTATACACCGTTCGTGCACTGGCCCGAGACGATGATGACGTACGAAGTCACCGAGCAGGTGCTGTTCTCGTGCGACGGATTCGGAGGCTACGGTGCACTGCGTGGCGCGCTGTTCGACAGTGATTGCACCGATCACGAGTTCTACGAGCGTGAGTCGCTGCGGTACTTCGTCAACATCGTCGCGGTGTTCAGCAAGCCGGTGCTCCAGGCGATTGACAAGCTGGCTGATACCCCCATATCGGTCGTCGCGCCGTCGCACGGTCTCGTCTGGCGGGAGGACCCCGGCCGCATCATTGAGCTCTATGCCCGTTGGGCCAGCTATGCTTCTGCACCAGCGGAACCGGGCATAACGCTGATCTATGCTTCCATGTATGGCAACACCGAGCACATGATGAATGCGGTTTCCCAGGGCGTCTCGCAGGAAGGGGTACCCCTCAACGTTTTCGACATCAATCACACCCACGTGAGCTACATCCTGCCCTCCCTGTGGTCAAATCAGGGCGTGATCGTGGGCGCACCGACCTATGAGGGCGCCTTGTTTCCGCCTATGGCTCACGTTCTGGATATGGCGGCTCAGAAACGCATCCGGAGTCGAACCGTAGCCCGGTTCGGGAGTTACGGTTGGAGCGGCGGGGCCCAACGACACTTCGAGCGACTGATCGAGCCACTGAAGTGGGACCTAACCGAATCGTTCGAGTTTGTCGGCAGTCCAACGCACGAGGAGTTTAGGCACGGTGAGGAGTTTGGCGCCCGTTTCGGCAGGCTGATCAAACAGGGCTAGAGCAGACGCGTGTTGGTCCATTCAGCCCGACACAAGCTCCTCGGGGACAGAGGCAGCCCTCTGTAAGCACCGCCCTCTGTCCCCGTACCCTACCTAAGGAGAGGCAATGAACACGGAGAAGGGAGTATGGCAGGCAGTCTCGCTGCTGGTATCCGGTCTGGCGCTGATCGTGTTTGCAGGCTGCAGCTCCACGCCCACAGCCCAGCCGCCCTCACAGGCGGAGCCCGACACTGCACCGACAGAGGTCGAGGCGTCAGCCGTGCCCACGGACACGGCGCAGCCAATAGCACCCGAGGCAGAACCCACTTCGACAACGGCGGTCGCCACCACCGAGGCGCCAACCACCGCACCTGAACCACCTGAGGTGGATGCTGCGGGTCTGCTTGAGGAAAGATGTGTCTCGTGCCATGGGTTGGACCGAGTCACGGGCGCCCGGAAGACACAGGACGAATGGACACAGACCGTTATCCGAATGGTTGATAGAGGCGCCGATCTGAACGCAGATGAACAGGCCCTGATGATCGAGTACCTGGCGGCCAACTATGGTCCGTAAGATGTGAGACAGGCAGGCAACGGTGATTTGTCCACCCAGTCAGCGCTGTAATGCGATCTAGCGTTGAGGCCAGCCACACATTGTCGGCATACCGAGTCACACGATGATACCTGGGATGGAGCTAATATGGACAGCTATCGCGTTCTCGTCGTAGAAGACCACGAGCCGCTTCGCAACGCCGTTCGTGATCTCCTGGAGAGCGATGGATACGTCGTTTCCACTGCGATGAACGGCTTGCACGCACTGCAGGTGATGCGCGAGGTACGCCCGGATCTGATCCTGGCCGATATCACGATGCCGCGTATGGACGGGTACGAGTTCTATCAGACTGTACGGTCGAATCCGAACTGGACACCGATCCCCTTCATCTTCCTGACTGCCAAGGCCGACCGCGAGGACATACTCAAGGGCAAGAATCTGGGACCCGACGACTACCTGACCAAGCCTTTCGACCCACAGGAACTGCTGGTCACGATCCGCTCCCGCCTCGACCGTGTCCAAGCGATCCGTAGATCGGCCGAAGTAGAGCTCGATGAGCTCAAGACACAGATTGTCACGGCCCTTGGTCACGAGATGCGTACACCACTCACCTACATACGCGGCTACACCGAGCTGGCGCTTGAGGATATCGCAAGCCTCTCACCGGGCAATCTCCAGACGTTTCTGCTCGGCATCCGTTCGGGGTCGGACCGAATGACGCACCTACTGGACGATCTTCTGCTGCTCATTCGTCTCGACACAGGCCAGACGGCGGACGAATTCCGACTACTGGCGCATAGATCCAGCAATCCAGACCATATTATCTCGGAGGCGGTGGAGAACTATCGTGCCACAGCGACTGCACAAGGCGTGCTGCTGAACACCGAAATCGCGCCAGATCTGCCCACGGTGGTTCTCTGTGACTCTCTATTGATCGACGCGATTGGACGACTAATCGACAACGGGATCAAGTTCTCGCGTTCAGAAAATCGAATTGTGACTGTTCGCGCATCCGCAGAGGCCACACAGCTTGCTATAGCGGTCTCAGATCACGGCGTTGGCATTGCTGCGAACGATATTCCGCTGCTGTTTCAGCGATTCCGGCAGATCAACCGGGCGACCATGGAGCAGCAGGGCGTCGGCGCTGGACTGGCCATTGCTCAGGAGCTGGTGAAGCTGCACGGTGGTGAGATCACGGTGCAGAGCGAACCAGCCAAGGGAAGCACCTTCACCATCCTCATTCCACCCGCGGAGTGAGGATAGCCATAGGAGTGATCACCTGTGCGTCCTGTGCACAAGAGAATCGGCAGGCAGCACGGGGAAGATACCATGACTGAGAATCGGATATGGTAGAAATGCTCGGAATGCGGTTACTCGCTTCAGGCCGAGTCCTCGCCCAATGAATGCCCAGGGTGTAGCAACACGTGTGCGTTCATCGATGCGCTCGCTACAGGCCGGAGTGCGGCGGTCCGGGCAACCTGGATTCGCAAGTAGCCAGGACTACTCAGACAAGACGAGATGGATCTCGAAGGAGACGATAATGCCAGAACCCTATGGGATTGTGAGCGGTCCGCATAGCGAACACTCGGTGATGCTCTACGCGCTGTCCACGTGCGTATGGTGCCGGAAGACACGGCAGTTCCTGGAGGACGCGGGGGTGACCTTCAGATTCACGTACGTCGACTTGCTGAGAGGTCAGGAACGTGAGGATGCTATGTCGGTCGTGCACCGCTGGAATCCGGCCGCATCTTTCCCCACTGTCGTGATCGACGGAACACAAAGCGTCGTGGGGTTCAAGCCGGACCAACTGAAGGAGGCGCTCGGGCTATGAGCGAGGAGTATGGCGTCTCACCAGCGCAGGTGGATGCACTCTATGACAGGCTGGACCGCGAGGCTGAGGCCGCTGGATACCATCTCAACCCCGATCGGGAGTTCACCTGGGAACTGGTGAAGAGCCTGTTGATCAATGAGGCCCGCTACGGATACTGGGCATGTCCCTGTCGCCTGGCAACGGGCGACAAGCAGCAGGACCTGGATATCATCTGCCCGTGCGACTACCGGGATCCCGACGTGGTTGAATGGGGCGCCTGCTACTGTGCGCTGTACGTGTCGGAGGATGTACTCCACGGTGACAAGCCACTGGAATCAATTCCAGAACGACGCCCTCCAGTCGGCCAGCGAGCACAGGATCAGCCATCGGTCCACGAGCGTCCGACCGGGGCGCCGTCCATCCCGGTCTGGCGTTGCCGCGTTTGCGGGTACCTGTGCGCACGGGATGAACCGCCGGGAGTCTGCCCAATCTGCAAGGCCAAGCGAGATCGCTTTGAGCGTTTCTGGTAGGAGATAGACAGTGACAGGGTCAAGAGTGGGCGACGATTTCCAGCGCCAGACGATGTACGAGCGCGGGCGCCTGCCGGATCATTACCTCGACTGGGATGCCCGTCCTGACGTGTTCAAGACCATCTCAACCCGCGTCCGAACTGCCCTGAGTGCGCCGACCACCTCGGACGGCGCCGGGTGCTGGGAAATACTGGCCAGACGTCGAAGTGTACGCCGCTTCAGAGATGAGGCCGTTCCCGAGACCGCACTCTCACAACTGCTTTGGGCAGCTCAGGGTATCACGCAGACTTCACACGGGCATGGCCTTCGAACCGCTCCATCCGCCGGTGCGCTCTACCCAATCGAGACCTACGTAGTGATCCACGCGGTAGATGACATAGAATCGGGCATATACCACTACTCCGTACCCGATCACTCTCTGGACCAACTGCGCTGCGGTGACTTCCGTGCTGAAGTGGCCCGTGCAGCACTTGATCAGAGTATGGCAGCTCACGCCAACTTCGTCTTTGTATGGACCGCCATCTTCGAACGCAGCAAATGGAAGTACGGGCAACGGGCCTATAGGTACGTCTATCTGGACGCCGGGCACCTGGCCCAGAATGTTGCACTTGGCGCCGTCGCGCTTGGACTGGGCAGTTGCCAGGTCGGCGCTCTATACGACCTTGAGGTCAACTGGCTCCTGGAGATCGACGGCATTCAGGAGAGCGCCATCTACATGACAGCAGTGGGGCGACCAGCAGATCGTTAGCCTGCTCGTAGTCATTCCTCCTCGCTGCCAAGAGCCCAGACGCACGATCGCCGGCTACGGCGCCGTACACAGGTGAGGCACATATCATCGACCTCTCATCTCCCTGTCATCCGGTGCGCCGAGGTACGGTCCTGGCGCAACACTGCACCCATACTACGCTGAAGGAGTCTGTATGCACACTGTAGTCCCTCTCAACGGAAGCGATTGGCAGTTCCGAGGATACACCGGGATTGAATGGGAGTGGCGCAAGGCATATCTGCCTGAGGCGGAACTGGGCCCTGGCTGGATGGAGGCAACTGTCCCCGGAAGCGTCCACCACGATCTATGGCAGAGCGGCGAGATACCCGACCCATACTTCGAGCGCAACAGTCGCCTATGCGAGTGGGTTCCGGAGCGCTACTGGGTGTACCGCAAGACGTTCCGTGTGGAGGGCGATTGGCGTGGCCGGCGGTGCAGTCTCAGGTTCAAGGGCGTTGACTATGAGGCGCACTTCTTCCTGAATGGCCAAAGCCTTGGCGACCATCGTGGGATGTACACAACGGTGTCGTTCGATGTCACCAGGCGCCTGCACTACGATCAGGACAACGTATTGGTCGTCATCATCGCGCCAGCGCCGCGCGAGCAATCGCAGATGGGACGCACAAGCCTGGTACGCGCACACAAAGCCCGCATGAACTACGAATGGGACTTCTGCCCTCGTATGATCCATGTGGGGATCTGGGACGACGTGGTTCTGACTTGCACAGGCGCGGTGCGGATCGAGGACGTATGCGTTCGTACCGCTCTGGCTGAAGAGCATTCCACCGCGACCGTCCGGGTGCATACGACACTCTCCTCGACGCGAGCGACTACCGTCGAGATGCGGACGGTACTGCGCCACGACGGAGAGGAGGTCTCCGCCTCAACGGTCTGCCACCGCATAGACCGTGACGAGGCCCGTATCACAACGGAGTTCCAGATCATCGCGCCGCGGCTGTGGTGGCCCAATGGCTACGGTGACCCCGCGCTATACGAGGCCGAGGTCCAAGTACTCGACACAGGAAACAATGGGAGGACTTCAGACGCGGCCACCGTTCCATTTGGCATTCGGACCGTCGAGTTCGTACCCAACGAGACCTCCGATTGTACAGCACGATCGTACGTTCTGCGGGTCAACGGCCGGCGTATGTACATCAAAGGCTGGAACTGGGTGCCGATGGACACACTGTATGGCGTCGAGCGGGCTGAGAAACGGGCCCGGCTCCTCTCCCTGGCACAACGGGCTCACGTGAACCTGCTCCGTGTCTGGGGCGGCGGCCTGATAGAGAAGGATGACTTCTACAATCTGTGCGATCGCTTAGGAATCCTCGTCTGGCAGGAATTCGGGCTGTCGAGCTCTGGCGTCGAGAACTGCCCTTCAGAAGACCCCGACTACATCGCGATGCTGACAGAGGAGGCAGTCCAGATTATCCGCCAGAAGCGCAACCATCCCTCGCTCGCCATCTGGTGTGGCGGCAACGAACTGATGGATCTCGAGAGAAACCCCCTGGACGATTCCCACGCGACCCTGGGTGCGCTGCGCAATGTCGTTCATCAGCACGATCCTGGGCGCCTGTGGCTGCCAACATCGTCGACGGGGCCGGTCTTCGGCAACACACTCGAGGATATCACCCGCGACCCGACCGGGCTGCACGATGTTCACGGGCCCTGGATCCACATGGGACTGACACACCAGTTCACACTCTACAACCGGGGTACCTCGCTGTTCCACAGTGAGTTTGGGGCCGAGGGACTGACCAACATCATAACACTCGAGCGGACCATCGGTCCTGAGAACCGCTGGCCTGTCACGCTCGAGAACCGTGTATGGCGGCACCTGGGTGAGTGGTGGGTGCAGACAACGAAGTGGCGAGATATCTTTGGAGACATCGACGATCTGGAGACGCTGGTGGCCGCCTCCCAATTTCTGCAGGCGGATGGCCTGCGCTACGCCGTTGAGGCCGACCGCCGCCGCAAGTACCAGAACAGCGGTTCGCTCCCCTGGCAGTTCGACGAACCCTACCCCAATGGCGCCTGCACCTCGGCGATTGACTACTACGCTCGGCCCAAGCCAGTCTATTATGCCGTTGCACAGGCGTATGAACCCGTGCACGTTTCAGGAAGGTTCGCGAAGCAGGCGTGGGACGGCGAGCGTGACTTCCAGGCCCAGGTCTGGGCCTCCAGCTCGCTGCCAGACGCCGTGGACGCGACACTCGACAGCCAGCTTGTCGGTGCGTGTGGCGCCGTCTACTGGGCGGAGCAGGTCGCCGTGCGAGTTCTGCCTGACGCAGCAACACTCCTCTCAGACGTACAGTACGACCTGGGCGGAATAAGGGAGGACATCTGGTTCCTCGACCTGCGTCTCGACAGCGAGCCGCTGGCAGGCCTGTCGAGCAATCGGTACGTGTTCAGCCGGACTAACAACCTCCAGCCGTTGCTGCACATTCCCCCTACGACGCTGGATTGGCACGTGGACCAGTCAGCGGATCAATCGACAATCACGATCACCAACACAGGGGAAGTGACCGCGCTCTTCCTGCAGTTTCACGATGCGCGCGATCTTTCTGCCACCGGATATGCCTATTTCGATTCGAATCACTTCTGCCTCTTGCCTTCGGAGACCCGTTCCGTCGTCGTCACGTGGGAGGGCGTGGAGACCACCGAGCGCGCCGTGACCATCGAGGGCTGGAATACTTCCGCAATATCGATACGTATCAAAGAGACTGGGGGAGAGAAGTCCTGTGCCTGAATCCTGCGTTCTCGCGGGGGTCGACATCGGCGGCACCAAGTGCGCGGTCTGTATTGGGCGGATGCAAGGCCCAGGTGTCACAATTATCGGAAAGCGAAGATTCGCGACGCCAAAGACCCCGACCGAAGCCCTCGCTCACATGATGGAAAGCCTGGACAGCCTGGCAGCGGATCACGCAGTCACGGAACTCGACGCGATCGGGATCAGTTGCGGAGGACCGTTGGACAGCCGTGAGGGACTGATACTCTCACCTCCCAACCTGCCCGGCTGGGACCACATCGACGTGGTGACCCCCTTCCGAACGCAGTTCAACGCGCCAACTGCGTTGCAGAACGACGCCAACGCGTGTGCTCTGGCCGAGTGGCGATGGGGAGCGGGGCGAGGTTGTCGCAACATGCTGTTCCTCACATTTGGAACTGGTATGGGAGCGGGGCTGATCCTGGATGGACGGCTCTACTCAGGCGCCAACGATCTGGCGGGCGAAGTCGGCCACGTCCGCCTGGCCGACGACGGACCCCTTGGCTACGGGAAGGCCGGATCATTCGAGGGTTTCTGCAGCGGTGGTGGCATCGCCCATCAGGCGCGGGCTGTGGCCGAACGGGAGATCGCGCGCGGCCGGGCGCCAAGCTACTGCCCCACCCTGGCACATCTGCCGGATGTAACTGCAGAAACGGTCGGCAAGGCCGCTCGATCCGGTGATCCAGCAGCTCTGGAGGTGTTCGATACCGCTGCGCGCTACCTGGGGCGAGGCCTGGCTATGCTGATCGACATTCTGAACCCCGAACGCATCGTCATCGGCAGTATATATGCACGCCAGCGATCGTTGCTCGAATCGAGAGCCCTAAGCACGATGAGAGAGGAAGCACTATCGCCAGCGTTGGCGGTGTGTCAGGTGGCTCCCGCCAGCCTTGGCGAGCAGGTCGGCGATCTGGCCGGTCTCTCTGTCGCTGTGTCAGCTCTGGCCGACCGGTGACTCGTAACGTCCGCCGGGCTACACAGCACCCACCACCAGGCTCTGAGTTCGCGTCGTTTCAGGAGAGGCTGACTTGACAGTGTGGATCATGTACAAGTAAACTGTGCGTGCGATGCGTACGTACAGCCTGCACCGTGCTCACGATGATGCCTGATGGCCGGACCCGCTCAACGCGTGAAGGAGCAGACGATGATCGATAACGATGTCACGATCCGTATCGGTGGTGAGGCTGGAATGGGGCTTGAATCCAGCGGGGCAGGGTTCTCGAAAGCTCTGACTCGAGGCGGCCTCTATGTCTTTGGGGTGCCCGACTACTACTCCCGGATCCGCGGGGGCCACAACTTCTTCTCGATTCGCGTGGCTCATCAGCCGCTCCACGCCCATGGTGAGAGCGTGCATCTATTGCTCGCCCTGGACGCAGAAACGATTCGAAGACACACAGAAACCGTCGTCGAGGGCGGCGCCGTCGTGTTCGATGAAGCCGACGGCTTACCCGATGGCGTACGTCGTCCCGACGTGTCATTCTTCTCCCTACCACTTGCCGCTCTGGCTGAAGAAAAGGGCGGTCGCGAAATCATGCGCAATACGCTGGTGCTCGGCATTGCTTCAGGCCTGCTGGATTTCGATCCCGAGGCGATGCACAGCGTGATACGCGACAACTTCAGTAGCAAAGGCCAGGCAGTGATCGATGCGAACCTGCGTGTCGCCGACGCGGGCGTTGAGGCTGCGCACCAGTTCCAGGCTGACTTCCCGTTCCGCATGCCCTCGGCGCCCGATGCGCCACCGAGGATGGTGCTTACCGGCAACGAGGCGTTCGCCATGGGTGCGCTCGCCGGGGGATGTCGCTTTGTGTCGGCCTACCCCATGACGCCCGGCTCGCCAGTGCTCCAGTGGTTCGCCGCAAACGGTGACGCGTTTGGCGCGGTCACCAAGCACGCGGAGGATGAGATCGCAGCCATCAATATGGCGATCGGCGCTGCGCATGTGGGGGCTCGATCCATGGTTCCCACATCGGGTGGTGGATTCGCACTGATGGTCGAAGGCCTGGGCCTGGCGGCGATGACCGAGACGCCTGTTGTCATCTACAATGCTCAGCGTCCCGGCCCGGCGACCGGTCTGCCGACGCGCACCGAGCAGGGCGACCTTCTGTTTCTGATCCACGCCGCACAGGGTGACTTCCCGCGCTTCGTGCTAGCGCCGGGAACGATTGAGCAGGCCTTTGAGGCGGGCTGGCGCGCCTTCAACCTGGCGGAGAAGTACCAGACGCCGGCCCTCGTTCTCGGAGACCATTTCCTGGCCACGACATATCGAACGATCGAGAGGGATGCCCTGGACTTCGACGCCGTCACCATCGATCGCGGGACTCTCCTGACCGATGACGACCTGGATGCACAGACAGAGCCCTACCTGCGCTATCGGGTCACCGAGTCCGGTGTGTCACCGCGAGCACTCCCGGGGCATCCCAAGGCAGTCTATGTGGCCACGTCGGATGAACATGACGAACGCGGCGCCATCAGTGAGGACATTGAGATCAGGGTGGCACAGATGGATAAGCGAGCCCGGAAGCTGTCCGCAGCCACTCCGGATCTGAAAGGGCCTGTGCGCTACGGTCCGGAGGAGGCAGCCATCTCGTTCCTCTGCTGGGGCTCGACGTACGGTCCGGTCCGCGAGTCAGTGGATATCCTGAACGCAAGCCAGTCTCACGGCGCCAACATGTGGCATTTCAGCGACCTTCATCCGTTTCCCCAGAGAGCAACTGAGGAAGCCCTGAAAGGCGTAGAGCGGATCATCGTTGTGGAAGGTAACCAGGCTGGTCAGTTTGAGACACTGCTCAGAGCTCGGACCGGCTGTCGCGTGAACCGGAGCATTCGGCGATACGATGGTCGGGCGTTCACACCAGGCTACATCCTGGCACGCGCGGGAGAGGAGGTGTAAGATGCTCAGTCGGAAGGACTTTCGGGGCCAGGAACGCCCCACGTGGTGTCGAGGGTGTGGCAACTTCGGGATCCTAAGCGCAATCACGATGGCGCTGGCCGAACACGATATCGCGCCACACCAGCTGCTGATGGTTACCGGGATCGGCTGCGGCAGCAAACTGCCCCACTACATGAAGGTGTCGGCGTTCAACGGCCTCCACGGGCGACCGCTTCCCGTAGCGACAGGTGCGCGCCTGGCAAATCACGGACTGCGGGTCATGGTCGTGCACGGCGATGGAGATGGCTATGGCGAGGGGTTGAGTCATTTTCTCAACGCTGCCCGCCGCAATCTGCAGATCGTCGATATTGTGCAGGATAACCGGATCTATGGGCTGACCAAGGGACAGTATTCGCCGACGAGCGAGCAGGGGAAGCGGACTCCCACATCGCCACACGGTGCGATCGAGACACCGGTGAATCCACTCGCGCTTGCCATCACAGCCGGCGCCACCTTCGTCGCACGCGGTTACTCGTACGAGCTTCAGCAGCTGGCCTGGATGATTGGTGAGGCATTGGAGTGGCCGGGCTATGCGCTCATCGACGTCCTACAGCCATGTGTGACCTGGAACAAGTCATACGCCTACGACTTCTACACACCGCGTGTGTACAAGCTCGAGGACGAAGATGGCTACAATCCCGCCGACCGAGAGGCGGCCTGGGAGAAATCATGGGAGTGGGGAGATCGTATCCCTCTGGGTATTCTCTATCGGGGTGATCCCCAGCCCACGTATGAGGATCAGACAGAGGTACTCACCCGCGGCCCGCTGGTCGGACAACCGCTACGTAGACTTGAAGCGTCCGAGATCGACGCGCTTCGCCTGGCTATCTCATAGTCGAGGCTGGCGTCGCAGTGTCCGCTCAGTCTACGTAGCCAGCGCGCTACCGACTGTAGCCTACTCGATAAACGAACCGTCGGTCAGTCTGTACTCAACCCAAGGAGCACGCCCGCCGTGTCTAGTCGCGAAGGCAACGGGAAACTCAAACGCTTCGCCGTTCTCCAGCTCTCAGGATGCGCCGGATGTGAGGTGTCCTTGCTGAACGCGAACGAGTGGCTGGAGGAGTACCAGCTCGTGTACATGCCGCTGGTCATCTCCGCGTACATCGTGCCACACGTTGACGTCCTGCTAGTCAGCGGCGGTGTGCGCACCGATGAGGACCTGTACAACCTACGTCGTGCGACGCGGCAGGCGGACCAGGTCATCGCCGTCGGAACGTGCGCGATCTCGGGCGGTGTGGCAAGCCTGGGCAACCGGGATGATGTGCGCGAGTTGTTCCTCGCAGGCGGAGATCGGCGACACATACCACGCCTGCTACCTCGTTGCGCCCCCATCGACTCGGCAGTGATGGTGGACCGATACCTGCCCGGATGTCCTCCAACTCCGGAGCTCTTCATGGCGATTCTCCTCGATTCAACGGATTTCCGAGCAAGCCGGATCGTATGTCAGGAATGTGGCCGGAGGAAGCTCAGGGACGTTCGCCCTGCGCACCTGACCGGCTTTCAGCATGGCCACGTGGAGCCTGATATCTGCCTCATCAACCAGGGGTACCTGTGCATCGGCTCGTCCACACGCGGTGGCTGCCGTGCTCCATGCCCCAGAGCGGGACATCCGTGCGTGGGATGCCGCGGCCCATCCGATGCCCTGATCGAAAGGGAAGCTCAGGACTGGATGGACAGCATTCAGCGTGTATTCGCCGGAATGACGGATATCCCGCCGGACGAGGTGGCCGAAGCCCTGCGCTCGCCGCAGCTGGCCCTGTTCCTCTTCCAATTCTCCGACTACGCCGGGTCATCGGCAAGGCCCCGTCCGAAGGAAAAGGTACTGTGAAGTGACCACGCTGACATTTCCGCTGAGTCGCATCGAAGGGCATGCGCAGGTTGTTGTCGAAGTGCAAGAGGGCCGCGTCATATCCGCCCACTTCCAGGCAATGGAGTTCCGCGGCTTCGAGTACTTCGTGCAGGGGATACCTGCCGAGCAGATGCCAGTGATCGTGCCGCGCATCTGCGGTGTATGCTCCACTGCACACCACGTGGCCGCCGTCAAGACACTGGAGAGTATCTTCGGCGTCGCACCGCCACCGTTGGCTCTCCGCCTGCGCGAGCTCCTCCTGTTGGGGCAAATCATTCAGAACCAGGCGACCTCGATGTTCATCTTCACTATGCCCGATCGACTGGGGCTTTCGAGTATCTTCGAGCTGATGAACCCGGGTTCCTCTCATACGGTGGAGGCGGAGTCACGGATCGCAACCCACGCGCTACGTGTGCGCAAGGCCGGCACTGACATCATAACGCTCGCCGGTGGCCAGTTCATCCACCCGGTGAAGGCTGTCGTTGGCGGAGTCACCAGCGGGATCGCCGCTCAGGCGGCGGAAACGACCCGGCGTGAACTGGAGCGTGTTCTGCCCCTGGCCTGCGACCTGTTCAACACGTATTGGAGCGCAACGGTCGACCTTGGGGAACGAATCGGTACCTGGGGCGACGATGCCCCCGCCCACTACATTGCCGCTGTTGCTGACTGCAATCCGTCCTATTACGGTGATGTACTACGCGTCTTGAGCCCGGCGGGTGAATTTGTGAGCACCTTCACCGCACATGAGTTTCGGCGCTACCTTTCCTACCAGGAAACCGATTACAGCTACGCCGGGCAAACCAGCTACCGAGGTGAAGTGCTACGAGCGAACAGCCTGGCACGGATCAACATGGCCCGCTGTATGGGCACGTCTCTCGCCGACACTTACCTCCAGCAGTTTGTGGGTGCGTTTGGGCGCCCGGCGCACGCTATCTTCCTATTCGACCTGGCCCGGGGCATCGAGCTGGTCTACGCGCTCGAACGGGCGATCGAGATCCTCGCCGAACCTCTTGACGGCGACGAGACCGCCGTGCCCCACACGCCGCGTGATGGTGAGGGGCACGGTCTGGTCGAAGCGCCCCGCGGCCCCTTGATCCATCACTACACGGTGGAGAACGGCCTCATCGCGCACGCTGAGTTCATCATCCCCACGGTCCACAACTCACTGGCCATCGAGCGGGCGCTACGCGTGGCCGCGGAGCGTTACGTCACACCCGACCACATCGATCTCGAGCTCGAGAAAGCTGTCGGCCGGGTGGTGCGTGCCTTCGATCCGTGCATCGCGTGCGCGACGCACTGACCACAATCTGCAGGCTCAGTTCACTGCGTCTCGTCGTGCAGCCGACGAGCAACGTCATCAAGCTCCCGTTCGACGCGGCGCTGACGCAGCCAGATCGACAGAATCAGTGCGAAGGGTAGCAGCCAGAACACCGCGTAGGCCGCAACCAGATAGGACCGAACCGATGACATACGTGCCTCCTGTATCCTGGCGGCATCGACGCTGGGTCACACCCGCTCTCGCAGAGCCGCCACCGCATCGCGACATCGCTCCAGGCGTGCGCGCACCCTCACCAGCACAACGTACAGAAGCGAGAGGGCGCCGACCGAAACGATCAGCGTCGACACCATGCGCGCGTCAAACCCCATCCCACCGCCCCCTGTCAACAGATCCGGATGGATCGTGCGCCACCAGCGAATGGCAAACCAGGAGAGCGGAACGGTCGCGAAAGCGATGATACCATAGACCGCGGCAAACCGGGCCTGCTGTTCGGGCCCGTCAATCGACGAGCGCAACATCAGATAGGCGATGTAGATCAGTAACTGGATCGCCGAGATAGTGAGGCGAGGATCCCACGTCCAGTACACACCCCACACAGGTCTCGCCCACAAAGCTCCTGTGGCAACCGCCATTGTGATGAAGGTGAGGCCCACTTCGACCGATGAGAGACTCAGGATGTCCCAGCGCCGCTCTCCGCCCACGAGGTACAGCGCTCCGCTCAAGCTTGTGATGAAGAAACCCAGAAATCCAACCCACGCCGAGGCCACGTGGAAGTAGAAGATGCGCTGCACGTCACCCATCGTCGCTTCCCGTGGCGCATACAGGAAGATCATAACGACAGCAGCCAGGACGAACAGAATGGCCAATACCAGTAGGGCAGCATCCCAACGGTCCCGATTCACACGCAAGTCAACTGCCTCCCCGCATTACTCGCCCACGACGAACCCGAATGTCAAGATCGCCACCGCCGTCATAGTCAGGTCGTAGGCAACAACCAGGCTTACCCAACCCTGCACATCGCTCAGCGGCGCCCCCTCCAGCAGTCCCGCCGTCGCCTGAACAACGGCGATCAGCAGGGGTACCGTCAAGGGCAAGGTCAGCACCGGAAGCATCACCTCGCGGGCTCGTGTGTTGACCGCCACAGCCGCGAGGAGCGTTCCCACAATAGCATAGCCCAGCGTCCCCAGAAACGTGACGAGCAACACCGCCCCATGCACTAGGTTGGCGCCGAACAGCACCGAAGCCAGCGGAAGTAAGATCGATTCGACTGTCACCATCACGATCAGGTTACCGAGCGCCTTGCCGCAGAGAATCGCGCTGCGGTCCATCGGCGCCAGGAGCAGACCGTCAATACACCCGTCTTGCTGCTCGTGCACAAACGAGCGGTTAAGCTCAAGCAATCCCGCAAACGTGAGTGTTGTCCAGAGCACACCTGGCGCCGCGACTCGTGCCAGGTCGCCGCTCAGATCCAGGGCGAAACTGAAGATCAGTAATGAGAGCACAGCGAAGACCAGCATGGCGCTCGCAAGCTCTCGAGTGCGAATCTCCGCCGCCACATCCTTGGCCACAATCGCGCCAACCTGGTGCAGGAACGTCAAACCGTCCTCCTACGACACGAGAAGATGATAGTCATTCGCGAAATCGCCTGCATCGATCGCTGATGTCCGGGCATCAAGCGCCACCCGTCCTTGACTCAGCACGACCACCCGATCAGCCATCGTGAGGCTGTGCGCCATCTCGTGTGTAGCAGTCAGAACCATGACACCGTCGTGCTTAGCGTCGACCAGAATCCCATCACACATTGCCCTCGCGTCCTCATCCAGCCCTGCGTAGGGTTCATCCAACAGCAGGACACGCGGGCGATGCAGCAAAGCCCGAGCAAGCATCAGCCTCTGCTGCATTCCTCGGGAATAGGCCCGCACGGGGTCCGAAGCCCGATCCAGAAGGCCCACCGTGTCCAGCAGCGAGCCAATTCGCTCGGACGCGTCGGTCACCCGATAGAGCCGTGCGTAGAAACGCAGATTCTGCTCAGCCGTAAGATCCTTGTAGAGCATGGACCGATGGGAGAGGAACCCGACCAACCGTCGCGCTTCGGCGCCCGCGCGCGCCAGATCTACGCCATTCAGGATCACCGCACCGGTCGACGGTCTCGCCAGCATCGCCACGATGCGCAGCAACGTCGTCTTGCCGGCGCCGTTGGGGCCCATCAGTGTCACCACCTCGCCATCGGTAAGGTCCAGATCTACCTCGCATAGCGCATGGCGTGCCCCATAGGTCTTGGAGAGGCCGCGGATCTCAATCATCCCTCCGCTCCTGGATCAGCCGGCGCAGCTGGCCCGTCAGTTCCTCCCGCTGCAGACGATGATCCTCAACTGACATACGGCCTGCGATGAGTGCAACGTCCAAATCAGCCATCTCTGACACGATCTCACGGGCCCAGACCGGCGGCGTAGCGATGTCGCCAGGTCGCCACAGCAGATAGACCGCCACCAGAGCCAGCATCAGCGCAGCCAGACCCAGAGCAGCGTCTCCCCGCCCTACTCCATCCGACACCGGCGCCTGTGTAGCGCTCCCCCTACTCACCACAAGAAACGCCAGTCGCTCGCCAGCCAGAAGGGGACCCGCTCCGAATGAACGGACGGGTCCCATCTCTGAATCCACAACGCTCCCAGCGACGACACCCGCGCCCTGAATGCTCAGCCCTTCATCCAACGCCATGATACGGATGACATCCACCGGGAGCCCATACACGCGTTCGACCGTCTCACCCACCCGGTATGGCAACTCGTAGCTAAAAACCACCTCCAGCGTTGAAGCACCCGGTACGATAGGACGCGTGTCGACAAACGCGCCATCGCGTCGCTGGAACCGACCATCAGCAGCAGCCGGATCAAACTGTAGCGAGGAAGCGCCATCTGGAAGCTTCACCGTGAGCGTCGTTCGGACCCCAT
Organism: Chloroflexota bacterium; assembly: GCA_012514315.1. GTDB lineage: Bacteria > Chloroflexota > Anaerolineae > B4-G1 > B4-G1 > JAAZAN01. Next base: position 21,869 of record JAAZAN010000080.1, read on the forward strand.
CGTCGACGCTCATCCCGGCGTACGTTCGATCCCCATCGTTCCCCAGTTGATGGTACTCGGCAATCCGCAGACGATCACCATCCAGCGAGACGAACAGGTGAAGTACCTCGATACGAATCGACGAGGGGTCATCAGTGACCTCGTAAATGGTGATTGGCAGGTTCAACTCGTGTATCCCGGGAGCCAGCCGTGCGACAGGTGAATGATACGCCACATCCTGATAGACCGTCCGCGCGATAAGGTCTACATCCCCGGTCGTGTCCAGCCCCTCGAAGCGGAAGACGCCGTCCGATCCGACTGATGACCCCAGAACCAGGACCTCCTCACCATCGCGAAAGCCGTGCAGCTCCACCTCCAGGTCTACCGGCGCCTCACCGCCAGGAGTGAGGTTGACAACCTGGCCGGTCACCAGCCCCAAGCCCGCCTGTGCACGACTGGTCGGACCCACTCCCGTCAGAAGCAGGGCAGAACACACTATCCAGCTGAACGGAACGCGCATAACCCTGCATCTTCCTACGCACTGCCAGAACGTGCTCTCACCCTCGTACGATGATTCCCCCACCGTCGTGAGACTCACTGTCCGCTCCGGTCGAGAGCCGTCCCACATCGAGAGCAGAAGCGGTCATCCTTCGTCGCACAGTGTCCACACTGTGTGCAGAACCGCTCGCCATCATCTGTTCGGCCTCCGACTTGTGCGCGCTGCCAGGAAACCCAGCGCTCGATAGTTCGATCCGGATCGTCCACCAGCGATGCGACGACGAAGGGCCTCGCCACGTAGGCGATAATGACCAGTGCTACAGCAATGATCACTAACACACTACCAGCACCCATCACACACCCTGCCCTCCATCCGCCTTGGCTTCATCTAGCAACGCGCCCGAACCCACGTGAGGCCGGTCAGTCGCCCACCAAGCGCTCCAGTTCGTCCACAAGCTGCTCGCGCGTCAGAGGGCCGACGAACACCGCCGCGACGGTATCATCGCCGGCCACAACAAACGTCTCGGGCACACCTGTGATCCCATAGTCCTCCGATAGATGTCCAGATACGTCCAGCGCGACCGGGTAGGTGACACGGCGCCGCGCGATCAACCGTCGGACCGACTCCTCCTCATCCGCCACCGCTGCCCCGACTACTACAACGCCTCGCGCACCATACTCCTCCCAGATCGACTGGAGCTCAGCCAGCTCATCGACACATGGACCGCACCAGGTGCCCCAGAAATTGAGGACAACCGCTTCTACCTCCAACCCGCTCGACGCGAGCCTAGCGCCATCAAGAAGCGTCAGCGAGAAGTCTGGAGCGATGTCACCCACCTGCAACCGAGATGCACCCCGAGACGCCACAGCGCCAGTCAGAAGCCCGCGCTGGGTCCCGCCGGTCTCCGGCGTCCACACAAGCAGAACCAACGCGGCGAATACCAGCACGATCAGCGCCAGCCCTGTCGCGTCTCGCATCCGACGAGGCACACAGCGCAGTATTCCCTCATCCGCGCTCTGGGGAAGGGTAAGTCCGGAAACGCACCCGCCCAACAGCACCAGAATCCCACCAGCCCACAGAAAGCCTGCGAGACGGTTCACAAACACCCGCAGTGTCACACTGTGGCCGGATGTGTCCCAGCCCACAAGGACAAGGTACAGGTCCTCGCGGACCGACGAGCGCACCGCAGGCGTCGCGTAGGACTGATCCGAGGGCGCATACTGCGCCACAATTGGCTGCAGCACGCCCACGTGCCGCCCTGCCCGATTCACCTCGATCGCGGCTCGCGTCTCGAATCGATCCGCCGCCATGCGTTGGTTCGTGCCAATGAACGTGAGCTCATAGCCACCGACCTCGACAGGCACACCGCGCGATGTGACGACGCTCGTCTCAAAGGGCGCCATTCGCGTGCCGATCACTCCGCACGCCAGCAAAACGACGCCAATGTGCACCAAGTAGCCTCCATACTGTCGCCCGTGGAGCCAAAACATATGCCTCCAAGCAGCCGAAATCGTCTCACCGCTTCTCCGGATCCACTCAGTGATGCCCCTCGCGAGCTCTGCGAGCGCCGTAGCACCTGCCAGGCCGGCCAGCGCAAGACCCGCCAGGCCAACTGGATCACCGAACCCTGACGCCAGTGCCGCGCCAACGAGAATCACAGGCCCAGCGATGAGGAACCAGCCTCTGCTCCGACGCGCGCGTATCTGCAGACCCGCCCTCCCCAACAAAGGACACACGCCTAGCAGCGCAAGCAGCGCAGCAAACTGTGGTCCAGTCACTTGATCAAACCAGTCGGGCCCCGCTTCAAATCGTTGCCCCGAGATCCACACAGTCAGCGTCGGTAGCAGACTCCCGATGAGAATCGATAACGTCACGGCCGCAAGAAGGACGAGAGTGAGAAAGAACACGCCATCTCGGGATATCAGGCCGACGGGCTGGCGCCGTTCACTGAAGCCATCGCGACGAATCCAGGCGATGCCCACTGTCGCCGCCACCACCAGACCGATGAATGCAAGGAAGTAACCCCCGATGGTTGAGCGGGCGAATGCGTGGACCGAGACGATCAACCCGCTCCGCGTCACGAACGTGCCGAAGAGGACCAACACAAAGGATGAAGTGGCAAGCACGACGTTCCACGAGCGAAACCCGCGCCGCTCATTCTGCATCACAAGGCCGTGCAGCAGTGCTGTCGAGGTCAGCCACGGCATCAACCCGGCGTTCTCGACCGGATCCCAGCCCCAGTATCCACCCCACCCCAGCACGTCATAGGCCCAACGTGCACCCAACAGAAGTCCCACGCCAAGGAACACCCATGCAACAAGCAGCCAGCCACGGGCAATCCTCGGCCACTCATCGAGGCGCCCGGTGAGCAATGCGGCCAGAGCCAGCGCGAAAGGGACCGACAACCCTACGTAGCCCACATACATCGCGGGCGGGTGGATAACCATCGCGATATGGCGCAGGAGGGGGTTCAGGCCCGCACCGTCATGAGGAGTCACCACGCTCAACACGAACGGGTTGGACTGTGAGAAGGTGATGATGCAGAAGAACGCGGTGATCACGCTGAGGAACGTGGTTGCCCACGCAGTCGTTCGATCCCCCTTTCCCACGATCCCCCGTGCAACCAACGCCGCGAAAAGCGCCTGTAGTGCGCACCACAGCAGAAGTGATCCCTCCTGCCCACCCCACAATGCAGATACCTTCAGATAGAGCGGCAGATCGCGACTGGAATGTTCAGCCACATACTGTATCTGGAAACGATCAGTGACGAACGCTAGCAGCAACAGACCGACTGCAGACCAGAGCAGCACCGCCCCCGCACAGGTCGCATTGCGCCCGCTGTACGCATAGCGGGTGTCTGAGCGCCGAAGGTATAGCGCCATCGCGCCAACACCATACAGCGTCGTGATCGCAGCGAACCCCACCAACGCGGCGCCGATGTCCGGGAGCATTGTCATTTCGATTGTCCGCCTCCGATTCTCCTATTCAATCTGATCGGGAATGTCCTCCGCGTAGCGGCTAGGGCACTTGAGGAGCACTTCGTCGGCGTGAAACTGACCATCCTCCCGCAGCGACCCACGCACAATAGCCTGGGCCTCATCGCGCAACAGGTCGGGCGGATCCGCATCGTACACCACCTGGAGGCGAGCCCGTTCCGGGTCCATGGTCGCCTGGTGAAGCACGGAGGCCAACCCACCAAGTCGCTGTACGGTCTGAGGGTCTCCGGGCACGTGAACGATGGTGAACGTCACTCGAGGCGCGTCCGGATCGACCAAGATCGTTTGGCCAAGCACCGCTCCCGAGACGGTGATCCGGCGGCCAATCGCGTCATCACCCATTGCAAGCAACTCGTCAATCGTGAGGAAGTAGCGCGCCGTGTTTCCAGTACTGCTGACAATCAGATAGATCACAGCAGCCAGAACCAGGAGAGCCGCAATGATGAAGTTGCCTCTCTGCATAGCCGGTCATTATACCGGATTCGACAGCGTTGTGTAGTCCGCGGTAGTTCGAACGGCAGGGCTGTCACGCACCACCCGTACCGGGAAGCGTCCCGGTCCCAGCGAGAACGGTCTCGAGACTCGTGACGTCCTAGAGCTGTTCCGCAGGGCCGACTGGGAGTGCGACGAGCCCACTGACCACCTTGGGATAGAAGTCGGTTGACTTCTGAGGCATACGCTCACCAGCTGCGGCGCACGCACGCACCTGGTCCATCCGGGTCGGGTTCAATACAAAGAAAAACTCTGCCTCGCCCACGTCTACTGCAGAGTAACCAACCGACGCGTCACGCACATAGTGGATGTTCTCGTGCCGTTCGACCGCGTCCTTGTCGATCCCTAACACCCGCTCAATCAGCAGTTCGTGCAGTACCGTCACGTCGAGAAGACGCCAGGCAGGGGCTCGCTCGGGCAAGAGCTGCGCCATAACGGTTGGGTCACGTAGCGTCAAGATCGTATGGGCGCCGTCATAGAATCCAAAGCGGGGCCGGTCGCGCTCGGCCCCCTGCAGAGCCGCCTCCATCGCATCACGATCGGTCACACGTTGAACATCGAAGTAGCCGTGCGTCCGATCAAGGAACTCCTCGCTCGACATACGACCGTATGAGTGTACCAGACGGTGAGTTGGCAGAATGACCAATCCCGGATCACCCATACTGACCAGCGTCGTGAGCACATAATTGAATGCCGCGCGTGGAGCGCTCTCAGGATATCGCTCGCGCATCTCGTCGCGGAATGCCAGTGCTGTCTCATACCGATGGTGTCCATCCGCGATGATCAACCCGCGCTTCGGCGCGAGCTCTTCGCACACAGCCCCGATGATCTGCGGGCCGTCGATAACCCACAGACGCTGTTCCACCCGACTCTCGATCACCTGTTCACGTGCCCGGAGCGGCGCAGAGGATGCCACGGCGTCTTCCAGGAGCGCCTCCACTCGCCTACCGTCGTCGGGGTACAAGATGAACACGTGGCCCCAGTGCACTTCAGTGGCGCGGGTCAGATCCAGCCGGTCCGCCTTCGGACCCGAGAGGGTACGTTCATGTGGCAGGACAGTTCCCTCGTCGAACGGCGTGAGCGCCAGTGCGGCTGAGAGACCCCGCCGAGTTCGGTACGATCCGTCGGGCGTCAGTTCGGTCTGGTCGAGCACGTAGATGCACGGACACGCGTCACGCTGAAGCACCCCTTCCGCATGCCAGGTCCGCGCATAGCACGCGGCGCGCGTGTAGACGTTGTCTGCCGCATGATCCTGCGGCCCTCGACGGCCCTGGATAATGCGCGCCAGATTGTACGGGCTCAGCCCATAGTAGCGAGCCTGTTCATCCGTATGGATGCGATCGTAGGGCTGAGTGATCACATTCGAGAGATCACCGACGTGACCCGGGTCAAAGCGAATACCGCGAAAGGGCTGGATCTCTGCCACCGGAACCCCCTAACCCCTGAGTCTATAGTCCCAGGATATCCTCGATCTGGAGCAACAACCAGCGCATATCATCGGTAGTGAGATCGCCCATATGCGCGATACGGAAACACTTCTCCTTGAGGCTGCCGTAACCATTGGAGATCATAGCGCCACGTTCGCCCAGCTGCTTGTTCAGATCAGCAACGCTGATGCCACGAGTGTTCGAAATGTTGGTGACCGTAGGCGACAGATACCGCTCATCAGAGAAGAGCGCGAAGTAGCGTCGCGCCCAGTCCTGGACGAAGGCGGCCATATCCGCGTGTCGTTGCCAGCGCCGGTCCAGTCCTTCTGCCAGGATGTCATCCATCTGACGGTTGAGCGCCTGAATGAGGCTGATGGCCGGCGTCGCGGGCGTCTGCCCCTTGTCGTACCGCTTGTCCATCTCAGCATAGGCAAAGTAGTGGCCGGGAAACTCCACCTGCTGGGCCCGTTCCCGCGCTCGATCGCTCACCGCACAGATAGCCAGACCAGGGGGCAGAGCGAAGCACTTCTGAACACCGGCCAGGCAAACATCCAGGCCCCAGGCATCGAACTCGATCTTAGTTCCTGCCATACAGCTAACGGCATCAACCAGAATCAGTACATCCGGATACTTGGCACGCACAAGCGCCGCAATATCCTTGACAGGGCTCATCACACCGGTCGAGGTCTCGTTCATCACCACCGTAACCGCATCGTACGGGTCACCAGATGCCGCACCGGCGCTGAGCGCCTGATCCACGATTTCGGGAGTAATCGCCTGCCCGGCGGGGACAGCCACCTGTTCGCACACCAGACCATTGACCCGCGTGATTTCGTGCCAACGGCTGGAAAACTCGCCACACACTGTATTGAGGACACGCTGGGTAGAGGCTTGACGCACGGCCCCCTCCATCACGCCAGTGGATGAGGACGCGTACAGATAGACACGCTGCTGTGTGTACAGCAACTGCTGCAGCTTTGGAGTGACCTCCAACTGAAGGGCTGAGTACTCCGAGGCGCGATGACCAATCATTGGCGCCGCCTGTGCAGCCAGAATCTCATCGCGCACGTGAGTCGGTCCAGGAATGAATAGCTTCTTGTACATTGTCGAGTATCCTTGATCCGTCTAGGCTAGATGTTAATTCGAGAGCCGCCCCACGTCCTACAGCTCGAGCAAACGGGTCCCATACACATTGGGCAGCGCCTCAATTTCTGTCCGAACTTCCCGTGGCACGTACTCATCGAGTGTGAGCACCATGAGCGAGGTGCCGCGCGGTTCCAGGCGGCCAACAGCCATAAAGGCAATGTTGACATCGGCCTTTCCCGTCAGCTGGCCGACGCTTCCGATGAGACCTGGACGATCGCAGTGGTAGATCAGCAACTGATGTCCACGCAACGTGAAATCGATCTGGTACTCATCTATCTGCACGATGTGCGGCTCATCACGCACCGTCGTTCCACTCACTTTCCGTACCGCACCGTTGTCCTGGAAGCGCACGGTGATCAAGTTGGCGTAGTGCCCGGCTTCCTCGATCTTCCGCTCAACGACATGGAGGCCCCGCTCGCGTGCAATCAGGTTGGCGTTGACCAATGTGATCTGCGTCTCAGTCGCCGGCTGGAGTAAGCCTTTGATCAACAAGGCGCGCAGCGGATCGGTATTGAGATCGGCCAGCCTACCCGCATACGTCACTTCCACCTGGCTGAGACGCCGATCCATCAGTTGGCTGACTGAACGCCCCAACTTCTCAGCCAGTTCGCAGAAGGGCAGCAGCTGAGCCTGCATCTCAGGAGGGATCATCGGCGCGTTCACCGGATGTTTGGCCGGCTCACCGGCAAGCACCGCCAGTACCTCTCGAACGACATCGACCGCTACCGCCACTTGCGCCTCAGTCGTCGATGCGCCGAGATGTGGCGTCAAGACCACCTTCGGACTGTTCACCAAGGGGCTATCAAACGGTGGCTCACTGACGAAGACGTCCAACGCAGCGCCCGCGATTCGATTGGTCTCCAACGCCTGAGCCAGCTCATCCTCATTCACCACGCCGCCGCGGGCGCAGTTGATGATGCGCGCGGTCGGCTTCATCAGTCCGAGCTCGCGCTCGCCAATCAGGTCCCGCGTGTCCGAGGTCAATGGCACGTGGACCGTGATGAAGTCGGATTCGGCCAGGAGTTCATCTAGCTGGACCATCTCGATACCGAGCTGCTCGGCAGGTTCACTAGCCATATAGGGATCGTACCCCACCACCCGCATCCGCAATCCCCGCGCGCGGCTGGCCACTTCACGCCCGATCCGGCCTAACCCAATCACGCCCAATGTCTTCCCGTTGACTTCCGTCCCAACGAACTGCTTGCGGGCCCACTTGCGCGCACGGAGTGATGCATCCGCCTGAGGAATATGGCGAGCCAGCGAGAGCATCATGGCGATCGTGTGTTCCGCAGCAGCCAGCGTGTTCCCGTCTGGCGCGTTAACGACTAGAATCCCGCGGCGAGTGGCTGCATCCACATTGATGTTGTCCACTCCGACGCCGGCCCGGCCGATGACCTGCAACCTACTGCCTGCTTCGATAATGCGCTCGGTGACCTGTGTGCCGCTTCGAACCACCAACGCGTCGTATTCCCCAATGACTGCCGCAAGGCCATCCTCATCCAGACCAGTCTCGACATCCACAATGACCTCTGCACGCAGAAGCTCGAGACCATCCTGGGCCAATGGGTCCGATACCAGTACTCGCATATGCTCCTCCTCCTGGAAGCAGGTATAACGACACTAGGGGCAACCGTCTCAGCTATGCACCAGCAGAGCGTCAGCACTTTGCCGAAGGCGCGGTTGCCGGCGCTGGCCCTGGCCGACTGTGAGACTCACGAGATAGGCGGATATGGAAAACGCGCAGCTCGGCGTGCGCGTCTGCTTGAATCGAGGTCACCTAATCTCACGTGTCTCGGTCAACTGAGCACGATCGCATCGATTCTACACCAATGTCGCCATTTGTCAAACTCAGATGGGTTTGACAGCATTGTCTCGGAGCAGTACAATTATCCACTGCGTCAGCAACTGGTAGTTACAACACGATCATCCACAGCAGGTTGCACAATCCGCCCAGAACAGACAGAGTCTGGCACATCGGAGGCACGATGAACACACACAATGACTACCTCTTCCGCGGTGACTTGGTCGACCTCGACCCCGCGGTGTCCGAACTGATCGAGTTGGAGAGCGAACGGCAGGCCCACAAACTCATCATGATACCGAGTGAGAGCAGCTCACCACTGGCTGTGCGGCAGGCCCTGGGCTCCTCGCTGAACAACATATATGCCGAGGGGTATCCCAATGCGGATAGCCGCTGGCTCACTGAACCTGAGATTCTCGATTACGACCATCACCTCGCCCACTACCGTCGCTACGGTGACCAGCGCTACTACCGAGGTGTAGAGTACGCCGACGTGATCGAGGCCCTGGCGCGACGACGCTGCGCCGAGGCCTTCGCAACAGACACCGTGGGTGCAGGGCAGATCTATGTCAACGTCCAACCGCTCTCCGGCGCGCCTGCCAATATCGCTGTTCAGAATGCGCTGCTCAAGCCGGGTGACACGATTATGGGTATGACGCTGGCGCACGGCGGCCACCTCACGCACGGTAGTCCCGTGAATCTCTCAGGGCAGCTATTCGACGTCGCACCCTACAGCGTCGACGAGAGGACCGAGCGCCTCGACTACGACATGATTGAGGCGTTGGCCATTGAGCGGCGGCCCAAGATGATCATCGCCGGGTACACATCCTATCCCCACAGCCCTGACTGGGCGCGTTTCCGGCAGATCGCGGACCGGGTCGGCGCCTACCTGCTGGCAGACATCGCTCACGTCGCGGGTATGGTCATCGCCGGCGCGTATCCCACCCCCCTGGGATACGCGGACGTGATTACATTCACGACACATAAGACTCTGTGTGGACCGAGAGGCGCGTGTATCCTAACCACAAGCCCGGCGCTTGCCCGCAAGATCGACCATGCGGTCTTTCCCGGGCTTCAGGGCGGGCCTCACGTGAACACATTTGCCGGGATCGCCGTGGCTCTGCACCTGGCACAGACAGACCAGTTTCGACAGCTCCAGCACCAGATCGTTTCCAACGCCGCGGCTCTCTCCCAGGCGCTCACGGCGCGTGGCATGCGCGTTCCCTGTGGCGGCACCGATACACATCTGCTGCTTCTGGACTGCAAGACCATCCAGGGGCAGGATGGAACCCCTCTGATGGGCGGAGTCACAGCGGCTATACTGGACCTGATCGGGATCGTCGTCAACCGCAACACCATCCCCGGAGACGAATCGGCGGTGCATCCCAGCGGCATCCGCTTGGGCGCGCCGTGGCTGACTCAGCGTGGGATGCGCGAACCCGATATGGACCAGATCGCCGATATTATCGCGCGGGCGCTGAGGGCGATCGAGCCATTCACCTATGCCACGGTGAGTAACCTCGCCTACCGGGGCAAGATCGATTTCGATGTGATGGAGCAATTGCGCGAGGAGGTAGCGGAGATCGCCGAGCGGATCGGCGCCGATTCCGAGTTCACATGCAGCGGGTACCCTCATCACTGTGTCGCTCAGGAACTACGACCGCGGGAAGGCGGGTTTGCCTTGATCGAGATCGAGGGTAATCGCGCCCCTGCCTTTGTAGAACAAGTTGTCGTCGAGCAAATTGATGGATTGCCCCAGAGCGCCTGGCGCACGGCCACACTGCTTGAGCGGGACGGCACGGTTATGAGCTCAGGATGGCTCAAGCGAGCAGGCCAGGGCCACACCCGTTACCATCTCGCGGTTCCCTCCGATCGAGCGCGCCGCGTGATCGCGTGGCTGCGACATCTCTCGGATGGCTTTGTTCGGTTCGATGACCGAGATGTGTGGGCGAAGATACTGGGTCCAGTCGTCGTTCGCGATCTGGGCATGGCTGATCTCAGCGATATCTCTGTACAGGCTGGGTCCACCGACTCCGGCTTCGTGCCTCAAACCTCTCACAAGCCCTACTTCATCGGGCTCCACACTTCACACTATCGTGAACCGTCAGGTGTGGCACTACCGCCGTTCGAATGGCAGAACGAAGAAGGCGAGCTGCGTCACACACCGCTGTTCGATTGGCACACAGAACATGGCGCCAAGATGGCGCCCTTCGCCGGCTGGGAGATGCCACTCTGGTATACCTCAATCAGCGAGGAGCACCGAGCAGTCCGCGAGGCAGCCGGCCTATTCGATGTGTCCCATATGGGACTGTTCGAGATCAGCGGCCCGCACGCAGCGCACTTCTTGAACCTCGTGACAACGAACGACGCGAACGCCCTGCGGCCCGGGGAGTCCCAGTATGCATACTTGCTCGCCCCCAACGGTCACGTGCTGGATGACTTGATGATCTATATGATCAGCCCGGCCCGTTACCTGATGATTGTCAATGCCGCCAATGCTGAGAAGGACTGGGCCTGGCTCAACGCAGTCAACACCCGCCAGGTCCGGATTGATGAGACTCGTCCCTGGGTGCGCGCCAGCTTCCAGGCCCAATTGCGCGATCTCCACACGACCGATGCCAGCCACGCTTGGCTCTCCGGTATTGCCTTGCAGGGCCCCAGAGCCAGGGACGTCCTGTTTGCGCTTCTCGATTCGGCAACCCCGTCTGCCGCGGTTACCGAACTGAGAGGCCGGCTGAAGGCCATGAAGCACACTCAGTTGATGGAAGCCCACTTCCCGTCGGAGCGCGCGCCGGGCGGCGCGTTCGACGTGATCGTGACCCGTACGGGGTATACGGGGGAGAGAATGAGCTACGAGCTCCTGATTCACCCCGATGTTCTTCAGGCTTTCTGGGAGCAGTTGCTGGAGGTCGGCGGCCCGCTCGGACTGCAGCCAATCGGGCTGGGCGCTCGGGACAGTCTGCGGATTGAGGCCGGCTTGCCGCTATACGGTCACGAGCTGGCTGGCCCCTTTGACCTGCGCCCGGATGATGCGGGCTTTGCCGGATACGTGAAGCTCCACAAGGCCTTCTTCGTCGGCCGGCAGGCCTATATGGAGCGCGCCCGCGAGCGCAAGATGATCATCGCACGCTTCCGCGTTCAGGCAAAGGGCGTGCGTGTGCCCAAGACCGAGGACGTAATCACCGATTCGATCGGTCGAGTGATCGGGCATGTTACGTCGTGCGCGCTGGACACAGAAGGTCATCTGGTAGGCATGGCATACATCGACCAGCGTCGCGCTGCTCGAGGCTCTGAGATCAACATTCTGAGCCGCCCTGCCCGCGAGGCATGGAACAAGCCGTACGATGACCTGCGGATAGGCGACCGTCTGGTCGTACCGATCCGGGCATCGGTGGTACGCAGGTTCCCCAAACGATAGGCGGGTCGCCAGACGCATCATCTAGGAGGAACATCATGCTGGATGGCTTCGACTATGACATGGCGCGGTGGATCCCCTTTCGGGATCGGGAAGCCTGCCAAAAGGTTCGCGCCATCAGAAGGGAGGAGATAACCAGACATGCGAACCCAGATTTTCGGATCGAAGTCATCGCCGACGACGACTTCCCCTTTCGTCTGGTCACCGAGGTCTTCTCTCGCATCAAGCAGGCGGCGGACGAGAATCGACATCTCGTCCTGATCACCCCCCAGCCCGAGCCACTGTACAGTCGTGTGGCCTATCTGATCAATAAGTTCAGGGTGAACTGCCAGAGATTGTACACCTTCAATATGGACGAGTATGCCGACCAGGATGGCAATATCGCGCCGGAGACCTGGCCCAATTCGTTCCTTCACGCCATGAAGAAGAACTTCTACCACCAGATCGATCCCGCGCTCCGTCCGCCTGAGAGCCACATCACCGGGCCAACCAACGAGAACATCGGCAACTACGGCCAGATGATCGCAGATCTTGGTGGAGCCGATGTATGCTACGGTGGCATTGGCTGGTCTGGACACCTGGCGTTCATTGAGCCTGGGTCCGAAGCATACCCGCCGATCGAGCTGGAGGAGTGGAAGCAACTCGGTCCCCGCATCGTAGAGCTCACCCCTTTCACCGTTCTACAAGGGGTGTTGGGGCCTGAGTTCGGCGCCAGCGGAGACTGGTCCTGGTACCCGCCTAAAGCGGCAACTATCGGCCCGGCTGAGATCGTCGGTGCGAAGCTCCGCAGTTCGTGGAACGCGTTCCGGCTCGGCGGGTCTATGGTGTCGTGGCAGAGGTTCACCGTCCGGCTCGCTGCACACGGCCCAGTTACGCCTCTGGTACCTGCATCGATTCTGCAGACGCTCCGCAGCGATCTGTACATCTCGGAATCGCTGGCCGAGGACATCGTCGCGGCGGAGGATTTCAGCTGGTATGCCTGAGTCCAAAGAGGCGTGAGGCGGCGGCACACGCGCGCTGCCTGTTGTCGGCAGACACAAACATGCGGGCCGGATCTACGATCCGGCCCGTTACCTCATACAGTGGTCAGGCTGACCAATGAGCGCGTCGCTAGCCTTCCGCGGGCTGCTCCGGAGGCTCCCAGCGCAGAATCAGACTGCGTGCCGCCCGAACCTCGTCCAGCCGGCGTAGCGGTGCACTGTGCGGCGCGCCATGCAGCAGATCAGGCTCGTTACGGGCCTCCTCGGCAATCGCGAGCAGCGCATCAGCAAAGGCATCCAAGGTCTCCCGGCTTTCCGTCTCCGTCGGCTCGATCATCAGAGCCTCCGGCACGATCAACGGGAAGTAATTCGTCGGCGGATGGAAACCGTAGTCGATCAGCCGTTTGGCGATGTCCAGCGCATGTACATCAGGCGCGCCCTCCAGCCGTCCCTGGCAGACGAACTCATGCATACAGGGTCGATCGTAGGGTACCGGATAGACGCCGGCGACCCGATGCTTCAGGTAGTTCGCGTTGAGCACGGCATACTCCGCAACCCGACGCAATCCATCCGACCCGAGCATACGGATGTACGCGTAGGCGCGTACCATGACACCGAAATGCCCGTGGAAAGCCTTCACACGCCCGATCGATTTCGGCGGCGTCTCGAACGTGAAGAACAGGGCCTCGTCACTGGACCGCTCGCTGTCCACACCGACGACTGGTGCAGGTAGGAAATCGACGAGTCGCTCGCCAACGCCCACTGGGCCGGAGCCTGGGCCGCCACCCCCGTGGGGCGTGCTGAAGGTCTTGTGCAGGTTGTAGTGCAGGACGTCAAAGCCCAGGTCACCGGGCCGCGCCACGCCCAGCAGGGCGTTCATATTGGCGCCATCGCCATACATCAACCCGCCTTCATCGTGCACCAGCGCGACAATCTCCTCGACGTGTTCGTCGAACAGCCCCAGCGTGTTGGGATTAGTCAGCATCATGCCGACCAGACGCCCCCGGTAGTCGGCGCAGACCGCCTTCAGCGCCGCCAGATCCACGTTGCCCCGTGAGTCGGAAGGCGCCTCAACCACCGTCAAGCCGCTCATCGACGTCGTGGCTGGGTTGGTACCATGCGCCGAATCTGGTACCAGGATGATGTCCCGCTGCGACTCGCCTCGATCTAGATGATAGGCCCGCATCATCAACACCCCAGTCAGTTCGCCGTGAGCGCCGGCTGCCGGTTGCAGGCTCACCGCCGCGAAGCCGCCGATGTCGGCCAGGAACAATTGCAGCCCATACATCAGGGCAAGCGCGCCCTGCACCGTTTCCTCATCCTGATATGGGTGAACGTGCGCGAAACCCGGCAGTCGAGCAACGTCCTCGTTAATCTTGGGGTTGTACTTCATCGTACAGGAGCCAAGTGGATAGAAACCCTTGTCGATTGCGAAGTTGGTCTGCGATAGCCGCAGGTAGTGACGAACGAGATCGATCTCGCTGACCTCCGGCAGGGGAAGATCATCACGCGTCAGCCCATCCGGCAGCTCCGCTGGCGGCACATCGAGCTTCGGCAGCGAGGCCGCACAACGTCCCGGACGCGATATTTCGAAGACGAGGGGTTCGATCATGACGCTGCCTCCTCCAGGGCCTCCACTAGCGCATCGATCTCCGCACGTGGGTTCATCTCAGTGACACATAGAAGCATATGATCCCGCAATGCGGGGTAGTCGCGGCCCAGATCATAGCCACCGACAATGTTCCACTCCGAGAGCAAGAACTCATTGATCTCGCTGATGGGAATGGGACAGCGCACCACAAACTCGTGGAAGAAGGGATGGTCGCGCAACACATCGAAGTCGGATAGCGCGTCGATCATCTCAGCGGCATAGTGAGCACGATGATAGCACAACTCCGCGACCCGCCGCAGCCCGCACCGCCCCAACGCGGCCAGATAGACAGCCGCCGCCAGCGCGACCAGTCCCTGGTTCGTGCAGATGTTCGAAGTCGCCTTGTCGCGCCGGATGTGCTGTTCACGGGTGGATAGCGTCAGGACGTATCCACGCTGCCCATCGGCGTCGACGGTCTGCCCGACCAATCTTCCAGCCATCTTACGTACGTGTTCCTGACATGTCGCGAAGAACCCCAGGTAGGGGCCGCCGAAGTTCAAACCAGCTCCCAGTGGCTGCCCTTCACCGACCACGATATCGGCGCCGAATTGCCCGGGTGGGCGCAGCAGCCCCAGCGCGATAGGGTTCGCCACAACGACAAGCAGCGCCCCGGCTCCGTGGACAGCCTCGGCGAGATCCGTCAGATCATCCACCCGTCCCAGAAAGTCGGGGTACTGCACGATCAGACAGGCAGTGTCACCGTCAAGCAGCCCAACCAGGTCACCTGAGGTCTCCGTCTCGTCACCCACGATCTGAAGCCCCATCCCCTGGGTGTACGTGCGCACCACCGCCCGGTATTCCGGATGGAGCCAGGGCGAGATAACGATCTTGCGCCGCTTCATTCGGCAGAGGTTCACTGCCGTGATGACGGCTTCGGCCGTAGCAGTTGCGCCATCATAGTGGCTCGCGTTGGACACATCCATACCGGTGAGCTGACAGATCATGGTCTGATACTCGAAAATCGCCTGCAGCGTACCCTGGCTGACCTCAGGCTGGTAGGGCGTGTATGCTGTGTAGAACTCACTTCGGCTGATGACGGCGTCTACGACTGACGGGACGAAGTGGTGGTACGCGCCGGCGCCCAGGAAGCCGACAGCCTCATCCAGCGACACATTGCTGGACGCGAGATCCTCTAGCTCCCAACGTGTCTCGAGTTCGGAGATCGCCTGCGGCACCTGGAGCTCAGGGAAACGCGCCGACACCGGAATATCAGTGAACAGCTCGTCCAGCGATGAGACACCGACAGCGGCCAGCATCGCCTCACGGTCGTCAGTGGAGTGCGGAATGTAGGGCATTGGGCAGATCTACCTCCAGGCCTGGCAGAACGACCAAAGACGGCCACGCTGCACGCCTCTGGCATTGCCAGGCCTCAATTGAGCGTCGCGGAAGCAGCCTCAACCTTCTTCCGCGGCGACGAATGATTCATAGGCTGGGCCGTCCAGAAGATCGTTGAATTCGGACGGATCCGATGGGCGAATGCGCAGCATCCAGCCATCCTTGTATGGTGACTGGTTCACCAATTCAGGCGTGTCCTCCAGGGCCTCATTCACCGCCACGATCTCACCGCTCACAGGCATATAGACATCGGACGCCGTCTTCACCGACTCGACCACGCCGAAGTTCTCACCCTTGTCGAGCACGTCGCCCACTTCAGGCAGCTCGACATACACGATGTCGGACAGGGAATCCTGGGCGTAATCGGTAATGCCGACAAGAAACTCATCACCATCCTTGAGCGCCCATTCGTGGGTCTTGGCGTAGCGCGCATTGAGTAGCAGCTTCATCGTCATATCTCCTTATTGCACAGTTCGTGAAATGTGGACATCAAGGGTCTGTCCATCTAGATGGCTGGTCTACCGCTGACATTATACCTCATCAGCAGGACCAGGCCAAGCCGATCGTGTCAGACCGTGCGCGACTCCAGATGGCGCCAGCCATCAGGCAGCGACCCAGTCCATGACAACTTTGCCCGAGTTACCCGAACGCATCACGTCGAAGGCCTGCTCAAAGTCCGTGTAGTTGAACTTGTGCGTGATGACCGGAGCAATATCAAGTCCAGAGTGCAACATCGACTGCATCAGATACCACGTCTCGTACATCTCACGACCGTAGATGCCCTTGATAGTGAGCATCTTGAAGATGATATCGTTCCAGTCAATAGCGAGCTCGTCCCCTGGAATACCCAACAGCGCGATCTTACCACCGTGGCACATATTGGCCAGCATATCCTTGAAGGCCTGGCCACTGCCCGACATCTCCAGACCGACGTCGAAACCTTCCTTCATACCCAGCTCTCGCTGAACCGAAGTGATGCTTCTTTCGCGCACGTCTAGCGCAACCGTGGCCCCCATCCGGCGGGCCAGATCGAGGCGATAGGGATTCAGATCGGTGGTCACAACGTAGCGTGCGCCGGCGTGCCTGGCGATGGCCGTCGCCATAAGCCCGATGGGTCCCGCCCCTGTGATCAACACATCCTCGCCCAGCACCTTGAACGCTAGCGCAGTATGCGTCGCATTGCCAAAGGGATCAAAGATGCTGAGTATGTCGAGCGGGATCCTGGGGTCGGCGTGCCAGATGTTTGTCACAGGGATGCACACGTACTCCGCAAAGGCGCCAGGCCGATTCACACCGACGCCTTGGGTCGCGTTGCACAGATGACGCCTACCGGCCAGGCAGTTCCGACATCGGCCGCAGACAATATGTCCCTCACCGGAGACAACATCTCCGATGGCCAGATCGTGCACGTTGTCACCCATCGCCGCCACAGTGCCGACGAACTCATGACCGACCACCATTGGAACGGGGATTGTCCGCTGCGCCCAGGCATCCCAGTTCCAGATATGGACGTCGGTACCGCAGATCGCCGTCTTGTGGACCTTGATCAACACGTCGTTAATCCCGATCTCGGGGATCGGCACATCGTCCATCCACAATCCGGGCCGTGCGTACTGCTTCACCAGCGCCTTCATCGTTCCACTGCTCCCCATCTGCAACCTCCAAAATCCGCTAGACTACCCGCGGGACTCGCGCCAGTATCTCGGAGACCACTTCGTAGTTGATTGTCCCGATCCAGCCAGCGACCTCCTCGGCCGTGATCTCATCATCCCGCTGCGGACCAATCAGTACAACCTCATCGCCCACACGCACACGCGGGATATGACTCACATCGACCATCGTCTGATCCATGCAGACCGTCCCCACAATCGGCGCACGCTCACCGTGCACGAGCACCGCTCGCCACGGCTGCGGACCGCGCCGGAACCCATCGGCATAGCCTACCGGAATCACCGCGATGGTCTCTTCGCGCTGCGTGCGGTAGGTATTCCCATAGCTCACGAAACTCCCCCGAGGCAGGACCTTCACCTGGGCGACCGTCGTCTTCCAGGTCATAGCAGGGCGGAAACCAGACGGCAGAGCAACGTGAGGCGACGGTTGCAGCCCGTACATTGCCAGACCCAACCGGACCAGGTTGAAGCGCGATTCGGGCAGACGCAGCAGCGCCGCCGAGTTAGCACAATGGACATACCGGAAGACGACGTTCAGATGCTCCAGCTCGGACAGCACCTGATTAAATCGGGCCAGTTGCTCTCGAGTGTACTGCAGATCCTCGTCATCGGCTACTGAGAAGTGCGTGAAGATCCCCTCCAGCTCCAGCCCTGGAAGGCCTTGAACCTGTGTCACAAACGACCCGACCTGCTCGGGAAGCAGTCCCAGCCGCCCCATTCCCGTGTCAACTTTCACGTGAGCGCGCGCCACACGCCGCAAGTCGGCGCCCGCGCGGCTGAACGCACGCGCCACATCGAGATCATAGAGGGTGATCGTAATGTCCCGCAGCAAGGCCTCCCGCGCCTGCCATGCGGGTGTGTATCCCAGTATAAGAATCGGCGTATCGATCCCCGCATCACGCAGGCGCAGCGCCTCGTTGAGCGAAGCCACACCGCAGTACCGGGCCCCGTTGTTGACAGCCGTATGTGCAACCCGCACAGCCCCGTGCCCATACGCATCGGCCTTCAGCACAGCGAGCAGATCAACATCCGGGCCAATGATCTCTTGAGTTCGACGTACGTTGAACGCGATCGCCTCAAGGTCCACCTCGACCCACGTAGGTCGGGCCGGACGTGCTACACGCACGCGCCGCCATCCGGGTTCCTGCCGCACCAGACGGGCGGCATCGCGTTGGGGGTGAGCTAGTAGAGCGTGCGTCACGTGCTCCATTCGCTCATCGATATCCCCCTTAACCAGGACCACATCACCCGTTCGGACGCGTCCCTTCAGCGTCCGCGCCACGTCCGCAGCCGTGTAGGTTACAACGATCTGATCCACAGCCAGACCGGCATCCTGCGCAGCTCGTGCGATCCAGGCGCCCCGCTCGCCCACGGTAACCAGCAGGCTCGCGATCTCAGCTACCGTCCGCCCCACTGCACGGTGCCCCTCCACAGCGTATCCGCCAAGCTGCGCCATTCCTCCCAGAATCGCAATGCGCCGCTCGGCCGGGTGTTCACGCAGGGCGTCCAGCGCCGCCTGCATGGACGCAGGGCTGGCACTGAACGAGTCATCGAGAATCGTACACCCCCCCACGCCCTCCAATGGGTTCAGCCGGCCCGGGCTCGGCCGCAGATCGTCGAGCACATCGACGAGCACGGCCCACGGAATTTCGTAGACCAGACCGACGGCAATGGCCGCCAGCACGGTATAGACGTGGTGCCGACCAACCAGTCGAGTCCGAACCTCCGCCTTGTTGGGGCAACCGGGCAGGCCCATCCCCACGGCGCCCGGGAAATGGACCATGAACTGTAGCCCCTCGCCGTCAGCTCGCACCTCGGAGGCCACGAGATCAGCGTCAGGGCTCAGTCCGTAGGTCACCGTATGCGCATCGGTTCGCTCTCGCATCGCACGAACGCGTGGATCGTCGTAATTCAGAACCGCCGTCCCATCCGCGGGGAGCGCCTCGACCAGGCGGCCTTTCTCGATTGCGATCGCGTCAAGCGTATCGAAGTAGGCCAGATGCGCATGGTTCACCGCTGTCACCACACCCAGTCGTGGTCGGGCGACCTCCACCAGGTCCGTGATCTCGCCGAAACTGTCGGCTGCTAGCTCCAGAACCGCCACATCATGCTCAGGGCCAAGCCCGGCCAGCGCGATCGGCAACCCAAACCGGCCGTTGAAGTTAGATGGATTTCGGAACACCGAATACTGTGCGCCCAAGACGGCGGCAATCACCTCGCGCGTACTGGTCTTGCCAGTGGATCCGGTGATGCCCACTACCTGGGGCCCGTATTTCCGAATCACCAGGCGAGCCCAGTCGGTCAGGGCTGTCTGTGTATCCGGGACAACAATGCACGTCGCAGGACAATCATCGAGGCCATCGGGAGTCTGACACAGAACACCACTGGCGCCTCCCTGTACTGCGTGAGTGATGTAATCGTGGCCGTCGCCATGGTCGGTCTTCACGGCGACGAAGATCTCCCCAGGCTGAACGTGACGCGAATCGTAGCAGTACGCCGCAAACTCACGCGCGCCGGCATAGCAGAGCAGTCTGCCACCGGTGGCTGTCAGAAGGTCATCAAGGTAGATCATCGCGGCTGATTCTAGCACCGCGTGCGCGCCGTGACAAGCCGGCAGCTATGATCGCGCCCGCCCCCTCCAGATTGGCAATCATCTGGGAAGCGATGTAGAATTGCCCTGTCCTGGCCCGCAGACAAAGACATAGCAGATCCAAGCCGAGGTATCGATGAATCACGTGGATCAACCCAACAAGCCCAGATGCGATAGACCCGCCAATTCCGCTTCACAGGTCGATGTGCTCGCCATCGGCGCACACCCCGACGATGCTGAGATCGGATGCGCCGGATTCCTGCTGAAGGCCCGAGCACGCGGCCTGCGCACCGGCATCCTGGTACTGACCCAGGGCGAGATGGGCGCCTTCGCCGATCGAGAGACTCGCATTGCCGAGGCGCACGCTGCCGCGGAGATTCTCCAGGTCGATGCCTTCGAGATGCTGGATCTCCCCGACGCAGGACTGGAACTCAACCGTGAGAACACGCTGCGCGTGACCGAGGTACTGAAAAGGCTCCGGCCCCAAATGGTCTTGACGCCGTACTACGACGACCCACACCCCGATCACGCGGTGGTCGGCCCCCTCTACAGGCGCGCGGCCTATCTGGCGACACGTCCCACGTTGTTTCCTGAGCACGCCCCTCTGTTTCCACAGCCACGCCACCTGATGTTCCCGGTCTCATTCCACGCGTCTGGTCGGCCGACATTCGTTATCGATATCAGCGACGTCTACCACATAAAGCAAGAGGCTCTCCAGGCGCACAGTTCGCAGTACGCACCCATCCTGTTCGCCGTTGAGATCGCTGCACGATACTACGGTATGATCATCCTGGCCGCTCACGGTGAGGGCTTCATCTCGGAGTCCACGCTGCCATTGAGTTCCGATCTCTCGATTCTATGAGGACGCCCAACAGGCTAGTCACCGCGATCGACCGTCTACAGCGTCGGGTACTGCGGATACGCGAGTTCTCGGACGATCCCCAGTGCATGCTGCGGCTCAGTCTTGTCAAGGCGTCAGCCCACGTTGACTTAGCGGGCGGGACCATTGTCGAACGCGGCGACAGGATCGGCGCGCTCCACATCTGGAATGAACAGATGCCGAAGATCCCACCGGCTGGGCCCGACCTGGCCTGGGCGGCCCGGGTTGTGAGAGCGGTGAAGCGCTCCTTTCAGCAACTCGCGCGGCACGTTGCACATCATCCCGACCTGGAGGACATCCGGGCCTTCCGAGCCTCGTTCCCGCTGCCATACACGCCGACGACGATCCAACTCCTCGAACGACTGGGGCTCGAGCAGTGCGATTCGCCGGGGGGCGATTCGCCGTTTGCGCGCGCGAGAGCATGGCTCTCACACCGTTGGATCCTGTCACTGCGACGCGCGTTTAACCCGGCCAGCGCACGCGGGCTGCGCGCCGACGAGATCACGACACGCGTGTGGTGGATCAGCCGACAGAGATTGTTCGAGCTGTATGGTCAGGAAGAGTGACGGCAGAGTGGACACCGAGATCGTAGACGTCTCCATCATCATCGTGACGTACAACGGTCGCGAGATCACATTACGGACGCTCGCCGCGTACCGAACCGCGATAGCCGCCGACACCGATCATCAGTACGAAGTCATCGTCGTCGATAACGCATCGCAGGATGGAGTCGCCGATGCCATCGAGGCGGGGTTTCCTGACGTGCTGTTGATCCGTAATCCAGACAACGTCGGTTTCTCTGCCGCGAACAACCTCGGGTTCGGGGCCAGTCGCGGCCAGCGCCTTCTGTTCTCCAACCCAGATATCGAGGTTAATCCAGGGACATTGCCCACACTGATCAACCTGGTAGACGCCAACCCGGATGTGGGCGCGTGTACACCGTTCCTGCGACTGGCCCGGACTGGCGAGATCGACTGGGGCGCACACCGTGGCTTCCCGACACCCTGGGCAGCGCTCACCTACTTCACGCGCCTGGCGCACCTACTCCGGCGCTCGCGTAGCCTTTCGCGCATCTTCGGTCAATACCACCTCCTCGACCGAGACCTGACTCAGCCCCACGACGTCGATGTGATCCGAGGCGGCTTCTTCTTCACTCGCCGGGAAGCATTTGTGCGCGCTGGCCAGTGGGACGAGGACTACTTCATGTTCGGCGAGGATATCGATCTGTGCTACCAGATGAAGCGATTGGGCTACCGAATCATGTTCTACCCACAGGCCGAGGCAATCCACTACCACGGGATGACCACAGGCCTGAAACGCCACAGTCAGGGCCTGAGCCCGGTCGATGAGGCCGCGCAGGCCCGTGTGTACAATGCATTCTACGACACAATGAAACTCTTTTACGACAAGAACTATCGGGACAGATATGGAGGCCTGGTGCGCTGGCTGGTGTTCCGGGGAGTAGACCTGAGACGAGCATTGGGCCGACGCCGGGGCACCGTATGAAGGCCCGGCGCCGCTTGGGTCCGCCGGCGCCACATGCACCGACAAAGAGGATAGAATGAAACACGACACGAGATATCGGAACGCATCCTGGGTAGATCCGCGCGTCTCCATACAACAATCGTCCTGTCATGGATACGGGTTGTTCGCCGCTCGGGGCTTCCGGGCCGGTGAAATCGTGATCATCTGGGGCGGGGTGCTGATGACCGACGAGGAAGTTCGCGCGGGCCTGGCTCGCCCAGGCAGCATCGCGGCCATCGACGAGGGGCTTTACCTGGCAGGGCGAGCCGACGAGCCTGAGGACCCGGCGGATCTCATCAATCACTCATGCGATCCGACGATGTGGCTGGCGGATGATGTCACCCTCGTAGCGCGACGGGACATCGCCGCGGGCCAGGAGCTTACCGCTGATTACTGCATGTGGGAGGCCGATGAAGACTGGGTGGCCGACTGGGAATGCCGATGCGGATCCCCGCTGTGCCGCGGCCAGATTACGGGTCGCGATTGGCGACAAGCGGAGCTGCAGGAGCGCTACTGGGGACATCTCTCCCCCTTCCTCAACGCGCGTATCCGGCGGCTGCGGGCGGGGGTTGACGTCAGAGGCAGCATCTCGCCATGACCCGCCGGGTGACGCAACTGCATTCATCAGACTACGCCGGGGTTCGCCCTCTATTCGAGCCTCTGGAATTCCACCTGGCTATCTCATCAGGAATCGCTCGGGACACCCCAGCGAGTATCTACGTAGACAATCGGGACCATCCCCGCGCCGTCTTGATGCAGACCGGGCATCGCTTCTATCTGGCCGGAAACCCGGACATCGAGGAGTTCAATACCGGCGTAGGGCGGCTCTTTGCGGAGTCGATCTATCCGCGGGCGCTGGCCGCCGGGCGCAGTATGTTCGTTCTGTACCACGTGACAGGTGGATGGGAGGAGCAGATTGACACGCTCTTGCCGGACAAACAGCCCCTTAGGGACAGGTGCGAATACTACGAGTTCAGAGCGCTGCGCGAGGGCTGGCAGGATATGATTCCAGACGGGTTCGGGATGCGGTCAGTCAATCGAGCGTTGTTGCGCCAGACGCAACTGCGGAACCTGGCCGCACTGACCGAGGAACTGTGCTCGGAGCGACCCTCTGTGTCGGCCTTTCTGGCACGGAGCTTCGGCGTCTGCATCCTGAGGGAGGACGAGATCGTCGCGTGGTGCCTGTCGGAGTACAATCGACCCGGCCGCTGCGAGGTGGGCATCGCGACAGTGAAGGCGTATCAGCGCCGTGGCCTGGCCACATTCGCGGCCAGCGCGCTCGTCGACCGGGCGCTGACACGGGGAATCACTCGCATCGGCTGGCACTGCTGGGCAGACAACAGACCTTCCGGCGCGACAGCGCGCAAGGCCGGTTTCGACAGATTGTGCGACTATCCGGCCTTCTACGCCTGGTTCGACGTCACCGCCAACCTCGCTGTGCACGGTAACGTCGCGCTGCGCTCCGGGTGCTACGAGGACGCGGACGGGTGGTTCGGGCGCGCGTTGGCAAGCGGCGACGCCGCGGGATGGGTCTATTTCGGCGCAGCGTGCGCAGCGGCGCAGCTCGGGCAGGAGGATCGCGCACTCGACTACCTGGCTCGGGCCATCGAGCGGGGATTCACGAACCGGAACGCCATCGCGCAGTCGCAACACCTGGACAGTCTGCACGGGACTGAGCGGTGGGCACAGATAATCAGAGCCACTGTGTGTGTAGACGCAGAGCCTGCGTGACGCGCCGACGCGCATTCGGCTGACCACTGTCGCACGTCGACTGCATATGGCCAGTGGACTACGGACAGATGACTGGGTGTGTCCGCTGCAGGTTGTGGCTGTGGATCCAGTATACTGGCTTGGACCGGAACGATCACATCCGCACTCATTCACCGCCCAATCCGCGCGTCATACCACCGCCTCCCCATCTGCGTCAGCCGGATTGCCCCGCCGTGCCGCTGCCCCATGAACCCGCAGTCCGTCGGCAGCTGCGCCAGCGGACTGGCGTCTGTGCTCCAGCACACCTCTCCATACGGTTCATACCACTGGCAGCTGCGCCAGCGGACTGGCGTCTGTGCTCCAGCACACCTCTCCATACGGTTCATACCACTGGTCGCTGCGCCAGCGGACTGGCGTCTGGCGATCCGCCATTTCCATCCGTCGTCAGCGAGGTACTCCGGAGCTGAATGGCTACTGGCGTTCAGCCATGGTCGCCGTGCACGAAGTATACGTCCTCCCCCACCCGTAGCGCCACCCGCCGCGAGCCCTGGTAGTAGTACGACCACCGCCCCGCCAGCCCGCCTCCGGCGTCCCGGTCCTCCTCCAGCAACTCCCC